>JAZNNO010000044.1:0-2767 GCA_045580345.1 Faecousia sp.
GCTGTCCGCAATTCGGACAGCATTTGTCTTTTTTCTCACATTTGGCTTTGCAGTTGGGGCATCTCTTCTTTTTAGTTGCGATCATGATTACTACGATGATAATCATTACTACTGCAATAGCGATCCAAATGAAGATGCACAGTCCCAGCGGTACGCTGCAGAAGCCGCAGATGGAACATTTGTCCTTTTCGACTACGGCGGGCTTTTCGTCCGGTGCCTTGCTCGTATTCTCGGGAAGTTCCTGTGTTCCTCCGCCGTTAATTTCCAGCACGTTGGACCATTCGGAAGGACCGTGCGTTCCGATATAGCGGATGCGGAGCTTCACATGACTGTTTTCCTCAATGGGTACGTCAAAATTGTATGCGCCTCGGCTGCCGTTCCACAGGCACCAATCGCCGCCGGAGTCTGCCGTGTCAAACTCGATCCACTCGCCTCCGTCAATGCTGACCTGGGTTTCAAGTCCGTCGAATTGACCTTCACCCTGCATATAGTAGTACACATTTGCCATCCAAACCGATTCGGGTGTGGTCTGTGCGTACTCAATATGGCTGTTCTCATCGCCCTCGGAAAGCACGATCTTCATATCGGAGATGATGGGTGCTTCGTAAACAGTCGGCTCGTCGGGTGTGATCTGCGTACTGTTCTTGCCAAAGATAGCACTTTCCGACCAATCGGAGAATTTGGACTGCTTTTCGCCGATCTCATTCTTCTCGGCATCGAAGGTTTCCCACTCCATATAATAGCGGCAGCGGATGTACAGACTGTGGTTTTCTACGTCAAAGGAGTAGATTTCTTCGTCCCAATCCTCGTGGTGATACACATAGGTGGTGATAGCAGGTTGATAAGGAACAAAGGTACTCGAACCTTCTCCCTCATAGTAGGTCAGCCAGAAGAACTCGAAGTCCTCCATCATTTCGGAACCGAGAGAGACATATGGGTAGCCATCCGCGTAACCACCTGTGTACCAGTTGGTATCCCATTCGGCGTTGTGCTGCCAATGCTCCTCATCATCCAGCGATACATCGTACTGCATGGAGATTGCAAAAGAATACAGGCCGTATTTCTCGTAAAAAGCATCGGAATCCGCATAGTATTCTGCTGCAAGCAGCGCCACCTCGGGGTCGGCGATCATGATCATTCTCAAGTCATCGTGGCTGGCTTCCTTTTCATCCCCATCGGTATAGACGAAGTAATTGGGTGCCTGGGGAGCGGGCAGTTCAAACTTGGATATATCGTTTTCCTCTGCCGCAAATGCCGTTACCGGGAAAAGGGACAACAGCAGAAGCAGAGAGAGCAAAACACTGAATATGCGTTTCATAAGCAATTACCTCCTTTCGGCTGTTTAAATAAGCACAGACGGGCGGCCGGTGGTATTGCTGGCCGCCCGTGATTGTGTGTGGGCTTTCTTTTCGTTATAGCTTTGCGCCGCAGCTGCCGCAGAAACCGGCGCCGCTGTCATTTTTCGCGCCGCAGCTGCCGCAGAATTTTGCTCCCGCAGCGCTCTGCGCCGGTGCTTCCGGAATCTGGGGTGCTTCATAGACGGGCGCGTCATAGACCGGGGGATCGTAGGCAGGTTCCCCATAGCCGGGGTTTTCCCCGTAAGTACCGGTGGGATCTTCTGCCTTGCCCTTCTCCCACAGCTCCTTAAACTTGGCGGAAATACCGCTGAGCTTGCCGTACAGATCGAAGGTGATCTCCGTGGTAGGCGCTACAGACATATAGCCTGCCATGGTCTGGCAGAGGACATAGCTATCCAGGAACGCAAACTTGACCACCCATGCGATCAGGCAGGCCAGCAAGAAGGCAAACAGGCCGCTCCATTTCAGCAGCTTGAACAGCAGACCAACGGGAATGAACACCACCAGGACCATAGCCAGCGTCGCAAGAACCAGCTTCAGCATGGTGACTGCTGCGTTTTTCAGAAGGTGCTTAATGTTCTTGGCATAGATCACAACACCGTCACAGGCGCTCTGGAACGCGCCCTGCTCGGATTTGTAGAAGGTGTAGCCCAGGCAGCACTCGTCGATATAACCCAGGGACAGCTCCACAAACCACTTGGCCAGGCTTGCCAGCTTGTCCATGCCGGGAACGAAGTCCAGGAAATTACTGACTTTCTGAATGCCTTTCTGAATTTCTTTCACCGCACCGGTTACCAGCTTATCCACCGCAAAGTATACATTGGAGGTAACAAAGCGCTCTTTTACCTTATCCTTGCCATACTGCACCTGATTATCGGGAACCTTGCCGGTAGCGGCTGCTTCCGCCAGCACCGCAATGTGTCCGGCTTTCACCAGATAGCCTGCGTAATTCATGACCACCAGATGCACCACTTTGATGCTGCCACCCCAGATGCACAGGCCGATGACCAGTCCAAGGTCACCAAAAAGCCAGCCAATACCGGCAAAAAGTGCCAGCAGCACCGCCATAATGCCGATCATGATACCGCCCAATACAAATTTTGCCATGCAGAAAGGCATCGTCTTACGGAATAACTGTTCAGCTTTCATTGTGTGATTCCTCCTTGTCGCAGTATAAAGATTTTATTTTTTATCGCCGGAACAATTTTGCAAAGTCTTTCAGATCATCCAGACCGATGTCCTTGCTCTTTTTGGGCTCGGGCTTTACATAGTCGAAGCCGCCGTAGGGTTCCCGGATGCAGAAACCGATGCAGGCGCAGTCGGGATCGCCCTCGAAGCAATGCTCTGTATCCACATTGTAAACCACACCATCGATCCGCTTGAAAAGCTGTGCCTGGGTGGGGTTCTGG
>JAZNNO010000045.1:0-11305 GCA_045580345.1 Faecousia sp.
CTCAGTTGGTAGAGTAGCCGGTTCATACCCGGTATGTCACCTGTTCGAATCAGGTCGCCGCTACCAGGCCCGTTGGTCAAGCGGTTAAGACACCGCCCTTTCACGGCGGTAACATGGGTTCGATTCCCGTACGGGTCACCAAAAGTAAAGACCACCCTTTCGGGTGGTCTTTACTTTTTATTTTTGCCATCACCGAAAAGGAGTGCCTACAATGATCATCTTGTGCCCCATTAACCGGGATAACAAAAACCTGTTCCAAGACACCTCTTATGCAGAAATGCCTGCCGAGGCAATGGAGAAAATGTTAGCTGAATCCCTTGCCAAAAATCACATGGGCAAATATTTTGAACTATTTGCCGTGATGGACGACGATATTTGCGTGGGTTTTGTGAGCCTGTACGAAACAGCTCCCGGCCAGATCAGCTGCGGCCCGGAGATCAAGCCCCAATACCGGCAGCAAGGCTATGGTTATCTTGCGGTAAGAGCAGCCTTGGAACAAGCAACACAGATGGGTTACACCATGGCTATTGCCCAAATTCGCCAAGACAATACCGCCAGCATCGCCCTCCATCAAAAGTTAGGCTTTACTCTGTGCCGCTCTTACACAAACAAGAAAGGCCACTGTGTTTTTGCATTTCAAAAGGCATTGTAATCTGCCTGCCAAGTGTTTTTTGTAACATTCGACTGCTGTAGCTTTACATTTTGGACTTTTGCCTATATACTATAAGTAGGCGTTTCCCGCCAAATAATTCAAAAAAGGAGATATAAAAATGCCCGCAATCATTATAGCCGTCATAGTTTTGGTCTTTGTCATAGCAAACGCAAAGATCGTTCCCCAAGCCCACGAATATGTGATCGAGTTTCTCGGAAAGTACAAGACTACCTGGTCTGCCGGTTTCCATGTAAAGATCCCAGTTGTAGAGAAGATCGCCAAAAAAGTGACCCTTAAGGAGCAGGTTTTGGACTCCCCTCCCCAGCCTGTTATCACCAAGGATAATGTTACCATGCAGATCGACACCGTCATTTACTACGCCGTTTACGATGCAAAGCTTTATGCTTACGGCGCTGTCAATCCCATTTCTGCCCTTTCCAATCTGGCCGCTACCACCCTTCGTAATATCGTCGGCGAACTGGAGCTGGACGGAACCCTTACATCCCGTGACACCATCAACGCAAAGATGACCTCTATCCTGGACGAAGCCACCGACAAATGGGGCATCAAGGTTCACCGTGTTGAGCTGAAGAACATCATCCCCCCTGCCGAGATCCAGAACGCAATGGAAAAGCAGATGAAGGCAGAGCGTGACCGCCGTGAGACCCTGCTGCAGGCAGAAGGTCACAAGGCCGCAGCCATCACCCGCGCTGAAGGCGATAAGCAGGCTATGATCCTGGCTGCCGAGGGCGAGCGGGATGCCCGCATTGCCCGCGCCGAAGGCGAAGCCAAAGCGATCTTCCTTTCCAAGAAAGCAGAGGCCGACGGTCTGCGTGAGCTGAAAAACGCCGGTGTAGATGCCGCTGTGCTGGAAATCAAAAAGTATGAGGCGCTGGTCGCTATGTCCGACGGCAGAGCTGCCAAGATAATCGTCCCCACCGATGCTGTGGATATGACCAAAGCAAACGTCCTCTTCTCTGAAGCCTCCGGCCTTGGCGATGTTACATCTCCCGCAAAAGACGAGCCTGCGCCGGCCAAAAAGCCTGATCCCTGCTGCGATTAAGCCTGTTTCTACAAAAACCTCCCGCCGATGATCGGCGGGAGGTTTCATTTTTACTTACCCAAAATTGCATCCTTGGGGTCGGTGTATGCCATATTGTGCTTTTCGGCGGTCTCCAACAGGGTCAGCTTGCCCTTGTAGGTGGTCAGACCCCGGCGCAGATGCGCATTATCCAGCAGAGCCTGCTCCACACCCTTCTGTGCGATGGCGATGGCATGGGGCAGCGTTGCAGCAGACAGGGTCTGAGAAGCAGTGCAGGAGAAGGCGGAGGGGATATTGTCCACGCAGTAGTGGAGGATACCCTCTTCGTAGTAGACAGGATCGTCGTGGGTGGTGCTGACACAGGTCTCAATAGCACCGGCATCGTCGCAAGCCACATCGATAATGAGCGCGCCGGGCTTCATCATCTTCAAGTCCTCACGGTTTACCAGGTGATCCTTCCGGGTCTTGGGCCACAGAATGCAGTTGATCAGCACATCGGTGCGCTTCAGGCAGGCAACCAGGTTCTCCCGGTTGGAGTACAGGAACTCCACATTAGCAGGCAGCTTATCCTTAGCAGCCTCCATAGCCTTCCAGTTCACATCCAAAATGGTGACCTTGTTGCCGAAAGCAGCAGCCAGCTCCGCAGCGCCCATACCGGAATTGCCGCAGCCAATGATGGTGACTTCGGGGGTGGGAACTCCGGGAATGCGGCTCAGCAGCATACCGTTGCCGCCATGGACGGACTGGGCAAAATACAGTGCAGCTAAGAAACCGCCCTTGCCGGCCAGCACACTCATGGGAGCCAGCGCAGGAAAACCGCCGTTTTCATCGGTAATATCCTCGTAAGCGATACCGGTCACGCCCCGGGCCATCAGCTCCTTGGCCATATCCGGGTGGGCATTGGAGTGCAGATAGGTAAAGACGATCTGGCCTTCGTGGAGCAGGTCGTACTCAGCTTCCTCGATCTCCTTGACCTTGTAGAGCATATCGCAATTTTTGTAAACTTCTTCATGGGCGCACTCTTTACCGCCGGCGGCGATATAATCGGCATTGGAGAAACCGCTGCCAACACCGCAGTCGGTTTCAAACAGCACCGTATTGCCTCTGCGCACCAGATCGGCAACAGCATTCGGAGTCGCCGCTACACGGAACTCGTTTTTCTTAATTTCCTTAGGAATACCAATGATCATAATAGAAACCTCTTTTCAAATTTATCGTTTTATTTCCGCAGACTTTCCACAAACGCAATGACCTTTTCCGTCCGGGTCTGTTCCGGCAGGGTATTCATTCTTTCCAAAATCTGCCGCATTTGCAAGCGCCACTGACCGGCCCGCATCTCAACATTGATGCCGTCGGAAATGTAGGGGCATTGACCCACGAGCTCCTTACCAAAGCTTTTAGCAAAGGCTTTATCTGCGCCCAGGGCTATGGCCAAGGGCATCATTTGGTGGAAATACTCCGGATTGTTTTGTTTAATTCTCTGCAGATCCTGTTTGGAAACGGTCTTAAAATACCGCCGCATACTCATAGCCTGCTCCATAGCCTGCTTGCCTGCATAGGTGCGCCGACCGCCAAAGGCCAGCAGCAAGCCGGCAAATAGCTGGCTGAACACCAGTGCCGCAGCGGTACTTACCTGTCCGGCAATCAGACCCAGCAGCAGCCAAAATCCGCACCAGCCCAGGCCGACCCACAGCTTTCGTTGCTGGGGCGCAAACAAATGCCGGGCCCAAAGCTGGATCTGCCAACTGCTGAGCCATGCGGCTACGCCCAAAACAACGATCCAAAACCATTGCAGCGCTGCGCCATCGGTAAGCAGCAACGCCAGTCCAACACCGCAGAACAGGCCTGTCAGCGCCGTTAAAATGCGGAATACTGTCAGATTTCCGGACTTGGGATGGATGAGCGCGGTAAGATTGGGTCTGAGCTTTTCCACGGCGCAGTACACCGCGCCGTAACGGCGGCTGGATGCGTTGGCCACATCCCGGTTGCCAAAGAGCAGCTTAAAGCACCGCTGTTCAAAGCTGCTTCGCTCGTTGCCCATTTCCATCTGCTTTACAAGGCGCACAGGGCCGTTCTTCTCCGTACGGATCTGCAAATAACCCAGCTGCGCCCAGGAAAAGACCATCATATTTAAGTTTCCGCCCTGCAGATGCAGAACGCTGCCCATTTCGCCGGGGCCGTAGCCCTCGGGAGGCGTGGGCTGTTTGCCGGGCCACCAGGGCAAATTCCGCAGGAACAAAAGCCAGTACAGCAACGCCGCTACAAAACACACGATGGCGATCACATTCACCGTTTCCAGATCCGGCGGTGTGATGATGGTCCGGGGGAACATCTGATCGTCAACGATCAAGGTCATCACCAGGGTCTCATGGTCCTTCAGCTCCACCTGGGAAGTACCGGTAACCGTAGGGCCTTCCGTGGTGCAGGTAATGTCCTTTTCAATATTGGCCTGGTGGTAACCGCTGGAGAATGCCGGCTTGGCCGTGATCTCACCGGGCAAAGTGACCGTAAAGTCCATGGCCTGCACCGGATAGGCAAATCCGGACAGCAGCGGTAACGTCAGTTCCAAAAGGTCCGCCTCATTGGTACGCACCAGATCCGGCAGAGAATAGTTAAAAGTCAGTGTAAAATCACCGGCGGTCTTGCCCACAAACTTGGACACATCTACCTGCTTCAAGCCATTTTCTCTTTTGACCCGGGCGTGAGAGCCGTTGACAGTGATATTATCCGCATTTTTTGGCAGCGGAAACCGCAGCTTTTCCACCGGTGCATCCAAGTGGATGGCGGCGGTGAGGGTAATTTGGCATCTGCCGTCAGCGGTCACAGTTGCGTGGCTGCTGACACTTTTCGCTCCGGTGGCGGCACTGGCGCCTACAAACAGCGTACACAAAAGGCACAAAAGGGAAACAAAAACTACAAATTTCCGCATAATGCCGCCTCCTTTCACAAATGTTTTTATAATTTTATCATAGGTATTCGGCAAAAGCAAGATGCCGAATTCAATCCGCAGTAAATTTGGAAGTCACCGTAATTTTTTCTCCGGTAACGGGGTGGGCAAAGGTCAACACCTTAGCACAAAGCCTTTGGCTATGGAAACCCATCTCTTTGGAAAAAGCCTGGGATTCTTCACTTCCGTATTGAGGGTCACCCAGAATGGGCCAGCCCATATAGGCGCAGTGGACCCGCAGCTGATGGGTGCGTCCGGTAACAGGCCGCAAAGCCAGCTTAGTAAAATTCTCTTTCCGCTCCAGCACCTTAAATTCCGTCACCGAGGGTTTCCCCCCGGGACTGACCTCCCGGAGCAAGCTGGGTAGGGGCAGCCGGGCAATGGGGGCATCGATCACACCGGATTCTGCTTCCGGACCGCCAAAAACTAATGCTTCATAGATCTTTTCAAATCCGCCCTGCAAATGCAATTCATTAAGCAGACTGTGGATATGGGCATTCTTTGCCAGCAGCACCACACCAAAGGTATCCCGGTCCAGCCGGGTAAGAGGGTGAAAGGCGCTTTTCTGCCCGGTTTTTTCATAATAGCCCAGCACGAAATTGGCCAGTGTCCCCGTGAGCCGGGAACGGGATGGATGGATCAGCATACCCGCCGGCTTATCCACCGCCAAAACATGCGCATCCTCATATAAAATCGTCAGCTGGCCGTCCTCTGCCGGATAATCCGGCACCGGCTCATCCAAAGGAACAGTAATAATATCCCCGGGCTTTACAGGATAATCCGTATGCACCGGTTGGCCGTTCACAAAAAGCAGCTGCTGCCACTTGAGCCTGTTCATCAGCCCGGCAGACATTTTCATTTCTTCCCGCAAAAAAGAGGACAATCGCCCCTCCCTTGTGGCAATATGCTTTAATTCCAAAGGGCTTCTCCCCTTTCGTAAAATATCGGAGGTGCGGGGCACCTCCGATATGCTTATTTTTCAAGGATCAGCGGGCCGTTGGCCTCTGCCAAGCCATTCAGAATATGCGCAGCCGCCTCCTGGGCAGTCAGTTTCTGCTGCTCACCGGTTGTCATATTCTTCACAGAGCATTTGCCCTCGGCGATCTCATCCTCACCCAGCAGCACCGCATAGGGTACGCCCAGCTTGTCCGCATAGCTCATCTTCTGCTTGAACTTCTTCTGCTCGCCGTAAAGCTGCACCCGGACACCTGCGCTGCGCAGCGCCTCAGCCAGCTCCACCGCCTTGGAAACATCCTCGGTCATGGGCAGCACCAAAGCATCCGCCGGTGCGCTGGGAAGAGCATCGTTGAGCAGACCCTGCTCGTCCAAAACATAGAACAAGCGGGTCAAACCAATGGAGATACCCACACCGGGCAAAGCCTTATCCGTGTAGTACTCAGCCAGGTTATCGTACCGACCGCCGGAGCAGACAGAACCGATCTCCGGATGATCCAGTAAGGTGGTTTCATAGACAGTACCGGTGTAGTAATCAAGACCTCTTGCAATGGTCAGATCCACGGCAAAATTGGCCTCGGGAACACCAAAAGCAGACAGGTTTGCCGCCACAGCCTTCAGTTCGATCAGGCCCAGGTCAAACAAGTCACTCCGGCCTGCATAGCCCTCCAACGCAGCCAAAACCTCGGCATTGCTGCCGCGAATGGCGATGAACTTCAAGATCTCGTCGGCCTGCTCATTGGAAAGACCGCAATCGTCCTTCAAAATCAAAGCCACCTTCTCGGCGCCGATCTTGTCTAACTTGTCCACGGTGCGCATAATGTCACCGCTCTTTTCCGACAAACCCAGCATAGCATAAAAGCCGTTCAGGATCTTCCGGTTATTCACGCGGATCTGGAACCGGGTCAGGCCGAAGCCCCGGAACACCCGGTAAATGATAGCAGGGATCTCCGCCTCATTGAGAATGTCCAGCTTGCCGTCGCCGATGATATCGATATCCGCCTGGTAGAACTCACGGAAACGGCCTCTTTGGGCTCTTTCGCCACGGTAAACCTTACCGATCTGGAAACGGCGGAAAGGAAATGCCAGCTCATTATAATGCAGTGCCACATACTTGGCAAGGGGTACTGTCAAATCAAACCGCAAAGCCAGATCACTGTCGCCCTTTTGGAAACGGTATATCTGCTTTTCGGTCTCACCGCCGCCCTTGGCCAAGAGGATCTTGGCATCCTCGATCACCGGGGTATCCAAAGCCGCAAAGCCATACAGGGCGTAGGTGTTCCGAAGCACCTGCATCATTTTTTCCAGTTTTGCCTGCTTGCCGGGAAGCAGTTCCATAAAACCGGACAACGTCCGGGGGGTAATTCTCTCCATCTTTCTTATCCTTTCAAAAAGCCGTCCTGCCATAGGCCAGACGGCTGGTGTTTTAGTATTTAGGCTTGGTGTGGTACATCTCGCGCCAATCCAGGTCGCCCCGCTGCAGACCCATAATGAACATCTCAGCGCTGCCTAAATTGGTGGCGATGGGCACATTGTGCCGGTCACAATGACGGATGGTATCCAGCATTTGGCTGTCATCCCAGGCATCCACAGTGTTGGGGTCAGAGAACAGCAGCACCAGGTCGATCTCGTTATAAGCGATGCGGGCATTGATCTGCTGATGTCCGCCCTGTTTATGAGCCAAAAGCAGGGTAACAGGCAAGCCGGTATTGTCCGAGATCAGACGGCCGGTAGTAGCGGTAGCGTACAGATTATGCTTGCTCAGCACACTTTTATATGCGGTACAGAACTGTACCATCAGTTCTTTTTTCTTATCGTGGGCCAAAAATGCAATATTCATAGATACCCTCCTTTTGTTATTTTAGTTTCACAGGAACAAATTTGCCCTGCATTCGTTTTGCAATACGCTTGCAGGCAGCGGCTGCGCCCTTCTTCTCGTAGCCCAATAGGGGCTGACGGAACGCAGCAGCCAAAGGCACATTTTCATCCTCCGGCACAAGGCCTAAGAGGGGCAGACCGGACTGATCCATAATATCATCCACGGTAATGCCCATGGCAGAGATCATTTTTTCATTGACCCGGTTTAGGATCATACGCACATTCTTCTTGCCCATAGCCTCCAGCACATCGGAGGCCCGGGAGGCATCCCGAATGGCAGCAGGGTCGGCACTCGTCACCAGGATCACCCGGTCGGCATAAGCAGCGGACAGCTGAAAGCCTACTTCGATACCGGCGGGGGCATCCAGCAGCACATAGTCAAACAGCTGCCGGGCCTGCTGGAGCATTTCTCCAAAGGCCTCCTTATCCACCTCATCCGGGGTACAGTTCACCGGCGCGGTAAGAAAAGAAAGGCCGGGATACACGCTATGGCGGGTAGCCTGGTCTAAGGTGTAATTTCCGGAGCAAACATCTTGGAAGGACAGGGTGCCGATCTGACTCAAACCCAGAGCAATATCTAAATTTCGCAGACCCACATCGCAGTCGACGCAAAGAACGGTTTTATCCTGCAAAGCCAGCGCTTCCGCAAGCCCGGCGCATACAGAGGTCTTACCCGTTCCGCCCTTGCCGGACAGAATTGCTATCAATTCGCCCAAATCCTGCTCCTCCTATCCTAAGATATCAGTAATTATAAATCAAATATGCACAAAAATCAAGGATTTTTCCTAGGAAAAACATAGCAGATGTATTTAATTTTCATAAAACAGGGGGTGTTTTTGTAAATTGGGGATTTACTTTTTTTATAGAATAGTGTATGATAGGTTCGAACAGAGTAGGAGACCTCGCGTAAAGTGCTGCCAAAATGGGGAGTTGAGTGGCAGACGAAGGACTTTTTGTCCGCGATGAGATTTCCGCACCCGCTGCACATATAGGAAAAACTCCTTATATGTAAGCAACGATACTCGGTGGGGCAAACGCCCCGAGGGTAATGCTGTACACGACTCCCCGGACGCTTTGGCGTTTGGGGCTTTTTTGTACCCATTGCCCGGATACCATTTTTTGCCTGCATAGAAGGAGGATTTTTTATGCAAACCAAACGTACCCAGGCCATCAAGGCCCTTGTGTTCAGTGCAATGCTGGCCGCTATCAGTGTGGTCATGGCCCGTCTTCTCTCTTTTTCCGTGGCCGGGGGTGTCCGCTGGTCATTGGATAAATTCCCGCTGTTTTTGGCAGGTATGTTCTTTGGTCCGGTCATGGGTGCCCTTACCGGCTTTGTTGCCGACTTCACCGGAAGTCTGATGCAGTTCGGCTTCAATCCCCTGCTGTGTCTTCCCGCCATTTTATACGGTTTGTGCGGTGGCTTGCTGCGCCGTTTCCTGTTGAAAAATCTCTCTGTTTTTCGGCTGTCTCTGAGCTACCTGCTGCCCACCGCGGTAGGTTCGGTTTTGCTCCAAAGCTTCGCCCTGTCCTACACTTTTCCCAAAGGTCCCTTTGGAGAAAGCATTATCTACTATCTGAGTACACGCAGCATCCAGTTTGCCATCGTGATGGTGCTGGAAGTCCTCATCGTTTATCTGCTGATGAGAAGCAGTATCTTTACCCGGTTGGGCGTATGGCCCCCTATCAAATTCAAAAAAGGATGATGAACTATGACTGTCGAGCAAGCGCTTGACTATATCCACTCCGTATGCTGGAAGGGTATGATGCCCGGCCTCAGCCGTATTACTTCCCTGCTGGACAAAATGGGCAATCCCCAGAACTCTATGAAATATGTCCACATCGCCGGCACCAACGGCAAAGGCTCTACCGCCGCTATGACCGCATCCATTCTGCGGAAAGCAGGCTACTGCACCGGCCTTTACACCTCCCCCTTCATTTATCAGTTCGGTGAGCGGATGCAGGTAAACGGCGAAATGATCTCCGATGAGGAACTGGTGGAGATCACCGAATATGTAAAACCCCTGGCTGACTCCATGGAAGAGTCCCCCACGGAGTTTGAACTGACCACTGCCATCGGCTTTGAGTTTTTCAAGCGCCGGAACTGTGACATTGTGGTGCTGGAGGTGGGCCTGGGCGGTTTGCTGGATGCCACCAATGTGATCCCTTGCCCTGAGGTGGCGGTCATCACCAATATCGGCCTGGACCACACGGATATTTTGGGCAACACCTTAGAAGAGATCGCCTTCAACAAGGCCGGCATCATCAAAGAGAACGGCAGCGCTGTTATTTACCGGGGCGTTCCCTCCGTGGAAGCTGTTTTCGAGAAAACCTGCGCCGAGCGTAATGTCAAGCTGAAAAAGGCTAACTTTGCAGGCCTTCAGCTGAAGGCGCATGACCTGTTCGAGCAGGTCTTCGACTGCGGCGAATATAAGGACCTCCACCTGCCCCTGCTTGGCGACCATCAGCTCCACAATGCCGCGGTGGTGCTGGCTGTGGCAGAGACCCTCATAGAAAAGGACTGGAAAATCACCAAGGAGAATATCTATGACGGCATCCGGGATGTTTCCTGGCCCGGCCGGTTTGATATCGTCAGCCGCGATCCCCTGTTCATCATCGACGGCGGTCACAACCCCCAGTGTTTGGAAGCACTGGTTAAGAACATCGAGGATTACCTCAAAGGCCGTCGGGTCATCGCCCTCACCGGTGTGCTGGCCGACAAGGACTACGGCGATATGTACCGCCCGGTCATGCCTCTGGTTGAGCAGTTCGTCTGTGTCACACCTCCCAACCCCCGCCGCCTGCCCGCCGCGGAGCTGGCAACGCACTTAACAAATGCCGGTGCAGTCGCTACCGCCTGTGAGACCGTCGCCGAAGGCGTCCGCAAGGCCATCGAACTGTGCGGCAAGGACGGCGCAGTGCTGTGCTTTGGCTCTCTTTATACCATCGGCGACATTCGCAATGCCCTGTTAGAAGAAATTTAAGAAGGAGTAACGCTTATGCATATTCATCACGATCATATAGGCTGCAACTGCGGTGAGCACAATCACGAGCACGAGCATACCCACACCCATGAACATACCCACGACGGCGCAGCTCATACCCACGAGCATTGCCATTCCCACGATCACGACCACACCCATCCCCACGACCACGAACACCTGCACAGCCACGACCACGCCCACGAGGCTCACAATCACAGCCACGATTGCGCCGGTTCCTGCAGCAGCTGCGCTTCCAAGTGCGAGCATACTCCCATGGAAGAACTGGTTGCGCTGATGAAGTATATGGTGGGCCACAATGCCGCCCACGCACAGGAGCTGGCAGAGCTGGCTGAGCAGCTGGACAAAGCCGGCAGCCATGCCGCTTTCGAGCAGGTAATGGCCGCTGTGTGCGATTTTGAAAAGGGCAATATGCGGCTGACCGCCGTGCTGTCTGCCTTAGATGTCAAGTAAGGAGAAAATTATGTGTCTTTCCACCGTTTATAAAAACACCCAGAGCCAGGAAAACGTGGTTCTGAAGAATGTTATGCGGATCGAATGCAAGGACGGCTGTGTCCTGTGTACCGATCTGATGGAGCGCACCGTTGCCATCGAAGGCACTTTGGAATGCGCCAACTTAGTCGACGGTTTTGTGATCGTCAAAGAAACCGCATAAACAAATCCCCCGACCCTTAAAAGGTCCGGGGGATTTTTCAAAGCCAAAATCTGAAACTTTTGCAGCATCTCCAACTATGCGCCCGGAGGGGTACATAGGGGAGGGAAGTCGGATCGTAGCCATGTCGTTCTGTGAGCCAAGGAGTTGTAGCCCCTAATTGTCTTCCTAAGACCGCTTG
>JAZNNO010000046.1:0-30796 GCA_045580345.1 Faecousia sp.
CCTTGCCACCCGGAAGAAGAAAGAAAACTAAATTCCGATTTATCCAGCAGGAAGCTTGTATGATACCTTGTAGGGGAGGGTCTTGACCCTCCCGCCGGAAAAGCGAACGTTAAATCACGGGAGGGTCGCGTTGCTCCGCGCTGCCTGCGGCAGATAAAGCGGAGCATAAGCGTGTGCCGCGGTCGGCAGATGCCAAGGAGCACCGACGACGCAGGCAGATGCCGGGCACCGCAACAGGACGGTGACAGAAAGGCTTATACTGCACGAACAAATTTGGTAAGTCAAAAGGCGGCTCAAAAGAGCCGCCTTTGTTGTTACATCACCTTCAAGCCTTTTGCAACCAAAGTCACAAAGTCCTGCACATTGGTGACGATGGTGGTGGCGCTGAGGCTGCCGCGGTCTAAGAGCTTGTTCACCACAAACTCATCGATATCCACGGTGTACAGGTACACAGGCCGAACCTCCCCGTCTTCCATCACCCGGAAGGAAGGGGTCATATTGCCGGTGGCGATGGTGTGGAGCATGGTCGCCATGCAGATCACAGTGGTGGATTTCTTTACCAGCTTCCGCATTTCCTTGGCTGCCTCATAAGCATCGCCGATGACCTCCGGCAGAGGACCGTCGTCACGGATAGAGCCTGCCAGCACGAAGGGGATATGGTTCTTCACGCAGGCGTACATGATGCCGTTGTCTATGTTATGATCCGCAATGAACTGAGCAATCGAGCCGCTCTTGCGGACCTTGTTGCACACATCCAAGTGGTTGTAGTGGCCGTTGGGCTGGGATTTTTGGGTGTAGATGTCCTGGCCCAAAGCGGTATGGAGAAGCGCGCCCTCCAAATCGTGGGTCGCCAGGGCGTTGCCGGCCAGTACGCCGTGGGCATAGCCGTTTTCAATGAGCAGCTGCATAGCCCGGCGGGCATCCTCGTCAAAGGCAAAGGCGGGGCCCATGACCCAAATGATGTTGCCGTGTTCTTTTTCGTGCTCCAGCAGACGGAAAAGCTTGTCGTAGTCCCGGGCATAGGAGGTCTCCCGGCTTCTGCCCTGGCGGAACACAAATTCATCATCGATTTTTTCGTTTTCCTCGATGAAGCCCTTGCTGTGGAGGTAAATCCCTTCTTCGGCCTTTTCGGTGCGGCCTAAAATGACCTTGTCGCCCTTTTTGAGATTCCGGGCTTCGATGACGGACAGCGTGCCGTCATCTTCCAAAACCACACAGGCGTCCATGCGGCTTTCCTCCGCCAAGCGCCACTGGCCGTTTATCTTAAAATACTCCGGGTACATGGAAGTGGAGTGGAAATTCTCCGGGGCAACTCCGTCCTTTTCCGCGGCTTCCCAGACCGCGTCCGGGGCATTGACAAATCTCTCTCCGGTAAAATCCGGGTGATGATATTTGGGCATTACAAACATACTTATCCTCCAAAGACGCTGTTCACAGCGGCAATGACGATTTTTCTTTCTTCCTCGGTGACAGGGACATCAAACTCGTCAAAAGTGTTTTCGGTGATGTCCCGGCCGGTGAGGTACTTAAACCAGCAAAGAGCCAGCAGGTAACGGCCTGCGCCCAAGGATGCGTGGTAGGTGTCCCGGTGGATCTTCTCAATGCCGGTTTGAGCGGCGGTGAGCATGGCCTTGCCGGCGGGGATCAGACCGTCGGCGGAGATCAGCTCGAAAGCCTTGTTGTAAGCATCCTCTATAGAGGCAAACATCTCTGCATCGGTGGCAAAATTTTGACCTGCCAGCATCACACTGCCGGTCTCATAAGCCCAGGTCTGGTGGATGAGCAGCTTTGTCTTGGGGCAGTACTTGCGCACATAGGCTGCCAATGCCTCAATGTAGGGGGTGTAGGTTCCAAAGTGGGCGCTGTCGTGGCTGGCCTGCTGGAGGGTGATATAGTCCCAGTTGTCACTGACCAAAGCCTGGCGAATGGAGACCTTGATGCCGGTTGACTGGCCGTTGAACTGGAAATCGTAGGCCACATTGTCATCCAGCATATTGAGGTAATGGGTTCGCAGGGGGCAGCCGCCGATATACAGATTTACACATTTCATCTGTACGCCCTCTTTTAACGCAAGGCGATGCAGATACCGCTGAGCATCCTGGGAAAAGCTATTGCCGATAGACAGAATTTTCATAATCGTTCCTCCCGTTGTTTTTTCTAATCCTAAATATACCACCAAAGGTCAAAAACCGCAAGCAAAAGATTAAGGGCGATGGCATCTCTGCCATCGCCCTTTTTGGGGATTGTGCTTATTCGGCTTCCGTTTGCTTTTTCCAGGCATTGGCGGTGATGATAAATCCGCCGCAGCTGATGATAAGGAGGGTGAACCACAGGTTCACGTGGAACGTATCACCGGTCTGGGGATTGTTGGCGAACGGATCTTCCACGGGGGGCTCAGTGGGAGCTTCCGTAGGAGCTTCGGTGGGAGCCTCGGTGGGAGCTTCGGTAGGAGCCTCGGTAGGAGCTTCCGTAGGAGCCGTAGTAGGAGCCGTAGTAGGAGCCTCGGTGGGAGCCGTAGTAGGCGCCTCGGTGGAAGACGTAGTAGGTGCGGTAGTAGGTGCAGTGGTAGGTGCAGAAGTGGGAGCGGTGGTAGGTATGGTAGCAGGCGGGTTCACAGGGTTCACAACCTCGTTGGAGGTGTAGGGATTGCCGGCTACGATCGCCGTTGCTTCGTTTTCTACAACTGTGCCTTCTACATTCTCATTCACAACTACCTTGAAGGATACTGTCACGCCGCTCCAGGCAGGAACAGTCAGATCCCAGGTAAGCTTGCCGTCGTTGTAGACGCCGCCGTTATCAGCTGCCACAAAGGTCACATACCGGGAGAGGGTATCGGTGATCTGCACAGCTACAGTAGCATCGGAGGCGTTGGTGTAGGTCAGAGTGTAGACCAGCTCATCGTCCTTGTTGACCTTCTGTCCGTCCATGCTGACGGTGTTGTCTGCGGGAGAGAACACATCCTTCACCAGGGGCTTTTCCACAGTGTGGTTGACCACTTCGTTGGTGTAGTAGGTGTTCACGCCGTCGCGGACCACAGCGGTGTTGGCTACGATGGCTTCAGCCTCGTCAACCTTCACCTGGAAGCTAACCTGCTTGGTCTCGCCCTTGGCAACATGCAGGATCCAGCTCAGGTGGGTACCCACATAATTGCCGCCGTGGGAAGCAGAGCCTTCCACATAGGAGGTGTGGGCAGGAATTCTATCCGTAATGTCCGCTACCACATTCTCACCGGTATAGTTGGTATAGGTGATGAAGTAGGTGAGGATTTCGCCTGCGTTAACCTTCTGACCGTCGATGGTCTGGGTGACGTTACCGGGCTTATAAACTTCCTTCTGGGTGACATCGTCGAAGTGAGCGTTGGTGAATTTCACATCGGCAGTGGCCTGTGCAGCAGCAGGAGCGGATGCGCCGGTAACCACATTGGTGATGGCAGCTCTCAGCTGACCGTCGCCGATGTCGCTGACAGTCACAATGAACTTGTGCTGGCTGCGGTCATATACCACATTCTCTGCAGGATCTGCAGCATCTTCCACGACCAGGAAGAAGTAAGTGCCGGTGGTGTTGAAGATACCCTCGAAGGAGAATGCACCGCTGGGTACCTGCTTGGTGTCCAACAGCTTAGCCGGGTCAATGGCGAAGGTGTTGTCCGTTGCGTAGAGCTTGAAGGTGAACAGGGTGCCTGCGGGGATCTTGCTGTCGGCATCCACAAGTTCCTTAGTGCCGTTGAAGGTGACCTTGGCATCTGCTGCGGTGTAGGTGTTCTCGAACTTGATAGCGGTGTTCTCGACATTGGCAGCAGCGCTGAGAACGCCGAGGGTGTCGGTGACGGTCACGGTGACAGTCACAGGGGCGTTCGCACCGTCGTAAGTCACGCCGGGCACCTTATCATTCGCTGCGGGCTCGACTTCCTTGATGGTGTAGGTGTATTCACCGGCCTTGTCATAGGAAATCGCTGTGAAGGCAAAGCTGCCGTCAGCCTTGTTCTTGACAGTTTCCAGAAGGGTGTTGCCCTCGTACAGCTCAAAGGAGAACTCGCCTTCCTTGGGTGCACGGCCATGGAGGACCTTGTGGCCGCCCAGGGCATACTCGGTGGGAGTGGGCTTATAGATGTTTTGGAAGGTGACGACCTTGCCCACAGCATCCTCGAAGTAGTAGTTGGCATTTAGCTTGCCGGTAGTGCTGTCGTTGGTGACTTCGATTACCAGGTCATAGATGGTGGGGTCGTAGTACATTCCGTTTAGAACCTTCTTGCCGGTAGCAGCATCGTCAGTTGCGCCGGCGGGGATCACCTCGAAGATGTCGAGGGCAATTTTGCCTGCTTGGGCAAAGTGGATCTTGCCCTGATAGAGGGCTTCCGCATCCGGGTCAACGTAGGAGAAGGACACGTTGCCCTTTGCATCGTTCTTGCCCACCATAACGGGGGTGGTGGTGCCGTCCAGGCAGATATGGAAGGTGAAGGCATCCTTTTCCAGGTCCTTGTCGGTCAGTTTCTTCTTGACGATGCTGTTCAAATCCAGGATGAAATCCTCGGGATCATAGGTGTTGGAGAAGTAGATCCAACCCTTGTTGTTTTCCGAAACGTGGTAAGGGGGTTCCAGTTTTGCCGCATCGTTGTGAGGCGCGATGGTCATTGTGGCGGTGAGCTTGCCTGCCACATCCTCTACAACTACAGTTACGAAATACTGGGCCTCGGAGTATTTCCAGCCGGGCTTTGCAGCGTTTTCCTCGTAAACGATGTAGTAGTGAGTTCCGATCTGCGCTCTGGTGTAAACACCGCTGATACGGGCTTCACCGGCTGCATCGGAGTAAATGGTATTCAGAGGGGTCTCGGGGGCGTTGGGGTCCAGCGGAGTTCCGTTGGCGTCCACCGCGATGGAGCGGAACTTGAAGCCGGCTGCGGAAATGGTGCTGTCGCCGCCGATGTTGTAGATAATCTTACGGATGTCCATGCTGATGGGAGCGGTATCGTAGGTGTTGGTGAACTGGGTGACGTAATCCAGCGCGCTGTCGCCTACGGTGTTTGTGATCTCGGCATTATTGCTGCCGATGATCTTGGCAACCAGCTGTCCGCCGTTGTCGGTAACCACCACATCAAAGGTGTAGATCGTGCGGTCATAGGAAACATTGGTCACATCGCCCTTCTTCTCGATGACGCTGTAGGAATAGGTGCCCTCTTCGGTAAAGGTCTCGTTATTCAGCACGTTTTCGATGATCACAGACTTATCGCCGTATTCCTGGGCTGCGTAGGGGATTTCGCCGGTTGCAATGGGTGCCGCCACGCCGTGCTTGTAGACTTCAAAGGAGAAGATGCCGCCGTTCAAGAGGGAAGCTACGCTTGCATCAGCGAAAGTCTTGTTGACCACAACATCCAAATCTACAGTGGTTTCTGTGGGGGTGTAGTGGTTCAGCACAACTGCGGTGGCGCTGCCGGTGGAAGGAATGACCACCTGGTTGTCAGCATCGGCAGTTTCGCCGGAGTGATTGCGGGTGCGGTAGGTCACTGCGAAGTTGCTGCCGGGATCTGCCTCAGTAACGGTGACAGGCGTGCCTGCCGGCAGGTCAAGGATCTCGACAGTCTGTCTTGCCTTGAGCAGGAAAGGTATCTTGCCGGCGCTATCCACGGTCACTTCATAAGGATCGATATAGGCGCTGTTCTTCACAGTGAATTTCTTGCCGATAAGGGCAGAGCCCACACTGACCGTGATATCAAATTTCTTGTCCAACACACTGGCGGGGACATTGTGGTCGCTGGTGATCTCTTTTGTGATGAAGAGGTTGCCGTACTTGTTGGGGGCGTTGGTGACAGTTGCGGGCGCAAACTGTGCAGCGCCGTTTTGCAGCACATCACTCAGCAGAGGAACGCGGACAGTGGCGGTCTTGCTCTCGATGTAGTAATCGCCCTTTACATTCTCGCCGATGGTGCATTCCGTGCCGCCGGGGATGCCGCTGATGTAGACGGTTTCTCCTGCCTTGACATTCACGGTCAGCACATTGCCGGTGTAGGTAGCGGTTACTTCGTTGCCCTGGGCGTCCAGCACCACGGGGTCGGCGACCACACCGGCAGGAACGGTAACGGTCAGCTCATAGAGATCGTCGGGATCGCCGATGGCCTCGGTGACAGCCTTGGTCAGGGCAATGCCGGTGTCGATATTCAGCGTGATACGGCCGTTGTTGCCCAGCCATACGACCACATCGTTGCCGTGGTGCGCGGAGGCATTTTCGTGGGTATACACGGGGGCATAGCGGTCGATAGCGGAGTCGGTGAGATTATTGCCCTTGGCAACGGTCATGTTATGCAGACGGCTGGTACGCAGAGAGCCCACACCCAGCACAGCATACAGCTCAGCATTGGGGTTCGCCTGCAAATAGGCTGCCGCCTCAGCGGCGGAGGTAACCGCGCCGTTATTCAGGTATGTCTTGGTAGTGTCATCGTAGAAGCCGACGGATTCTCTCAGAAGACTCCAGTTGGTGTAAACCAGGTAGCTGACTTCCTCTGCCGTGTTGGCAGCATCGGTCTGCAACGCGGTGGGACGCCAGAATTTTACATAGGTATAAACCTGGTGGTCAACGGGGTTTTGGGTGTCATCCATATCTGCGTTGTACTGCAGGTAGGTGTTGTAGTCAAGATCGGTGAGAACATAATTATCTGTCTTGTAATCCACACCGTAAAGGCCGTCTTCCCACTGGACGGGAGCACCGTTTTCTTTGGTAACGGCAGAGAAGATCCTCTGGTTGGCCTGGTGGTAGTAGTATCTGTTTTCCGGGGAGGGCTGGAAGCCTACGTGGGCATCGCCGTAGTAGACCTTGCCACTGGCATCAGCAGGATTCATCACACCAAACCGATTGCTGTAGAAGGATACAGTGCCGTCGGCATTGGGGGTGTAACCCTGGATCTTGGAAACATCAACCTCGCCGTTGGGCAGCAGGATGTCGGAAGCCACACCCACGGTGTAGTACACACGCAGCGGATTCTGCTTCAGCTCGGTGATAGTGGCGGCGGTATCTTCGCCGACGGTCTCGGACTCTACCTTCTCCATAATAATGGGAAGGATCTCCTGGTTGATCCTGATTTCCAGCTTTTGGACACCGTCCTCCTCGGTCACGGATATGATGATGTCCTCAGCGGTATTCCAGCTTTCGTTGGTGGTGGGGTTGCTGCCGGTGCCGGCATCCACAGTGTAGGTGCCGTTGGCGTTCTTCACCACGCCGTAGGAGGAGCCAAACAGGGTGATGGCCTGGATCTCCTTGATCTCCATATACTGACCGATGTAATCCACATAGATCAGAGGGGTATCGTCCACGCCTGTGCCGCCGGACTGTGTAGTGCTGTCGGAGATGGGATTGAAGGCGCTGGAGATCAGCTCCTTATAGATCTGCTGGAAGGCATCCTGCAGGTTGGCGTTGGTCACGTCATAGTAGGAGTCCACATAGTGGATGTTGGCAGCGATCTTGGCATCGGTGATGGCGCCGTTCAGGGTGGGGTAGTTGTGGTCAAAGGTCCATTCGCTGCTGCCCCAGCCGCCCCAGCCACCGCCGTTGGTAACGGTCTGGCCACTTGCCCAGGTCTGGAAATCGCTGTAAGCATTCGAGGCAGCATAGTTGCTGCTGTTAAAGCCGTAGGAAGGATCTGCGGGGTTCATCAGCAGACGGGCGGTGGTGTTGGTACCCAAGTCAACGCCCACGCTGTAGACCATATGGTCAGCGCCGTAGTTTTCTTCCACCTTGACCTTGTTATAGGCGGCATTCAGCAGAGTGCTTAAGTACAGATTGTCGCCGGAGGCGCTGTCAGAGCCGGTGATGTTATAGAAGCTTGCTCTGTTGGCCCGGTTTGCCTGGCCGTCGGTCAGAACGATGGATACAGGGACGCGGCCTTCGGTATTGGTGGCATTTGCCAGGATATTGAAGCCTCTGTCGATACCGGCCTGCAGGTTGGTGCCCATGGTATAACCGCTGTCCTTGCCCAGCTGGCGGTTGTTGTTGTCGTAAGCGTAAACAACACCGGCATCCGCTTGGTTGTTGTTATAGTAGTTGTTGACTACCAGCTTGACGCCGTTTGTATAAGAAGCCAAAGGCAGGACGGTCTCGCTATCGTAGTTGTAGGTCACGATGGCAATGCGCACATCGTGAATGGTGAGCAGATTTTCCAGCAGGGCATTGGCGGCAGTAATAGTCCGCTCCAGGCGGGTCACACCCTGGCTGTCCTCATCGTCCATAGAGGTGGAGGTGTCCATCACCAGTACCACATCCATAGGGCCACCGGAGGTAACAGTTTCCTTGGAGGTCATGGTAGAGCCCAAAGCGGAGAAAATGACCTGGAAGGCCTCGTCGTCTGCCAGGGTGACCTGGAAGGAGGAGCCTGCCTCACCTCTGGTGTTGAGGAGGGCGGTGTCGCCGTCTTTATAAACGGACTTGTCGACCCACACACGGCCGGCATAGCGGTTGCCGTCGGCATCGGTGCCCATCATGGATTCAAAGGTGTGGGCTGTGCCGGGGTCTACAACGGTTTCTGTTACAGTGGATTGGGCTACAGGGTCTGCCGCAGCAACCAGCGGAACATAGCCGGCGATCAGCGCTAAGCAAACCAGCAGGCTGGTAAGTCTTTTGGTAAGGGATGTCTTCTTCATCTTATATATCCTCCTTGGATGATTTGGGTAGTTGGTGTAGTCATTCACTCTGCATTTCCCCCGTATCTATTTTATTGTGGGGGCAGACACAGATTCCAAGCAATTCCTCGCAGTGTTGGTAGTAAGCACATTCTTCGCAAGTACTGTTTACATCGCGTTTTCCTGTGAAGTGGGAGCAGGGCGTTTGGATCGCTGTTATAAAAGGGATCCCTGTATCGGTGTACTGGGGAGACTTGATAAAGTCCGGGTAGATTTCCATGGGTTCTGCAAACTTGTTATGCCTGTCGCATTCCTCGTAAAATCCGTACCGTATTTCGAAGGTCTTGCCGTGTGTCTGAATGATCTTAAATAGATCTCCTTCTTTCGGCGGGATATTCGGTTGTAACTGTGTAAACATCTCGGTCCTCCTTAAAAAGAGAATCTGCCATACTGTTATCGGCTTGACAACAGTATAGCAGATCGATGCTTTCTTGGGTATTACCTTGCAGGTCAAAAAAAGTGCAAAGATTTTCCAGTGATGTATAACTTTTTCGGGGGTGTTGGGATATGCGTGTATAACTTTTTGAGGCTCTTCAGATATATATGTAGGGGACGATGCCTTCATCGTCCCGGGCGGATGTGGGCATCCGCCCCTACGAAAGGATTACAAAATGGCGGCAAAGTCGTCCCGGTCCAGACCGCTCTTTAGCTTAATGGTACGGATGGCCTGCTTCACGCCGGAGATGGACATATGAAGTCTTGTGCCGATCTCCGCGTCGGAGAGCTTGAATGCGGCAAGACGGGCAACCTCTCGCTGCTGCTTGGACAGGTTGGCAATGACCTGACGGCCGGTGATCTGGCTGTTCAGCTTGGCCCAGTTCTGCACATAGCCTGTGTACAGGCGGCTTACTTCTTCCCATGCCTCTTCATCCACGGCTTTCAGCCGCTGCTCCAGCAGGTCACCCAAGGTGCGGCAGTACTCTGCCAAGATGCCGTAGAATTTATCCGGCAGCGCCAGGGCAAGAGCCCGGTCGATATGGCGGATGGCCTGGGTATCGTTCTTGGTGAAATGGTATGTAACCGCGCAGGTCAGCCGCAGACAAATCTCTGTGATCACCGTGTTATCCGCCATTGCCTGGGAGATCATAGGCTCAATGGTGGCGGGCAGCAGGCCCATCAGTGCAAGGCCGGAAATGCCTTCCAGTTCGGCGGTTTTGGAGGCAACACCGTGGCCGGCGGCATACAGATACTTGGCATAATACACCTTGGCCGCAGGCAAGGAATCCTTGTGCAGCAATTCAAAACAGCCGATCTTAAACCAATCGGGAAAATCCTTCACATGATAAAGCATGCTGTCAACGGCGCAGATCGTCAGGGAGATGATCTCCCGCTCACGGTCATCCTTGGCGTTGGCCTCGGAGATGTGGATCTTAGCCTTGCGCCACATTTGCAGGTCGCCTCGCCAAATGGCGCACTGGGCCAGCAGCATACCGCCGGAAATCACCGCATAAAAGCCGGAATGCTTTTGCAGCAGATAGTTTGCGCTGTCATAGACCTTGTCGATCTGACCCCGGGCATAGGCGATCTCCGCGGCAAACAGGGTCTGGGCTTCGTAGTTATTGCTCAGCGCAGCGATGGCTTTTTCTGCGCAGCCGGGGGTGTGATACAGGTTTGTCATACGCAGGACAGGGGTCTTCCGTGGCATGGGCATATCCGTTGTGATTTTCTCGATCCGGGCGGCCTTGGTTCTGCCGTCGGCAGGCTTGGGGGTACCCTTGGGGATCATCCAGGCTCTGCCGAAACGAGTTGCTCCGTTGATTTTTCCCTGGGCGCAGAGGGTCTGCAGCCGTCTGGGAGAGATGCCCCATTTGGCGGCAACCTCATCAATTTTCAAATAATCCATAATCATAACCCTCTATATTGTTCGCTTACACGATGTTTATATTGTTCGCAATTCCGCTGCTTATAGCCTTATTATACATCGCTTTTGCGAACAATGCAATAGGAAAATTGAAAAAATACCGGCAGCAAAGGCTGCCGGTGTTTTTATTTATTAGCCCAATACTCCTCAAAGCAGATTCCCTTGGCGGTGATCTCCTGGGCAAGGGCGGGGTCATCGATGTAGCGGAAGTGCCAGGGCTCATAACCGATCTTGGTGATGGGCTCCTTGTCTGCAGGGTAGCGGAGAATAAAGCCGTATTGGGGCATCTTCTTGTGGACTACCCGGTACATATCCTCGTAGGAAAATAGGTCAGCATTGATGTGGGAAACCTTTCCGTCCAGCATAAAGCCCACATCCAGGGCAAAGCCGGTGTGATGCTCGGAGCAGCCGGGGATGGCAACATACTTCCGGGTATATTCCTCGCCCTTGGTCTCCAAGGTCCGGGCCCAAGTCCGCTCCTGCCGGGCAACATCTCTGTAAACGGACAAAAGCTCGATCTGCAGGCCGTCGTTCTGCATCAGATCCTCCCGTAAAGCCAGAAATGCCTTATAGGCCTTTTCTTCCACCTGATAGGCTTCGCCCACGGCATTTTCCACCTTCAGCAAGGTGATGGTGTCTTCAAAGCCCTCCGGCAGCCGGTGGGTGTGGTTGAGTAAAATCAAATAATCCGTCATTTTATGCCTCCTTAGTAAGACAGACAATGCTTTCAAATGTTGTATAGTTGTCCAAATGGTTATATTTCAAAACTTTTTGCAGCTTCATAAATAATATCTATTATCAGTTGCTCGTGCTCGTAGAACACATCATCGCATTCCTCAAACAACACGTCATTGACATCGTCGGAAATATCGTCCTGCTCAGAAAAAGCCACATATCCCCGTGCAAGATTTTCCCGCAAGGGTTCGGGCAGCATAGAAAGAACAGCTTCAACTTCCACCGCCAAATCGCCGCCGTTTGCAACATTGAAGAAATACTGGCTGTGACCACCGTTGTCAACTTCACTTTCATACTTCATCAGCTTTGCACAAGGTAAATTCAATTTGTCATCTGCCCAAAGTTCCCACATCTTGTTCAACTTTTGGTCTGTTGTAAGTACGGTTTTTTTCTTTTTTAAAATATCAAATATACCCATGAGGTTACTCCTTGTTGTTTTTAGCAGTGGTAATAGAGGCAATCAATCGTCTGCGTATAGAACCGCACAAATTCCGTAAGCACCTATACTGTTCTTCCGTAAGTCTGCTTTTTCTGTAGAGAAGTTCCAATCAGTAATCGGTTTCGGAGGTTTCCTTCAAAGAAATCTCCAGCTTGTTCACAAAATCTGCCCTGCTTTGGGCATATCGTGCTTCATGGAGATTGGCGCCAATAGAGGAAGAGGAACGTAAAAGCTGATTAACAAACACGGAGCAGCCTTTGATATCATCGCAGGTATCAGAAACTAATATTGCAAATTCAACACTGTCTTCTCTCAACTGGTTTTTTGCATTTTCCATGTTTGCAACTCCTTTTTATCGATATGTTGCTGCGCAACTCGATATTTTTGCCTTGTGGCAAAATCGATATATGCCTTCGGCATTCGATATGATATAAATCCCACTTGCCCCGCAGGGCATATCGAGTGCGTCAGCGCATATCGATTCCCGAAGGGAAATATCGAAAATCCCCTTGGGGATTTATATCGACGAATCAATCGTTTGTAAGACAAACGATTGATTCCACATGGGAACATCTGGGGAAAAGATCCGCAGCTTGGGCGTTCTTTAATACATAGCCCCGCTCTTTGAGGAGGGCCACATCCCGGGCCAGTGTGGCCGGGTCGCAGGAAACATAGACGATCCGCCGGGGGGACATTCTGTGGAGTGCCTCGATGGTGTCGGCATTTAAGCCCTTCCGGGGCGGGTCTACCACAATTACATCCGGACGGATGCCCTGATTTTCCAGTTCCAAGGCGGCCTTGCCTGCATCACCGCAGAAAAATTCGGCGTTTTCGATGCCGTTGCGCTTGGCGTTCTCCCGGGCATCTTCCACCGCCTGCTCCACCACCTCCACGCCAATGACCTTGCCGGCGGCCTTGGCCATAGCTAAGGTAATGGTGCCCACGCCGCAGTAAAGATCCAGCACCAAATCCTCCTTGGTGATCTCTGCTTGCGCAATGGCGGCTTCGTACAGCCTTTGGGCTTGCTGATGGTTTACTTGATAGAAAGACCGGGCGGACAGCCGGAATTTTAAGCCGCAAAGGGTGTCCTCAATATAGCCCGGGCCGTAGAGGGTGATAAATTCCTCCCCCAGCACCGTGTTGCCGGCTTTGGTATTCACAGATAGCACCAGGCAGGTAAAGCCGGGCACGGTCTGCAATCGCTTGATCAAATCTTCAATATGGGGCAGTTTCCGCCCATTGACCACCAAGCAAACCAAAACCTCCCCGCTGACCGCGCCCCGGCGCACATAAATATGCCGCAGAAGCCCCTTGCCGGTGGTTTCGTCATAGGCGGTAATGCGATAGTGGTTTACATAATCTATAACGATCTTCTTCACCCGGTCCGTTTCCGGGGGTAGGATCAAGCATTTTTCGTTTTCAATGACCTGGTGAGTACCGGCCTTAAAAAAGCCCGCAAACACCCTGTTTTTCTGGGAGGAAACAGGATATTGGGCCTTGTTCCGGTAGCCGTAGCAGGTGGGGGCGGCCAAAATGGGAACGTTTTCCAAGCTCTCACCGCCGATGCGGTTTAGGCATTGGCGTACCCGCTCGGCTTTCAGCCGGGTCTCTTCTTCATAGTCCATATGCCAGAAGTCACAGCCGCCGCAAAGCTTGGCAACGGGGCATTCCCGGTTCACCCGATGGGGAGATTTCTCCAAGATCTCCACGATCTTGCCGGCGGCCCAGGTCTTGCCCACCTTTTCAATACGCACCCGGTACTTTTCACCGGCGATGGCGTTAGGCAGGAACACGGCGCAGCCCTCGATCCGGGCAACACCCTGACCCTCGGCGGTGTAGTCAGTGACGACCGCCTCGTAAATTTGGTTCTTTTCAAGCATTTGATGATCTCCTGCCTTACAAAAGCTGTTCCATACCCACTTTCTGGGGCTTCAGACCTAATTTTTCATAAAATGCCATAGCGCTGGGGTTGCAAGACCAGACATTTAAGGTGATGCTGGCGCAGTCACGGCTCTTGGCATAGCGGCAAACCGCCTCGTAGAGAGTTTTGCCGATGTGCTTTCCACGGCAGTTTTCGTGAACGCACAGATCGTCAATATAGCAGGTGGTGTGGTCACAAATAACACTGTCCCGGTAATAGGTCTTCATTTGGCAGAAGCAGTAGCCCAGCACATTGCCATCTTCCACGGCTACAAAAATGGGGGTCTCAGCCTTGTCCAGCATGGAAAGCACCTGGGAAGGGCCGTATTTTTGGGCATCGGCCCGGAAAATATCCGGCCGGCCGTTGTGATGCACCTGGCCTACCTGCCGCAGCAGCTCCAAAATGCCCGGCACATCTTCGGGGGTTGCAAAACGAATATCCATGATGATACCTCCTAATAAAAATGTCATTGCGAGCCAGTGACCTCTGTCACTGGTTCGCAATGACAATAAAAGAGTGTTGTTATTGGCGGCGGCTGCCGTCAGCGGTGAAAAACTTTGCGCACAAAATGGCAATGCCCAGCCGGACAGCGCCGATAAGACCCAGCTGCCACAGCAGGCACACCATGGCAGAGCTCGCCACCTGATAGGTGTCCTTGCCGATAAAGGTCAGGTCTACAATGATGGCGATGACCAGCAGGATAAGGCCCAAAGCGCTAAAAGCAATGCCGGCAATTCTCTGAGAAAAACGCCAGGCTTCCACACTGCCCATACCGAAATATGTACGGAAGCCAAATTTATAATTGGCCTCCGGCGGTGCCATAAACCGGTACATAAAGCCTAGGATCAGCAGGGAAAGCGGGCCAGCCAGCAAAAGCATAGACAGCAAAAAACGAATGAGGCCCAGCATGGTGTTTAAGTTAGGCACTAAGGCCGCAAAATCCATATCAAAAAGGCCGGTGATCAAATCCATGGGGGTTCTCCTTATTTCTCTTCCAGGAACTGCTCGATCTCGTGGACAAAGCTGCGCACATCCACAAACCGACGGTATACAGAGGCAAAGCGGATATAAGCCACCTCGTCTAAGCCCTTGATCCGCTCCATCACCATTTGGCCGATGGTGTCGGTGCTGACCTCCCGTTCCAGGGTGTTCTGAATGGTCTGCTCGATCTCGGTAGCGATCCGGTCCAGATCCTTCACATCCACCTTCCGCTTGTCAAAAGCCCGGACCATAGCATTAAGGATCTTATTCCGGTCGAAGGCCTGGCGGGTGCCGTCCCGCTTCACAACGATGATGGGCAGGCTCTCCACCACTTCATAGGTGGTGAAACGGCGCTGGCAGTTCAGACATTCCCGGCGGCGGCGAATGCTCTGGCCGTCCTCGGAATGACGGGAGTCTACAACTTTACTTTCCTGGTCTCCGCAAAATGGACATTTCATAGGAAACGCACCTCTTTTTCTGTATTTACCAAAAGGTATACATAATATCGAGTATATTATACCAGCAGAATTCGCCTCTGTCCAGCATTTTTTTACCCTTGCCAAATTGGCCTTTTCGGGGTAAAATATGGGAAAGACAAAACGAAAGGGAAAATGTTGTGAAGAAAAAAACTGTTGTTTATGTAGTGTGGGCAGTATGGTATGTGATCTGCCTGCTTTTGTGCCTGGGCGAAGAACCTGCCGGTATGGCCAAAATACCCTTTGTGGTGGTAGGCCTTGCGGCCTATGCGCCGCCCTTTTATCTGCTGTATCTGTCCAAAAAGGATGCAAAGACCATTAAAGCCGTGCAGATCATCAGCGTTGCTTCTTTGATCGCTTTTATAGTACTGTTTGTGCTGGGCGTTCTGTCTGTCAACTGGAGCGCTGCGGCAGGCCGGATCGTGGATCTCCTGTTCAAAATTTTCTGTGCGCCCATTGTCTGTGGCCAATTTTGGGTAGTAGGCCTGTTTTTGTGGGCCAGTCTTTTGCGGGCATGTGTTCTGCTGCTTAAAAAGCTGAACCGCCCCGATCAAAAGTAATTACCAGGTAATATTTGCCCTGGCGGGCTTCTGCCAGGGCATTTTCCAGCCCTTTCTGAATGGCTTTTTCCTGCCCGGCTAATTCGTGGGGGATATTGATGTCAAAAACCAAATTGGTGTGGCCCGCGCCCTTGACCATGCGGAAATCGTGGAGGGAAAGCCGCTCGTCCTGCTGCTTCAAGAGATTGCAGATGCACTCCCGGGTCTCGTCCACCACCGGGTCGCCTACCACCACCGGGTCATAGTGAATGCTCAAATGCACCCCTAACGCTGCCAGGCACTTGCGCTCTAAATTGTCAATGAGCTCGTGGCACCACAGGGCGTCCAGTGTTTGATCCATCTCCACATGGAGGCTGCCGAACCGCTGACCGGGGCCGTAATCGTGGACCATCAGATCGTGGTAGCCCAGCACAGCCTCTTCCTGCTTGACCAGTGCTGCGATTTGTTTCTGCAGCTCCGGGCTGGCAGACTCGCCCAGCAGAGGGGAGATGGTGTCCTTGGCCAAAGTCCATCCGCTGTAGAGAATAAATGCGGCCACACCAAGGCCCATATAGCCGTCAATGTGCCAGTGGGTAAAATGCTCAATCAAAGCGGCGAGGAGCACCGCGCCGGTGGAAATACAGTCGTTGCGGCTGTCGGCAGCGGTTGCCAAAATGGCGGTGGAATCTATGTACTTGCCCAGACGGGTATTAAACAGGGACAGCCACAGCTTTATGCCGATGGAAAGTGCCAGCACTAACACCAACGGAATGGAAAAAGCCACCGCCGTGGGGTGGAGAATTTTGTTTACAGAGGTCTTTCCCAATTCAAAGCCAATGAGAATGATCATCACCGCAACCGCCAAGCCGGACAGGTATTCAAACCGGGCGTGGCCGTAGGGGTGATCCTCGTCGGCGGGCTTTTCCGCCAGCTTAAAGCCGATAAAAGTGACCAGGCTGCTGCTGGCATCGGACAGGTTATTCATAGCGTCGGCGGTGATGGACACCGAGCCGGAAACCGTACCGATGAGGAATTTTGCACCAAATAGCGCCAAATTGCAAATAATGCCCACAATGCCGCTGAGCCGTCCGGCGGCGGAACGCACCTTGGGCTCGCTGGGGGCAAGACCCTTGGGAAGACCTGCTTTCATTAAAAATTTTACCATAATTACCTCCAGGCAAAACTTGTAGTATTTGGGCTTGTGTTACGTAGGGGAGGGATATCATCCCTCCCGCTACCTTACCAACATTGGAACCATTGCGGGAGGCATACTATGCCTCCCCTACAGAAAAATTGCCGTTTTTCGAAATTCTACCGGCAGTAGAGTGAGAAATTCTACCGCCGGGAGGCATGAAAATGCCCCATTCCAGCCCCGGGGGCTGTTCAAAAATAGGATTTTTGCGTAAAATATGTACCGTAAATATTATACGCGGCCAGGCGCTTCCTGTCCAGCGTTTTTGAAGGAGTTTTTATGAGCTATAAAATCATTACCGATTCCTGCTGCGATTTGCCGGAGCAGATGTATGACCAGTTAGATGTAACAGTTGTGAATTTGAGCCTTACCATCAAGGGTCAGACCATCAACAACTACACCGAGTCCCAGCTGAAGGAGATCTATGCGGATCTGCGCGCCGGTGAGCATGCCACCACCGCCGCCGCCAACCCCCAGGATTGGGAGGATGTCATTGCCCCTGTTTTGGAGCAGGGTCAGGATGCTTTGGTGCTGGCTTTCTCCTCCGGTCTTTCCACTACTTATCAGTCTGCGGTGATCGCCGCTGAGGAGCTGATGGACCGCTTCCCCGGCAGAACTGTCAAGGTGGTGGATACCCTGTGCGCATCTATGGGCCAGGGTCTTCTGCTGTACTATGCCTGCAAGAAGCGGGATGCGGGTATGTCTTTAGAGGAAGTATTCGCCTGGTGCGAAGAAAAGAAATACGATCTTTGCCACTGGTTCACTGTGGACGATCTGTTCTTCTTAAAGCGGGGTGGCCGTGTCAGCGCAGCTACCGCCATCGCCGGTACCATGCTGCAGATCAAGCCCGTCCTCCATGTGGATAACGAGGGTCATTTGATCAATGTAGCCAAGGCCCGTGGCCGCAAGGCGTCCATCCAGGCGCTGGCTAAGAAAATGGCTGACACCCAGATCCCCGGAGAGAATGGTATTGCCTTTATTTCCCACGGCGATTGCTTGGAGGATGCAGAGGCACTGGCAGAGATGATAAAGAGCCAGTGCGGCGTGAAGGAAGTCGTGATCCACTACATCGGCGGTGTTATCGGTTCTCATGCTGGCCCCGGCACTGTGGCGCTGTTCTTCCTGGGCAACGAAAGATAAGAAAAAAGGAGCGGGAAACCGCTCCTTTTTGTATTAAAAATTAAGAATTTTATGATTGTCTGCCGACGGCGGGACTTTCTTGTCTCGGCAAGAAAGTACCCAAAGAGCCGACATAGGGGAGGGGCTGAGCCGCAACTCCCGCTTGCGAAACGCCCCTCCCCTATGTACCCCTCCGAGCGCATCGCCGGAGGTGCGGTTTAATGTTTTATATTGTTATAATTTTTTGAAAAAGCGGTGCAGCCGGAGCTGCACCGCTTATGTTTTTAGTCGTCGTTCTTAGCCTCGTCGATGATCTTCTGCTGGTTAGCCTTGGGCACTTCCTCGTAACGGACAAACTCCAGTGTGAAGGTGCCGCGTGCCTGGGTCATAGCCCGCAGGTCAATGGCGTAGTTGCTCATTTCAGCCATGGGAACTTCAGCTTCCACCACGGTGTTGCCGTCGGCATCGGGGTTCATACCCAGAGGACGGCCGCGGCGCTTGCTCAGGTCACCCATCACATCGCCCACGTAGGACTCGGGAACGATAACGGCCAAAGCGCCAACAGGCTCCAGCAGAGTGGGAGCGGCGTTGGGCATTGCTTCCTTGAAGGCCAGGATAGCGGCCAGCTTAAATGCCATTTCGTTGGAGTCAACGGGGTGGTAAGAGCCATCGTACAGAACAGCCTTCAGACCAACCATAGGATAGCCGGCCAGGGGTCCCTTGAGAACGGCTTCCTGCACGCCCTTTTCAACAGCGGGGTTGAAGTTCTTGGGCACAGCGCCGCCCACAACTTCCACATCGAAGATCAGCTCGTCCTGCTCCTCCTGGGGAGAGAACCGGATCCAAACATCACCGAACTGACCGCTGCCGCCGGTCTGCTTCTTGTGACGGCCATGGGCCTCGACGGTCTTCTTGATCTTCTCGCGGAAAGCGACCTTGGCGGGGCTCAGCTCAGCATCCACACCAAAGCGGCTCTTCAGCTTGGAAACCAGCACATCCAGATGCTGATCGCCGGCGCCGGAGATGACCAGCTGATGGGTTTCAGCATTGTTGACCAAGGTGAAGGAGGGATCTTCCTCGTTCAGACGGGCAAGGCCGGCAGCGACCTTTTCTTCCTGGCCCTTGGTCTTGGGAGCGATGGCCTGGGAGTAGCAGGGAGCTGCGTAGGGGATCTGCTTCAGGCTGACCACCTTACGGGGATCACAAAGGGTATCACCGGTCTTGACCTTATCCATCTTGCCGATGGCGCCGATGTCACCGCAGGCCAGAGCCTTGATCTCGGTGGCCTTCTTGCCGCACATGGTGTACAGGCGGCCCAGCTTCTCGGTCTCGCCGGTACGGGCATTGACCAGAGCGGTATCGGAGGTGATCTCACCGGACAGGACCTTCACGAAGGAGTACTTGCCGTACTGATCGGAAACGGTCTTGAAAACGAAGGCAGAGGGAACGCCGCCGGGAGAAACCACGAACTCCTCGGTAGTGCCGTCGGCCAAGGTTGCCTTGTGGTAGTTGCCCTCGATGGGGTTGGGGAACAGGTCGATGATGTGATCCATCAGCATAAGGCTGCCCAGACAGTTGACACCGGAGCCGCAGAGCACGGGGAAGATGGTCCGGTCCAGAACACCCTGGTGGATGCCCTTGATCATCTCAGCGTAAGTAAAGTCTTCGCCACCGAAGAACTTGTCCATAAATTCTTCGCTGGTCTCAGCGACAGCTTCCTTCAAAGCATCGTTGAAGTCGGTGATGACTTCTTCCTTGCCCTCGGGAACGTCGATCTCAACGCGCTTTAAGTTCTGCATCTCGTAAGCACGCTTGTTCAGCACATCGATGATACCGGTGACCTTGCGGTTGCCGTCCCAAATGGGAACGACCAGAGGCGCAATCTTGTTGCCGTACTTTTCACGCAGAGCGTCAAAAGTAGCGTTGTAGTCGGAGTTGTCCTCATCTACCTTGGAAATGTAGACGATGCAGGGCATATTCCGGTCCTGGCAGTACTTCCAGGCCTTCTCAAAGCCAACGGTGATACCGTCCTTGGCGGACAGAACCAAAATAGCTGCGTCGGCGGCGCGGAGGGCTTCCATCACAGCGCCGGAGAAGTCGAAACCACCGGGGGTGTCCAGCAGGTTCAGCTTGGTATTCTTATAAACGAGAGGCACCAAGGAGGTGGAAATGGAAATATTACGCTTGATCTCCTCGGGATCGTAGTCACAAACGGTGTTGCCGTCGGCGTTTTTGCCCATACGGACAATAGAACCGGTCATATAGAGCAGGCTCTCAGCCAGGGCGGATTTACCGCTGCCGCTGTGTCCCAGCAAGCAGACGTTGCGAATAGCATTTGCAGTGTACATATATGTTCATTCTCCTTTCGTGGACCGCGGTGCACAGCACCGCAATAAGGACATTATACACGAACAGCGCTGTGATTTCAATGGTTTTTTTGTGATTTTTGTGAAAAAATCCCAGTCGGGGGCAAAATGTTGGAAAATTGGTGTGTTTTTCGGACAAACACATTTGTCTTTTGCTAAAAAGTTTTACTTTTTGGAATATTGGGATGCCATCCCGGAGGAATATTTTTCCTTGTGAATTTTTTTGAAAATTTTTGTGATGGGGTAGCGATTACAATAATATTATGGTATAATGCTTATAACTATACCATTTGGAGAGAGATTATGCTGGAACTTTTAGCCCCTGCCGGGTCCATGGAGGCCCTGCGCGCGGCAGTGCAAAACGGAGCCAATGCGGTGTATTTGGGCTGCGGGCAGTTCAATGCCCGGCAAAGCGCCAAGAATTTTACCCCCCAGGCTCTGACCGAGGCCGTTAAATATTGCCATATCCGCGGTGTAGCTGTTCATCTGACCCTGAACACCCTGGTGTCCGACAAGGAGACCCAGGAAGCTACGGCGCTGATCCGTTATGCCGCAAACACCGGCGTGGATGCCTTTATTGTGCAGGATTTAGGACTTGTCCAGCTGTGCCGGCAGATCGCCCCCCATATCCCCATCCACGGCTCTACCCAAATGACCGTCCATTCTCTGCCTGGCGTGCAATTCTGCGCAGGCTTAGGTATGTCCCGTGTGGTGCTGAGCCGGGAGCTGAGCCGGGAGGAGATCCGTTATATTTGCGAGAATTCCCCCATTGAGATCGAAGTATTCGGCCACGGCGCGCTGTGTATGAGTTATTCCGGACAGTGCTACCTGTCCGCAGCCATTGGCGGCCGTTCCGGCAACCGGGGCCGTTGCGCCCAGCCCTGCCGGCAAAGCTACGGCTACAGCCGCTGGGAAAACAAATACCCCCTCAGTTTGAAAGACAACTGCACCGTGCAGTATGTGAAGGACTTGGAGGAGATGGGCGTTGCTTCTTTGAAGCTGGAGGGCCGTATGAAGCGGCCGGAGTATGTGGCCGCTGTGACCCAGGTGTACCGCCAGGCCATCGATACAGGCCATGTGACAAAGCAGATGGCAGACCAGCTTACCACCGCCTTCAACCGCCAGGGCTTTACCGATTACTACACAGGCCGCACCGGCTCCCATATGTTTGGCATCCGTGACGACAGCAAGACCGACGAGCGTTGGTGCAAGGAGATGCGCAAGACCTATGAGGCTGCGGAAAATCCCCTGGTAAAGGTGGTTTTTGATGTGGTTATCAAGCACGGCGAAACTACCTTGACCGTTGCTGATGAATCCGGCAACAAATGTACCTTGAACGGCCCTGTGGCAGAGCCTGCCCGGGGTATGGGCCTGGGTCACGATGATTTGGCTTTGCGGCTGAGTAAGACCGGCGGCACGCCCTATGCCTGCGTGAATGTGAGAACCGACATTGCGCCGGGGCTGATGCTGTCCGCGGCTGCCATCAACGGTATGCGCCGGGATGCGCTGAATCTGCTCACTGCCAAGCGGGCCCGCCAGGAATCCGAACCTTTGGGCCGCCCGGCAAGGGTCGTTACCCACAAAGGACCTACCGCGCCCCCGGAATATACCGCCCAGGTGACCACCCGGGAGCAGATCACGCCGAAATTGCTGAATTTCGGTCTGAGCGTGCTGTATGTGCCCCTGCATATTTTGACCGCCGACCCGGAATTTTGCCAGGGCCTTGCCCAAAAGGTGAATATTTGCGCAGTGCTGCCCCGGATCGTCCACGATGGGGAGCTCAGTAAGCTGCGCCAGGATCTGCTGGATGTGCGGCGAATGGGTGTCCGGGAGGCGCTCATCGGCAATGTGGGCCTGCTGCTGCCTGTACGGGAGTGCGGATTGCGCGCCCGTGGCGATTTTGGTCTGAACCTGTATAGCTCCGCCGCGGTGAATTTTGCCAAGGATATGCAGCTGCGTTCTGCCTGCTTGAGCTTTGAAATGACTCTGCCCCAAATCCGGGATGTGAGCAAGGGTGTTCCCTGTGAGATCTTGATTTACGGCCGCCTGCCGCTGATGGTGACGGAGAACTGCCTGCTAAGGAACAAGACCGGTCAGTGTACCTGCCATACCGGGCCTGCCAAGCTGGTGGACAAGACCGGCGCGGAGTTCCCCATTGTGAAAGATGGAAACAGCTGCCGCAGCGTTCTGCTCAACGGCAAGAAGCTGTTTTGGCTGGATCGACAGGATGATTTGGCCCGGTTGGGCCTGTGGGCTACCCGGCTGTCCTTTACCACGGAAAACCCCCGTGAGGTGGACAGAGTGCTCTCTGCCTGCTCCGGCGGCGCAGCCTTTGACCCCGGTGCCTGCACCAGAGGCCTGTACCTGCGGGGCGTGGAGTAAAAAGGCTTCTCCTCGAGGAGAAGCTGTCAGCGTGCGAGGCACGAGCCGCTGACTGATGAGGTGTCCAAAGTCTGACATCCACCTCATCCGCCCCCGTTGGGGGCACCTTCTCCTCAAGGAGAAGGCTTTGTCCTTTGCGAAAGGAGATCTTATGCAATTGATATTAGCGTCCCAATCGCCGCGACGGCAGGAATTGTTGAAACTGTTCAATATTCCCTTTACTGTCCGGGTGGCGGATATTGATGAAACAATGGACGAAAGCAAGCCGCCCTATGACGAGGTGGCCCGGGTCAGCGGTTTGAAGGCAATGGCCGTTTCCCGGGAAGAAAGCGATGTGGTCATCGCCGCCGACACTATCGTTGTGTGCGACGGAAAGGTTTTGGGCAAGCCCAAGGACGAGGCCGATGCCTGCAGAATGCTTAGCTTGCTTTCCGGTCGGGATCATCAGGTGATGACGGGGCTAACTGTCTTGCGTGGGGAGAAGATCCTCTCCTGCACCGAGGTGACGGATATTCATTTCCGAGATCTGACGGAAAAAGAGATTGAAAGCTATATCCGCACCGGCGAGCCTATGGATAAGGCAGGCTCTTATGGCATCCAGGGGGGTGCTGCCCTGTTTGCGGAAAAGCTTCGGGGAGATTATTTCAATGTGGTGGGGCTGCCGGTTTGCCGGCTGGGCAAGCTTCTGAAAGAAATTGCCCCGGAACTGATGGATTGACCGACGACCCTTTCGTAGGGGAGGGATATTATCCCTCCCGCAAAACAATTGCAAACAATCGCCTTGCGGCGATTCCGGGAGGCATACTATGCCTCCCCTACAAGATGTGTTCATTGTCCTAAGATGGATGGAGGAAACTTTATGAAACATTTATTTACCGGCCGTGTCCGTGTGGTGCTGGTGGCAACGGTGCTGATCGCCATTGTGCTGGCGGTTGCGGGCTCTTTGATTGGTCTGAGCTTTCCCCAGACGGTAGTGCAGGGCATTTTGTCCCCTTTCCGGGCCGGCGCCAGCAAGCTGATGGACGGCGCGGAGCAGCTGTATGACTATATCTTCAAATACGAATCCCTCCAGGCGGAGAACGATGCCCTCAAAGAGCAGCTGGCTGCCATCGAGGACGAGGCCCGGGATGCCTACGCCACCAAGCAGGAAAATGAGCGGCTGAAAGCGGCTTTGGGTCTGAAGGAAGCCCACGAGGACTATGAACTGGTGGATGCGTACATCATTTCCACCAGCTCCGGCGATTGGAGCAATACCTTCACCATCAACCGGGGTACCAATGTGGGCATTCAGAAGGATATGTGCGCCATCACCGCCTACGGCGAGATCGTGGGCTTGGTGAGTGAGGTGGGCGTAAACTACGCTGTGGTGAAGTCCGTGCTGGACTCCTCCTTGGAGATCAGCGCCACCATCGCTGCCTCCGGTCACAGCGGTATGGTCCAGGGCGGCTATGCCTCCGGTCTTGAGGGCCTGCTGCGTATGAATTACCTGCCCTCCAATTCCACCATCCGTAACCGGGACCAGGTGGTCACCACCGGCTCTACGGTCTATCCCCGGAATCTGGTGCTGGGCTATGTGGTGGATGCAGGCTTTGACGATACCGGTGTTGCCAAGTATGCTCTGTTGGAGCCGGCGGCAGATGTGCGCAGCCTGGAGCAGGTATTTATCGTGACACAGTATAATGTGGGGTAACACTATGGCAAAAAAGTACGAATTTCGCCCGGATAAGCCGAAATTCTCCCTGCTGACCTATCTGATCCTATCGCCCAACCAGCGGCGCAAAGCCCTCAAATGGGGCGCATATACCGCGTTTTTGGTATTCCTGTCCGTGTTGCAGGATGTGGTGCTGAGCCGGGTGCGGATTTTGGGAGCAACATCTGAGTTGGTTCCCTGCGCGATCTTTCTGATCTGCATTATGGAGGGCGTGGAGCAAGGCAGTATCTTTGCGCTGATTTCCAGCCTTTTGTATCTGTTTTCCGGCACAGCTCCGGGCGTTTACTCTATGGTGGCAATCGTCTTCTGTGCCATAGGCGCCTGCGTTGTGCGGCAGGCTTATTTGCAGGAGCGGTTTTCTTCGGCAATGATCAGCACCAGCTTAGCAATGGTTTGCTACGTGCTGATAAATTTTGTTTTCGGTTTGTTCCTGGGCCTGACCATTTGGAGCAGATTCCACGGATTTCTCATTACAGCCATACTGTCGCTGTTGGCAGTCCCTGTTTTCTACCCCATTTTTAAGGCCATTGGTAAAATTGGAGGCCAGTTATGGAAAGACTAACCAAAGTTCGCGCGATGATCCTGTCGGCGGTAATGCTACTGATTTTGGGATTTTTTGCATTTAAGCTCTATGATCTGCAGATCATTGAAACCGGTGGCAGCACCGATAACCAGGCGACATTTACCACCCTCACCCGCGTAAAAGCGGCCCGGGGTGATATCCTGGACAAAAACGGTAATTTGCTGGTGAGCAACCGGGCAAGTTATGACCTGATCATCAATCATTATGTGATCCTCACCGCTAATAACACCAACGAAAACCTCCTGCGGCTGGTAAAGCGCAGCCAGGAGGCCGGCATCGAATATACGGAGCATTTCCCCGTGTCCATCGAGCGTCCCTTTACCTATATCCGGGACAAGCAGACAGCCATTTGGCAGGACCATTTCCAGACCTTCCTCCATTATATGGAGATCGACTCGGATATCACCGCCCCGCTGCTGGTGGAAAAGCTCCGGGATCGGTACGATATCCCCGCGGAATGGACCGACGATGAGGCCCGGCAGGTCATTGGCCTGCTGTATGAAATGACCCTGCGCAAATGCGTGGGCAGCCTTTCTACCTTTGTGTTCATTCCCGATGCCAATGACGAAGAGCTCTCCGCCATCGTGGAGCTGAATATTCCCGGTATGAAGGTCGAGGCTTCCACTGTCCGGGAGTACAACACCAAGTACGCAGCCCATATTTTGGGCTATGTGGGCGCAATGAATGCCGAGCAGTGGGAGTACTATAAGGACATCCCCGGCTACGAAATGGATGCCGAGGTAGGCCAGGACGGCTTGGAAAAGGTCTATGAGGAGTACCTCCACGGCATTGACGGCTGGCGGGAAGATGTGGTCACCACCGACGGCACGCTGGTTTCCTCCCGGTATCGCCAGGAGCCCAAGGCCGGCTCCAATGTGGAGGTGTCCATTGACCTGAATATCCAGATGGCAGGCGAGGACCAAATGGCCATTGTTATCGAAGACCTGCGCACCCCCGATAAGGACGGCAAGCTCAAGGACGGCCACGATGCCGAGGGCGGCGCGTTTGTAGCGATGGATGTAAAGACCGGTCAGATTTTGGCCTGCGGCAGCTATCCCACCTATAACTTAGCTACCTTCTTTGACGATTATGAAAATTTGGCAAAGGACGAATATAAGCCCCTGTACAACCGGGCGCTCCTTGCCACCTATCCTCCCGGATCTACCTACAAAATGAGTATGGTCATTGCGGCCATGGAGTCCAAGACCATCGATTCCAAGACCACCATCCGGGACCAGGGTAAATACGAGATCACCCCTACGTACCCTGTTTACTGTCTGCAGTGGACCAACTACGGCCAGACCCACGGAGACTGTAATGCTGCCAAGGCACTGATGGTGTCTTGCAACTACTTCTTCTACGAGTTGGGCGAAAAGATGAGCATCAATGCGATAGATGCTACCGCCAAGGGCTTGGGCCTGGGTGAGCCTACCGGCGTGGAACTGCCGGAGTATGTGGGCTACCGTGCAAACAAGGAAACCAAAGCGGAATTGCACACCGGCGACGATGCCTACTGGTACACCGGTGACCAGGTGCTGGCCGCCATCGGTCAGTCCGAAAACCGCTTCACCCCCATTCAGCTTTGCTCCTATGCAACCGCCCTGGCCAACGAGGGTACTCGCTACAAGGCCACTTTTATGAGCCGGGTTGTGTCCGCTGACTACCGTCAGCTGCTGGACGAGAATAAGCCCAAGGTCCTCAGCACCATGGAGATGTCCGAAGAAACCGTCAGCGCATACAAAGAGGGTATGTATATGGTTACCCAGATGGATGCCAACGGCTGGTACGGTACTGCCTACACCACCTTCAAGGATTATCCCATCAAGATCGCAGCCAAGACCGGTACGGCAGAAACCGGCATTTACGGCACTTCCGCCAACGGCGCGTTCGTGTGCTTCGCGCCTTTGGACGATCCCCAGATCGCCATTGCCATCTATGTAGAAAAGGGCGGCCACGGTTCTACCCTTGCCACCATCGCAAAGAGTATGCTGGATGCATACTTCGATGTGGACGTGGTGGGCGACGTGAACATTTACGAAAATCAAGTAAGCTGAAAAAAGCACCCCAAATGGGGTGCTTTTTAATTGAGAATTGACAATTGAAAATTGAAAATTATTATTATAGTCAAAAACCAAAACATTATACCGCACTTCCGGCAAGGCGCTGGGAGGGGTATATAGGGGAGGGGCGGTTCGCAAGCGGGAGTTGCGGCTCAGCTTTTTCCTGTTGCGGTACCCCAAATTTTCTGTTCGCTATTCGCACACAAAATTTTGACCGCTGCCACTCGCTCAGGTCGCTTTATCCGCCACAGGCGGCGCTCCCGTCGCTCCCCCTATATCGCGTTCTTTGGTTACTTTCTTGGCGAAACAAGAAAGTAACACTAACCCCAAGCGTGTTTTTGGCTGTTGTCTTTGTCAAAAGAACAACAGGGAATACCAGGTGACGATGTTTTCGCCGTACTGAAATTCCAATCCGTTTTCCTCCAAGGTTGGGATCAGATTGATGCCGTGGCTTTCCACACAGGGGTGCATCCGATCCGGGTGGCGGCAGGGCTCGCCGTCCAGCCAGGCGCACCGGGCGCACTCCGCGCAGGCCTCGGTGGAGAGAATGTAGGGCTCGATGCCCTGGGCGCGGAAGAATCCGCGCACTCGATTGGTGATGCTTTCGTGTTCCGGACGGGTGGCAAGGGCTGCGTCAATATCGGCAATGTCAGCCACCTCCGTGATGGTGCCGATGAGCAGACAGTTCTCAAAACCCTTGCACTTATGTTCGCAGGCAGCCACTTCCCCCACTGCCGGAGGACAGGCCCAGGTTTTGTTATGCATGGGGCATTCGGCGGAGCAGATGTAGCGGATCCTCTCGGAAAATTCCAAACTTTTCGGGTCAATAAATCCGTAAAAGTACAGAGGAAGCTGGGAAAGTTCCGATTCCAAGCGGGTCATATCCATCATTTCAGTTCCTCCAAAATCCGTGCACAGCCCTCGCAGATGTCCTCCCAGGTTTGGGAGAAATCGCCGGAGTACCAGGGGTCAGCCACATCCCGATCTAAGAAGGGCAGGAATCCCTCATAGCCTGGGAACATCTGCTTTAAGTACCGCAGATTCCGGCTGTCCATATAGTAAATGCGGTCGTAGATGTCAAGGTCAGCCTGGGTGATCTGCCGGGCGAATTTGCCGTCGCAGCCCAGTCCGTGACGGGCCAATTCCCGCCGGGCGGGGGGATACACGGGATTGCCCAGCTCTTCCCGGCTGGCCGCCGCCGATGCGATTTGCACCCGGTCAGATAGCCCCGCCTTGGCAACTAAGTCTTTCATTACAAACTCCGCCATAGGACTTCTGCAAATATTCCCGTGGCAGACAAAGAGAATTTTGGTCATAATAATCTCCCAATATACGATGTCATTGCGATCATTATAACATAATTCCCAGCGGGAGTAAACCCTAACCCACACATAGCGTGTACTCTCTTGTTTTTATACTTATGACCGGGCTGCGGTTTTTGGCTGTTGACACAGGTGCCATTGGGGGGTAAAATAGTAATTAACGCATAAACTATATATTTTTTGATGCGTGTTTTTAAAAGCTGAGTCCTGTAGATTATAAACAAAGGAAGTAATGCGTTATGGCAATTATTAAATGCCCCGAGTGTTCCGGTAAAGTATCGGATGCAGCAAGTTGTTGTCCCCATTGCGGTTATCCAATAGCAGAAAATTTGCATAATGCTTCTGACAATGGCACAAGCATTGATTTGCAAGAAATAATACCAGAAAATACCGAAACTGAAGCCACGTCAGGTATTGATGTCGAACCCGAAACAAAATTATACCAGAAAACCTGGTTTGCTTTTGTGATGTTGTTTGTGTGCTTCCCTGTTGGCTGTTTCTTAATATGGAAATATGAAAAAGTAAATCTTCCCGTTAGAATCGTATCCTCGGTTGTTTGCGGATCGCTGTTCTTGTTTTTGATTCTTATGCTTATCGCACAGCTGAGTCCTTGTGGCCACCAGTGGAAAGCAGCGACCTGCGAGACCCCGATGACTTGCAAAATTTGTGGTGCAACAAGTGGGAAAGCGGCAGGACACGAATGGAAGAGCGCCACTTGCTCCGCACCTAAGACTTGCAAAATTTGTGGCAAAACAACTGGAACAGCGGCAGGACATGAATGGAAGGCTGCAACCTGCTCCGCGCCTAAGACTTGCGAGGTTTGCGGCAAAACAAGTGGAGCAGTAGCAGGACATGAATGGGAAGCTGCAACTTGTTTCACACCTAAGACTTGTGCTGTTTGTCAGGTGACTGAGGGAAATAATTTAAGCCATTCCTTTACAGCAAAGGTCACAACAAGTGAGTATTTGTGTGCCGAAGCGACAGAGACTTCTCCTGCAACATATTATTATTCCTGCTCGAGATGTCAAACCGCAGGAACAGAAACTTTTACACATGGACAGCAACTGAGAGATAGTTGGGGATATAATTACTATGTCGGCAATGAGTTTGGCGAAGAATCCAACCTGTGGTTTATTACAACGCAAAAACCTTTGGATGGGTCATTTGAAAACGCTCAAGTTGAGGGCGCGGATTTGCTTGCCGAAATTGTATACGATTGCTATAGCGACATAACGATCTTTCTTTATGAATTTGGCGATATGACATATTTAGTTAAGAATAATTCCTCCCAAAAAGCCTATTATAAAATAGCAGTGCAAAACGAAAAAGGGAATACCTTCGAGGCTAGAGGTCAAATGCTGCCGGATATGGACAGAATAATTGTTATTGGCCAAGATTACACCAAGATCTTAGATATGATGCAAACATCCAAGAAACTCAAATTCTTTATCCAGCCCGAAGACTCCGCGATCACGGAGTATCGTTTTGAAGTGGATATGAACAATTTTAATGAAGTACTCCAAGAGGTAAAATAAATATTGTTTACCAATTGACGAAAACAGCCGCCGACCTGATTGTCGGCGGCTGTGCTATTTTATGTCATATCCGAGGCAAAATGTGGTTGATTTCTAAAGTAGTATGCGAGTAGTACAAATGGCATAAACCCGTTGCAAACGGTGGTATAGCATTGTATAGCTTGGTATGCCGAGCCTGGCTTAAATCTTGCCATGGCAGACAAAGAGAATTTTCACCATAAATTTTCCTCGCTTTTTCGTGTCATTGCGAAGGCGGCTTTGCCGCCTGTGGCGATCTCCAAGAATGCAAGTATTATACCACGCATCGCGGCATATTGCAACAAAGGCTTCCCCCCAGGGGGAAGCCTATTCCATCGGCAAGCATTACGCATTGAAAGCAGATGTCAAAATATTGATTTCTATGTGCAGGCGGTGTATAATTTGCTTAGACAACAAACTTGAATTTGTGGAGGGAATATGCCATGTGGTTTGTACTCGCATTACTGTCTGCAGTTTTTGCGGCCCTTACCTCTATACTGGCAAAGGTCGGCATAGACGGTGTCAACTCAAATCTTGCAACAGCGATCCGAACCGTTGTTGTAGTTGTAATGGCTTGGGGAATGGTGTTCCTCACCAATGCGCAAAATGGAATTGGGGAAATAAGCAAACGGAGTTGGCTGTTCCTCATTCTGTCGGGGTTGGCAACGGGCGCTTCCTGGTTGTGCTATTACAAGGCGTTGCAGTTAGGTGATGCATCCAAAGTGGTTCCCATTGACAAATTAAGTGTTGTAATTACATTGGTTTTGGCATTCGTTTTTTTACATGAGCAATTCACAACAAAATCGTTGATCGGTTGCATACTTATTGGAATTGGAACGATGGTAATGGTACTTTAATTTCTTATTTGCAAAGGAAAGCAGCCGCCGACCATT
>JAZNNO010000047.1:0-11680 GCA_045580345.1 Faecousia sp.
AGTACCTCTACGAAATGCATTATAAACCATGACACAAGGTGAGAGTCAAGAGAATTATTTAAAAAATGTTTTGTTCTTATTTTGCGATTGCTTTTTTGGGAACCATGGTGTATAATGCCTATCGGTTGGGCACCGCAACAGGAAGCGCGCCTGCTTTGGCCCAAACACTTACAACAACATATCTATCCAGGTGTAGCGCAATGGTAGCGCGCCTGCTTTGGGAGCAGGATGCTGCAGGTTCGAGTCCTGTCACTTGGACCATCAAAGGGCTACAAAAAAGATATAGCCACAGAAAAACTCTGATTTTATCAGGGTTTATTCTGTTTTTATGGGTGAAATTTTAGTTTCCGATTTGCTCGCACAAAAAAGATATTTTTTGCAGAACAGACTTGAACTCTCACAAAGAGTCTATTTTATCACAGTCTTTTCAGTGGGAATTGAAAGATAATTAAGAGTGTGGTATAATGGAAAAAAGGACGGTGATAGCATGGATTTTATACTTTCTTTTCTTTCAAATTTTTTAGTTTATTTATTTAAACCAGCAATTAACTTGTTTAGATCCTTTACAGTTAAAGTTAATCTAATTGAATGCAGCCTAGATGGACTTAGAAGTTCAGATGGTGAAGGCGGTTTTATAGGTGGTTCTCGTGTACATTTTAGAATCGAAATCATCAATAGAAAAGATAAAAAGTGTATCATTAGCAAAATATATTGTCGAGCAATGTACCAAGGGAAAATACTACAAGATAATATTTGTTGCTATGACAAGAGTTCATATAAAAAGATTGCTCTCCGGTCCACATATGAACCGTTGTTTACTATTGATGTTTCACCAGAAAGCAGTGCGCGTTATGATGTTATACTGACTCCTGGTGGTGATTTAAGTCAATGCGACAAGCTTATTCTTTTTTACAAAAAAGGAATTATTAAAAGTAAGATTAATGTGTGGGTAAAGGACGATTCGCTTATGTTCCATAGCCTATCTTGAAAAGGATAAAGCGTACTGTGTTTTAGCTGATTCTCGTTTTTCTCGAAAAGAACAACATAAGCTTTGCAATCTATAGGGATTCTTGCTGAATTGTTTTGTTAAGACTTAGTTTTTAAATTATATTGAAATGGATGTATTTTTATGAAACGGTTGACTACACAGGAGTTTATCGAACGCTTAAACATAGCCAATCCTAATATCGAAGTTATTGGCGAATATCTGAATCGGCGAACAAAAATTTATGTCAGGGGTAAAGAGTGCGGTCACGAATGGCTGGGCAATCCTAGCGATTTGCTTTCTGGACATGGTTGTCCGAAATGCAGATATATCAATAATAGCAAGCGAAGCAGAATGAGTCATGAGATATTCATTGAACGCTTAGGGCAGATAAATCCACATATTATTGTTCTAGATCAGTATGTAACCTCTCAGGAGGCATTGACTGTAAAGTGTGAACTCTGTCAATATACATGGAAGGTAAAGCCAAATACACTATTAAACGGAAGTGGCTGCGCCAATTGCGCTGGACTTAAGAAGAAAACAACAAACGAATTCATAGAAGCTTTGAGAAAAATAAATCCCACTATTGAAGTACTGGGGGAATATACGGGAAACCGTTCTTGTGTCAAAGTCAAGTGCCAAACGTGTGGGCATACTTGGTCGCCAACAGGAAAAGCTTTGCTAAACGGTCGTGGATGCCCACAGTGCTCAAAAGCTGGCACAAGTTTTATGGAACAGTTCATCCTTGCAGCTTGTAGGAAAGTGTTGGGGGATGATGCAGTTATCAGCCGTGATAGGGAAACGCTTGGTATTGAATTGGATATCTATATTCCTTCAAAATCCTTAGCTATTGAGCCGGGCAGTTGGTTTTGGCACGAAAATACCTTTGTGGGTGATATTGAGAAACGAACAAGAGCGAAAGCTAAAGGCATTAGGATTATCACAATATATGATACATTTCCGGTGACGGAGAAAGTGCCGTTTTCCACGGATTGCTATGTCTTCGACGGACAATTAAACGAGCCTGGGTTTTCTCGATTAAAAACATTAACCACAGCGCTGTTGGAGATAATAGATGAAACATTTTCGCCATCAGAAGAGTTTTGGAATGAAATCATAGAAAGCGCACACAAAGGATCCAGCAGACTTTCTCATGAGGAATTTGTGGAAGCGATTGCCGAAATAACTCCCACAATAGAAATAACAGGTCATTATACCGCAAATAAGGCTAGGATATCTGCAAAATGCACTATATGTGGGTATGAGTGGAGTACTACCCCTGCAATGCTATTAAAAGGGTCGGGATGTGTTTCTTGTGCTGGGTTGAAGAGAAAAACGACAGAAGAATTTATTGAGCAACTTGCAAAAATTTCACCCTCTATTGAAGTGCTAGGAGAATATTCTAATACCAGTACAAAAATCAAAGTTAGGAATAAGGATTGTGGACATTCATGGTACGCTACTCCTAACAGTTTATTACGTGGAAGTAACTGTCCCAAATGTGCCGGTAATAGAAAGAAAACTCACTCTCAATTTCTGAAAGAACTAAAATCTGTAAATCCCAACATTTCGGTGGTTGGTGAATACATTGATGCCAAAACAAAAATAATGGTTCAATGCAATACGTGTGGGCAAGAACTGTTAATGTCCCCTAACGCCTTGTTAAATGGGCATGGTTGTATGAATTGTAACCATGCTAGTGGGATAGCAAGGCGGCAAGGGAAAACCCACTTAAAAACAACAGCAGAAGTTGTGCAACAATTGTTAACTATCAACACTGATATTGAAGTATTAGGAGAATACACACGATCGAAGGAACCTATTCAGGTTCGCTGTAAGGCGTGCGGAAATGAATGGTCACCGCAAGCTGGCAGTTTATTACAGGGCCATGGTTGTCCCAAGTGTGCAAAAAAACCAAAGAAGAAAGATTAATTATATTGTGAGCGTTCGAATTCATACGCAAAAATGGCAAAAATATCTTTTATGTAGTCCATAGCCAAAAAGCCATTGCTTTCAAAAGCAATGGCTTTTTGCATAGTTTTCTTTTGGGCGGTAAAACTAAGCCCAAAGGAGTGGTTTTTATGGACGGGCAAGAGCTTGTAAAACAGACTTTAGATCAAATTCCCCAAGCAAACAGCAACGCCAAACGCATTGTTGGCCTTGTAAAGGAAGGTGGCAGAATCACCGGCTATCAACTGTCCGACAATAGCTTTGTAGAAAAGCAGCAGGCCGTGAACATGGCCAAGCAAGGGCAAATCACCGGGGTGGGTATTGCCCATCGCGGCGATACGGAATACCTCAAATCCATCCCCGACGGCAGCGAAAACAACAATTTGGGCAATCTGCCCTCTGTCTCACCGGATACGCAATGACGTGCAACTACAAGCCGGCAGCACTGAATGGCTGCCGGCTCATTTTATCCGTTTTTACCACTTATCATATCAAAACGACCGATAAACACATTTTGTAACATTTTTCATCCCGGTTATGATATAATACAGTCACAGGAGGTGACGGGATGAAATTCAGGCTCATCATCGATAAGGACAAGGACGAAGAAATAGTTATCACTGCACGGGAACGCTCCCCGCTCATCGACGAGATCGAAGCGTTAATTTCCAAGCACTTAGACCGCATTCCCGGCTATACGGAAGATGACATCAAAATGCTGGCGGTTTCGGACATAGAATGCGTTACCGTATTAGAGGGCAAGACCTATGCCATCGATTCTAACAATCAGCGCTATCGGCTGAAGGGGCGGCTATACGAACTGGAAAGCGCTCTCCCCGCCTCTTTTATCCGCATCAACAAAAGCACATTGGCAAACGAACAGGCACTGGATCGATTTGCTGTGGCGTATACCGGCGCGGTGGATGCGGTGTTCAAATGCGGCTACCGGGAGTATGTATCCCGGCGGTGTTTCGCCCAGATCAAAAGGAGGTTCGACAACAAATGAAAAAGTTTCTCAAAGAATTTCTCCTCCGGGGACTCCTTTGCGCTGCCGGCGGTCCGGTGGTTTTGGCTATCATTTACGGCATTTTGGGTGCTACCGGCACTGCGGAATCCCTTGCCCCCGGGGAAGTATGCAAAGGTATTCTAACCATCACAGCGCTTGCCTTTGTGGCAGCGGGTATGACAGCCATCTATCAAACAGAGCAGCTGCCCCTGCCCACCATGATCCTGCTCCACGGCGGTGTGCTGTATATAGCTTATATCCTCACCTATCTGATAAACGGCTGGCTGCTGAATCAACTAAAGCCCATTTTGGTGTTTACCGGCATTTTTATTGCCGGTTACGGTGCAATATGGACCATTATTTACAATGTCATCCGGGCCAAGGCCAAGAAAATCAACGAAAAGCTGAAAGAAAAACAAGAAAAGGCACAGGATTAGTAATCCTGTGCCTTGTTATATTCCATTTCAAAACTGCCGGCGGGGAGGACATGTCCGCAGGTACAGGTTTCGTCATTTGCAAGGGTTCCGGTCTTGCCGACAGGACCACCCATCAAAACAAACACTTCCACAAGCTCGCCACAGTTGGGGCATTTCACTTCCGTGAGCCGGGGCGTTCCCTTTCCCTCTTGACATCCTTTTATCAGCATGAATTTCCCCTTTCAGCCCTCAAACCGCTGGGCAATGGTTTTCATAAGGTCGGCAATCTCCAGGTTCTGTGGGCAATGTTTCTCGCAGCTATGACATCCGATACACGCAGATGCCTTTCCGCCTGAAACTTGCCGATAACTGATTTTAATCTTCCATCCGTCACCGGGATAACGGTTCACCTCGTTATAGAGTTTAAAGTATCGGGGAATGGGAATCCCTTTGGGACAATGGGGCTCACAATAGCCACAGCCGCTGCAACCAATGGCGGTTCTGCTGCAAATAATTTCCCGAGCCTGCATCAGCGCGGCAATTTCTCTGTCGCCAAGGGGCGCAAAGGGGCGGATATTGGCGCGCACCTGCTCCATGGCATTCATACCGCTGAGGCAAACCTCCACGCCGGGCAGTGACTGCACAAACCGCAGACCCCAATCGGCAGGTGTCCAATCCGGGTGGACACTCCGAAGAACCTCTTCCGCCTCCGGGGGAATATTGGCAATCGTGCCGCCCTTCAGCGGTTCCATGGCCATTACCTTTTTACCGTGGCGCAGGCAAGTTTCGTAACAGAGCCGGGACTGCACCCCTTCGCTCTCCCAGTCCAAATAATTCAGCTGGATCAGCACCACATCCACCTCCGGGTGGGCAGTGAGAATCTCCTCCAGCAAAGCCGCTCTGCCGTGGAAGGAAAACCCGATCCGCTTGGCAAGGCCCTGAGCCTTTTTCTCCCGGAGAAAACGAAACTCGTCGTACTTTTCCGCAATGGCATAGTTCTCTTCCTTCAAATAATGGAGCATCAGGATATCAAAATACTCCACACCGCAACGGGCCAGCTCTTCATCGAAGTACTTCTGACAATCGGCGTAGCTTTTGCACAGATAGCCGGGCAGTTTTTCGCAAATCTCGAAGCTCTCCCGTTCTTTCCGCCGGACCACGCATTCCTTGATAGCCCGCTCACTGTTGCCGTCTAAGTAAGTATAACAGGTGTCGAAGAATTTTCCGCCACCAGCCATGTAGGCATCCACCAAATCGCAGATCGTATCCCAGTCAAATTCTTCGCCCTTTTTCGGCAAATGCAAAAAGCCAAAACCAAGCTTGTTGATCATTTTCGTTCCTTTCACCACACAAATGGAATTATTCTGTACTTTACTTTCTGTTTATAGGCTTCATAGCCGGGGAGTTCCTTTGTCAGCAAGGCTTCCTCGTCCTTCAGCCGAACAAGGATAATTGCCGGGTAAAACGCAAAGGCGATCAGCGCATACCAAGAGCCCAGCACCAGTGGGATCATCAAAAACAGCAGGATGGTCACTGCGTACATAGGATGGCGGACGATGCCGTACAGGCCGGTATCCACCACTCTCTGCCCCTCCTCTACCTTGATGGTACGGCTAAGGTAAGCATTTTCCCGCATCACCTCGGCATACAGGGCATAGGCCACCAAAAACAGCACCGATGCGGCAGTGACCACCCAAGTGGGCATTGTAGACCATCCAAAGCGGAAATCCAATCCCGCCACTACAAAACCGGCAATGAACATAAGTCCTGAGAAAGCAACCACGCCTTTCTGGGTTGCCTGCTTTTCCTTTGCGTCCAGGCGCTTGGCAAGGAACTCCGGAGATTTGCAGAACATCACAAATCCGGCAATCAGCATGGGCACAAAGAGCAGACCAACGAACAGCCAGCCTTTGCAATAATGCAGTGTGCCTGCCGGGAGAAAAATCAACACCCCCACCAAAAGCAGGCCGCAGACAAATTTTGTCAATGCATTTGTCAGCAGTTTCATATCATTTCCTTTCCCAGCACCACGCTGCCGATGTATTCATATCCCGGCACAAGAGGTATATGATCCGCCTTGAAAAAGCGGAAGACTTCCGCATTTGCCACATACAGGTGCGCCAAAGCAATACCCACATCCAAGCGGTTTCCCTTATGCTTGCAGTAGGCATGGACAGTATCGCCATCGTGGACAAAATACCAGGGCTGACCGTTTACCGCGGAAGGTGCCAGCCGGGCCGGCTCCAGCTTAGGATCGGCTTGGTCTGCAATTTGTTCCGGTGTTTTCCGCTTGAATGCCATGAAATCGTGGCGCAGCTGGTCGCCCTTGGGATGGCCAAATGCCAGCATGATGACAAACTGCATGCCCGCCACCTGGGCAGTGGTCTTGGGATTCATCCTTCCCATACCCAGCCAACAAACACCCAGACCAAGGCTTTGCAAATACAGGTCCATCTGCTGAAACAGAAAGCCCACATTTTCCAGCCATCCATCGGTTTCCTCGGAGTAAACAGCGATCAGCTGCGGTGTGGTCCACGGGCAAATGCACTTCACTTGATTTCTGCGTACGATATCCCAGTGAACTTTGATTTCCGGGTACAGGGGTTTCATCGAAAAAGCCTTGATGGTCTCGAGCATCGCACTGTCTACAGGCACATTCGTAAAACTGCGGCAGGATTTGCGCTTATAGATCATTTCATTCAGGGTCATAGGTTCCCTCCATACAGCTTTTCAGCCGTTCCAGCAGGTCGCCCTGCAGATAGAATGTTGTTTCAAAATGCAGAAATTTATCCGTATTCCGATCCCACAGAAGCATCAGCTTGGGCGGAAATTCGTCGTCGCCTTGCCAGAATTGCAAAAGGACCGGGAAGAACGGTGTCACCCCAAAGCGGCAGGTCAGGTCCGCGCCTGCCATAGTCGGCTGCAGGATGCCGCCTAAGCTTTCACAAGCTGCTTTCAATTCGTCAAGGCGGCCGTCAAATATCGCGGCATACCGCTTTGTAAAGGTTTCCGTATTCGTAACGCCGGTAACAACAAATGTGCCCACTGCGCACCATTGTCCCGCCAATGCAGGCGCATCAACACCTTGGTGATAGCACAGCAAATCATAGACGGTCATCACCGTGCTGAAGGAACGACAATTCTTCCACGCACCTTTGATGTATTCTTCCACTCCCCCGTCGTTTCTGTTGATGCGGCAGGGGGTGTTCATATATGTCAGATAGATATGCCGTTCGTCCGCTTCAAGTTGGAATTTGCCTATCAGTTTTTCCTGGTCGTGCTCCAAAAATATCCGCTTGCCAATATCCACCTGCAAGTCATAATTATCCATTCAAATCAGCTCCATCCGGTCATATGACCTGTCGATGCATATGTAGGGCAAGTTGTAGGCAACACATTGGGTAAGATTATATGTGTTTTCAGCAATCAGTTCAGCCTTATCCAGGTCAGAATCGTCCAGGCGGCACTCGATGATGCTGGCATTTGCCACAATGTCCGCAAAGTGATTTTCAATATAGTCCGGGGACATCACAAGGCACACATATCGGATATGTTCCAAGTACTCCCGGGCAAAATCTTTCTGCCAATCAAAGGGAATATAGCACCCCTCCACAATGAGATTTTGCTTATTCTCGATGGCTGTTTTTACCATCTCCCGGACAATGGGCCACAGGTAGTCGGTCAGCTTGTCGTCATCCATAGGGGTCAGTTCCGTTTGTCCGCTACGGATAAGTCCCATCTTCAAGTGGTCGATAGATAGGTAGGGGTACTTGTATTTTTCCAGGAGCTTTTGCGCATAGGCAGTCTTTCCCGTATGGGTCGCACCAGCAATCAAAATGATCATTTCCGTCACCTCGTAATATCATTATATCACGCCAATTATCCTCTTGCAACGGCTATGTGTTTTGCTGTATAATGTATACAGAATATTTGTTGGAGGATGAATTATGCGGAAAAATTTTGGTGCAAAAGAAATGTGTTATCCTATGCCGGTGTTTATTATCGGCACTTACAATGAAGACGGCACGCCCAACGCCATGAACGCGGCCTGGGGCGGTGTGACGGAAGAAGCGCAGCTTACCATCTGTGTGGAGGCTGAGCACAAGACCGCCAAGAACATTCAGGCGCGCAAGGCATTTACGGTGTCTATGGGCACTGCGCAGTATGTAAAGGCCTGCGATTATGTGGGCATTGTCAGCGGCAATAAAGAACCGAATAAGTTTGCAAAAGCCGGTTTTCACGCAACAAAATCAGAGTTCGTGGATGCACCGCTGATCGACGAGCTGCCTATGGCACTGGAATGTGAAATGCTTTCCTACGATCCCGAATCCTGCCGTTTGGTTGGCAAGGTCATCAATGTTTGCGTTGACGAGGCCTATTTGGACAAAGACGGCAAGGTAGATGTTGCCAAGCTGCAGCCCATTACCTTTGACCCGGTCCATCATCAGTATTTGGTGCTGGGCGAAAAGGTCGGCAAGGCCTTCAGCGACGGTTTGACCTTAAAATAGCCTTAGAAGGTTCGGCGCTATACAGCGCCGGACCTTGTGTTTGGGGCGCTTTTGTGCTATAATATGTAAAACTTTTCCTTTTTGACGGAGGCGCAAGGTGAAAGAGAAATACAGTAAAACCGAGCTGTTTGAAACGATGCCGGTGGGCAAGGCTCTGCTGACAATGGCCATCCCCACCATCGTCAGCCAGCTCATTACCATGATCTACAATATGGCCGACACGGTCTTCATCGGTATGAGCAACGATCCCAACAAGGTGGCCGCTGCCAGCGTGGTGGGCATTTTGTTCTTTATGCTCAATGCCCTGTCCAATCTTTTTGGCGTGGGCGGTGGCAGTCTGCTGTCCCGTTTACTGGGTGAAAAGAAAGAGGATGACGCCCGCCGGGTAGGCGCTTTCAGTATTTACGGCTCATTGGCTCTTGCCGCGGTATACTCCCTTATTTGCCTGCTGTTTACCGAGCCGTTGGCACGGCTGTTGGGCGCTACCGATGCTATCTTGGATTATGCCACCAGCTATCTGTTTTGGGTCCTGGTCGTAGGCGCTATCCCCTCCACTGTGGGTCTGACCATGTCCCACCTGCTCCGCAGCGCCGGCTATTCCAAAGAATCCGGTTTCGGTCTTGCTTTGGGCGGTGTTTCCAATATCATTTTGGATCCGCTGTTTATGTTCGTGATCCTGCCTCCCGGCAACGAAGTAACTGGTGCGGCTATGGCTACACTGCTTTCTAATGTCATTTCCCTGCTCTTCTTTATTTTTACTTACTGTCGGCTCAAAACCAAGTCTGTTCTGACATTCTCCCCCAGACTGGCAAAGGTGGACAAAAAGACTTTCGGTGCTATCTTGGCTATCGGTCTGCCCTCCACTATGACAACCCTTTTGGCAAACATCACTGCCATTATCAAAAACAACCTTACTGTCAGCTACGGTGAAGTAAAGCTGGCTGCCTACGGCATTGTGGCAAAAGCGGATATGCTGCCGCTGAACATCGGTATGGGTCTGTGCCAAGGCATGATGCCCTTGGTCGCCTACAACTACGCCGCCAAGAATTACCCCCGGATGCGGGATTTTGCCCGCAGGGCGCAGATCTACGGTATGGTTACTGCCTGTTTCTTTATTGCTATTTTTCAGCTGCTGCCCCGGCAGATCGTTACCCTGTTCATCCGGGATGCGGAAACTGTGAAATACGGCACGGAATTTTTGCGGATCGCCTGTTTGGCTACGCCCTTTATGATCGCCAATTTCCAGAAGGTTTTCTGTCTGCAGGCAATGGGCAAGGGCAAAGAATCCCTGTTGCTGGGTATCTGCCGACAGGGTCTGTTCGCCATTCCTATTTTGTTCCTGCTGAATCACTTTGTAGGTCTGTACGGCGTGGTGGCAGCCCAGGCCATTTCCGACACCTGCACATTCATCCTGGCTACCTTTATCTACCGCCGGGTCTATAACAAATTGGTAACGGTTTAATAAATCCAGGAGGTTCTGTGTATGAAAAAGACAGTCATCATCACCGGCGCAACAGATGGAATCGGAAAAGCATTGGCGCGCTTACTGTCCAAGGAGTATAATCTTGCCCTTTGCGGAAGAAGCGAAGAAAAAATGAAGCAGCTGGTTCGGGAACTGGGTGAGGCTTCTGTTTACACGGAGTGCTTTGATATTACTGACGGAGCAAGGCGGCACAGCTTTTGCCAGCAGGCATTGCAGGCCTTTGGCACGGTGGATGTGCTGGTGAACAATGCCGGTGCCAACACGAAAAAGGACAAAATCGCAGATATTAATTTGGAAGATCTGCGATATATGTTCGAACTGAATTGCGTCAGCGCCCTGGGCATGATCCAGGAGGTTTATCCTACTATGGCCGAAAAGAAAAGCGGCTTATTTGTCAATGTTTTAAGCAGCTGCTGTCTTTTTAACAGTCCTATGACCGGAAGCTACAGCGCCACCAAGGACGCTATGGAGGGCATCAGCAAGATTCTCACCAAGGAAGTAAAAGCCGAGAATATCGGCGTTTGCAATGTATATCCCGGCGGCGTTGACACCAATTTCAGAGCGGTGCCCAATCACGATTATCTCAAACCGGAAACCGTAGCGAAGATGATCAAAAATTGCATGGAAGTTGAGGAAGGCTGCGTCCACGATATTGTGTTCCGGCCGTTCATCGAAAACAATCTGCCGTAATTTTTCGATTTACTGTTAGATAAACTTGAATTTGGCGGCCAGTGGCCGCTGACAATGCGTCACGGACTGCATCGGTCAAACGAGATTATTTCTCGACCGGTCGCTTCGGCATATGGAATTCGACAAACTTGAATTTGACGGAGGTTATGTATGCTTGAAAAAATGAGTGATTTCTTTGAGGCAAGACTTGACGGATATGATGAGCATATGATGACTAACATCGAATATGCAAGCGAGTTCTATCCTTTTACGGCAAAGCAATTACCGACCGCTGAAAACTGTTGCATACTTGATTTGGGTTGCGGTACAGGATTGGAACTGCAAGAATATTATAAGCTTAATTCTTCGGCAAAGGTTACGGGAATAGACCTTTCACAAGGAATGCTAACCGAGCTTCAACGAAAATTCGTTGGAAAGAATATAGCCTTGATTCTTGACTCATATTTTGATGTTCCGCTTGGTGAAAATGTGTTTGATGCCGCTGTGTCTGTTGAAAGTCTGCATCATTTTACAAAAGAGGAGAAAATTCCCCTATATGCTAAACTTCATACTGCACTGAAAGAAAACGGTTACTTTATACTGACGGATTACTTCTCCTTGTCAGATGACGAAGAAGAGATGCATCGTCAAAACTTGATT
>JAZNNO010000048.1:0-7216 GCA_045580345.1 Faecousia sp.
CGGCTATGAGGGCTGGTATGCTGTCGGTGGCGCAAATAAGGATTCTGCTGTAGCAATTACCGATGCAGCAAATCTGAAAAAGCCCTATGTCAAGATCAGCGCAGAGCCTATTTGCGACCATACCAATACCACCACTACCGAAGAGGTTACCAAGGATGCCACCTGCACCGAGGCTGGTTCCAAGATCGTTACCGTAACCTGCGAGTGCGGCGAAGTCGTCAGCACCGAGACTGTGGAAATCGCAGCTCTGGGCCATACCGAGGAAACCATTACCGGTAAGAAAGCAACCTGTACCGAGACCGGCTTGACCGAAGGCAAGAAGTGCTCTGTCTGCGGCGAGACTCTGACCGCGCAGGAAGAGATCGCAGCAAAGGGCCACACCGCAGGTGAGGCTGTCAAGGAGAACGAGGTTGAGGCTGACCTGAACAACAAGGGTTCTTACGACTCCGTGGTTTACTGCGACCTCTGTGGCGCAGAAATGTCCCGTGAGACTGTTGAAACTCCCGTCAAGGAAGGCGCAGTCGCTGAGGCTGGCGGGCTGAAGTATGCAACTCTGACTGAGGCCATTGCAGCTGGCGGCGAAGTAACACTTCTGGACAATATTACTGCAAATGCTCTGTATAAGATCACTGCAGGCCAGGATGTTATCCTGAACCTGAATACCAAGACCATCACTGCCGTAGATGGCAGACTGTTCATTATCAGTGTCGAGGTTGGCGGTAAGCTGACCATCAATGGCGAGGGTGGCATCATCAACAACAATGCTTATGGCTATGCCATCGTCAACAAGGGCGAACTGATTGTCAACGGCGGCGATATCGTTGGTGATTACGCTCTGTATAACGGCGATTTTGCATTGACTGCTAAGGCTACCCTGAACGGCGGTACCTTCAGCGCAAACGAAGGCGCATTCTACTCCGTTGCAAACTGCTCCGAGCTGATCGTGAATGGCGCAACCCTGAACGATTGGGTCAACACCTCCGCTAAGTTCACTGTTGAGAGCGGTAAGATCGAGAACCTGTATGTTGGCGTAGCTGACAAGGCAGTTGCTTCCGGTGTTGCAACCGCTATCAACGGAGGCGAAATTGCAGCTCTTTATGCTGCTGACACTGAAAAGAGCCCTGTTACTAAGGGTGAGGGTGTTACCATCGAGGCTCCCGAGGGCTATTGCTGGAATGCTGAGAATGTTCTGGGCGAACATGCCCATACTGCAGTTGTAACCGAAGCTACCTGTACTGAGGCTGGCTTCACCACCTACACCTGCGCACACTGTGGCGATACCTACACTGCTGATGAAGTTGCAGCACTGGGCCACACCGAGGAAGTTATCCCCGGCAAGGCAGCAACCTGTACCGAGCCCGGCCTGACCGAGGGCAAGAAGTGTACTGTCTGCGGCGAGACCACCGTTGAGCAGGAAGAAATCGCAGCACTGGGCCACACCGAGAAGACCGACGTGGAAACTGTGGATGCAACCTGCACCGAGGCCGGTTCTGTGAAGACCACCGTTACCTGTGAGGTTTGCGGCGAGACCCTCAGCCAGACCACCGAAGAAATCGCAGCACTGGGCCATAGCTATGCAGACGATGCAGCTACCGAGTGTTCTGTCTGTGGTACTGTCCGTGCAACCGTTACTGTGGTTGACGACGAGGTAACCGTGAATACCAACGGCATGACCGGCGTTAAGGTCCATGTGTTCAACATCACCGACAAGGAAATTGCAGACATTAATGTCTGGAATGACCTGAAGGCAGCCGATCCCGACTTCGTAACCTACACCAAGAACCCCTTCGAGCTGGAGAACGGCACCTATGTTCTGCGTGTGCAGTATGACGATGCAGACGGTGTTATGCAGGCTGTTTCCTACCAGGTTACCATCGACTACACCCCCGCAGCCGTTACACCGCCTACTATCGAAATCAACGGCAATGCGGTGAGCGTAAACAACAACGGCTTGACCGGTGTTGTGGTCTATGCATTCAATGTTACCGGCAAGGAAGTTGCAGACATCGATGTTTGGAATGACCTGAAGGCAGCCGATCCTGCGTTCAAGACCTACACCAAGAATGCATTCGTTCTGGAAAATGGCGATTATGTGCTGCGCGTACAGTACAGCAATGCAGACGGTGATAAGTTGACAGAGTCCCATGCGGTACCCATCAATTACACCCCTGGAGAGCCTACGGCTACTGTCGACGGCAAGACCGTTACGGTGGAGGGCGAAAATGTTCAGAAGGTCCACGTCTTCTATGTTGGGGGCCAGGAAATTGCTGATATCGATGACTGGTATCAGCTGAAGGCAGCGGATTCCACATTCAAGTCCTATAGAAAGAAGCGGTTTGCTGTGAAGCACAGCGGCAAGTATGTACTGCGTGTTGAGTATGCGGACGAGCACGGCGTTGCCCGCAAGGCATCTCTGACAATTACCGTTGCTTGATTCAGCAACAAAAGCATAATCCCTAACTAACGGCTTCGGCCCGCCATTTAAGGCGGGCCGAAGTTTTTGGTAATTGTAGGGGACAGATAAATGCGTTCCAACGAATATTCCAACATAGGGGGTGGATTTCTGCGGCTTTTGCAATAAAATTTCTTATTTTAAGCAATTTATATAAATTTTTGACATAGTGGGGAATTGCGATATTATGTCAACATACAAAAAAGAAGGTAAAAATTTGGTTATTTTGCCCCAAAATATTTGCAATGGTTTCCTTGAATTTTGTACAGGACAATGCTATACTATGCTTGTATATAAATACACTTGTCTTTCCCGCGTGGAGGACAGGTCCTGCCGCTGCAGGAAATGCGCAGTGATGGATGCGCATCCTTGCAGTGACAAAATACCCCCGCAAAAAATTTTAAAAAGGAGTGAAAACCCAAAATGAGAAGAGTATTCAGTATGATTCTCGCACTGTGTCTGATCGTTGGTTTGCTGCCCGCAGTGGCAGTGATCGATGCGGACGCAGCAGTCACGACCCGTACCATTGAGTCAATGGAGGGTACTGACTATGCAATGACGCTGACCGCTACCAACGACGGCGCCACTGTATCCTACACTAAGAACCAGGAAGTCCCCGTTGTGGATGCAACCACCGGTGAGGCCGTTCTGAACGAAGATGGAACGCCCAAGACCGAGTGGGTGCAGGTTCCCGGTGATGAAAACGAATGGAACGCAAAGTATTACTACAATGCTGAGACCGGTCTTTTCACCCTGGAGCTGAAGGGCGTTAAGGTTACCAAGAGCTGTTCCTTCGCTTTCGGTATTAACGACAAGACTATTGCAACTCAGGGTGGTACAATGGATGTTCGTGTTACCGAGGACAGCTATTTTGCAAACTGTATTGCTTTGTACTCTGTAATCGGTGGCTCCTACCGCTGGTCTCACACCAAGATCACCAGCGAGAATGGCGCTACTATGTACATTGACAACAGTGCAAAGTCTGGTGCTTACGGCATTCGAGTGATGCGCATGATTACCATCGACGCCAATTTGGACATCAAGACCCTGACTGCCGATGGCATCTATGCCCAGGCTGTCTCCGGCCAGGATGATACCATCACCATCAATGGCGGCAATATCAATATTACCACCGCTTATACCGGCTCCGGCAAGGCTTATAAGGCCATCGAGGGTTCTGACGGCATTGTTATCAATGGCGGCAATATCACTGCCACGGCAGCTGTGCAGGCGTTGGGTGGTGGTGTCACTGTCGCAGAAGACCTGTGCTACACCGCAAAGGATTTGGAAGGCAACGCTGCTGCACTGACCGCTGCGAAGCTCGTGTTCACTTCTTTCCCAGAGCACGTTGCCGGTCAGTGGGCTGAGGGCAAGACCATCTGCACCAACGGCTGTGGCACAGAGTTGGTCTGTGAACACGGGGACTACACCTGCTCCATGACGGCAGGCGATGTCCGGATCTGCACCATCTGCGGTGTGGAACAGACCGTAAAAGTGGAAGATGTCCCCCATATCTGTGAGGCAACTGACGGTGAAGTCGTTGACGGTGCCTTTGTCAGAACAAAGACCTGTACCGTCTGCGGCTACAGTTATACCGAGACCGTTAATGTTATGGGCGGCTCCGTCACTCTGTTCGGTACTGCTGTTACCATCGATACCGACAGCACCACCGAGACCCCCGAGGCTCTCTACTGGGCAGACGGCGAGGAAGGCGCAGCTCCCACAGCAGTTACCGCTGCTGACAACTGGAACTACAGCTTCACCATTAAGAACAATGTTCCCACCGTCACGCTGAAGAATGCAAACTACACCTATGCTGAGCGTTGCATTTATCTGCCTGCAGCTGTCACGGGCACCTTTACGGTTGAGTACTACGGAACCAACAATGTGGTAGTCCCCAATGCTTCCAAGAAGCAGTTTATACACTTGGATGCTGGTTCTGCTACAGTCTTTAATCTGATCGGTAAAGACAATGCTGTTCTGAATGTTACCGGCGGATACAATACAAATGCACTTATTTCCGCAGACGGCGCTACCAAAACTTACCGGGAATTCAACATGATCGGCGGCACAGTTAATCTGTCCAAGTCGAAGGTGTCCAATTCTCATCAAACAGGCGTTATGCAACTGAGCTATTGCGCTCTGCTGGTTGAGAATTGCGACCTGACCGCAACCTCCAACGGCTACTCTAATCAGGTCTATGCTACTTATGCGGAGATTTACGCCGGTGGCGGTACCGTTGGACAGAAGATTACCATCCGCAATTCCGATGTGAAGGTTACTACCTCCCATGTGATGGGTATTGCTTCCGCTATCAGACTTTCTTCCAGCGGAAACTATCCGGACTATGTTACCGATCTGATCATCGAGGGCGACAGCAATGTGGTCGTCAACAATACACCCAAAATCGCAAACGGCACTGACTTGGGCGATAGAGAGTACTGCGCTGCTGTTTACGCCAAGAATGTCATCGTGAAGGGCGGCTCTCTGGAACTCAAGGAAAGCAAAGCTACAAAGCCTGCCGTGAATGGCACTTTGGATCTGAGCCAGTACGAGCCCTGCTACAGAATGTACACCACTGAAGGCGGCGAGCCTGTAGCAGAATACACCAGCACGAACTACTTCAAGCTCGTTCCCGCTGAGCACGGTGAGACAGAAACCACGCTTGAGGGCACCAACTATATCACAAAGTGTACTGTCTGTGGTGATGTCTTGAATACCGTGCCTTGTGAGCACCCCACCACCGAAACAATCATTGACGGTGTTGACTTTGTTGATGTCTGTACTGTTTGTGGTGCCGAGGCAAAGCGTGAGACTGCTCCTGCTTTGGAAGAGGCCTACACTCTGAAGATCGATGGCACTTCCTATAATCTGACCAATTACGATATCCCCGTCTACACCATTAACACTCTCAAGACCACTTACTTCAATGTCACCGAGGAGAAGGAAGTAGTCAATGAGGAGACCGGCGAGACCACAATTGAAAAAGTCACCACGCCGACTGCTATGGAGTATATGAGCCAGGCTACCGCTGGCGCCGATGAGACCAACTACAATGCGAAGCTCATTTGGCACTCCGGTGACGCAGCTCCCACTCTGTATCTGAAGAACTTTACTGTATCCAGCTACAATGAAGAGCTTGGCCAGTGGAGAAAGAATTCCGCCGGTACCACGAATACCACTGCTGGTATCCACACCGGCAGCACCGCACCTCTGACCATCCAGGTCGAGAGCGGCGATTGCCTGCTGCGCAGCCATGCAGGTCTGCAGTATCAGAACGACCTGACTATCGAGGGCGCTGACGATGCTACCCTGACCATTTGGGCAAATGCTATTGGTATCGTTCCCAGTACGATGGGCTCCCAGTATGCCGGTGGCTCCGCGCTCCTTTCCGGCTTTGACCTGACCTTGGATGCAAATCTGCTGATTTCTACCCAAAGCTGGTCCAACGCTCAGCATTCCCCCCATCAGATCCGTGTTGTTGATGGCGATCTGACTATCAACGGCGGCAATATCTCCACCGAGTACAACGGTGCAAAGAAGTCCTGCCGTTCCATCGGTATTGAGAACAGTGGTAACCTGTATGTCAATGGCGGCGTTCTCACCGTTGGTTCCTATAACAGCGCAAACGAGTCTGAGGCCGCTATCCAGGTCGCTGACAATGCTTACATCACCGGCGGTACTGTAAATCTGGTTACTGCCAGCCAGTCCGGTCTGTTGGCCGACAATATTTACATCTCCGGCGGCGAAGTCAAGGGCGATACGCACTACGGTGCATTGGTCGTTAGAGGCGAAACCGGTGTTATCTCCGTTACCGGTGGCACTGTTGAGGCTGCTTGTAGCGCAGTTCCCGGCCGTCCCTTTGCAAAGTATATTGATGGCGAAGGCCAGTCCGCTATGGTGCCTGCTGTGACCGCTCCCGAGGGTAAGCAAACGGTAATCGCTGCCGGCGCAACTGCCGACGCAGCTACCGACGTTGATGTTGAGCTCTTCGAATATGATACTCGCTACATCAAGCTGGAGTTTGAGATTGCTTGCCAGCACGAGAATGTAACGATTGTTGAAGCTGTGCCCGCAACTTGCAACTCCACCGGCCTGACCGAAGGCCAGGTTTGCGCCGATTGTGGCAAGGTCCTGGTAGCTCAGGAAGAGACCCCTGCCCTGGAGCATGAGTGGGTCGCAGTTCCCGGTAAGGAGCCCACCTGTACTGAGACCGGCCTGACCGAAGGCGAGAAGTGCGCCCTCTGTGGCGAGATCTCCATCGAGCAGGAAGAAATCGAAACTGCTGAACACGCGTGGGCTGTTGTTCCCGGTAAGCCCGCAACCTGCACCGAAACCGGTTTGACCGAAGGCGAGGCCTGCTCCGTCTGTGGCGAGGTCTCCATCGAGCAGGAAGTGATCGAAGTGACCGACCACGACTGGGTCACTGTGGAAGGCAAGGATGCAACCTGCACCGAGCCCGGCCTGACCGACGGCGAGGTATGTGATGTCTGTGGCACTGTCAATGTTGCTCAGACCGAGATCCCCGCCCTGGGCCACACCGAGGAGATCATCCCCGGTAAGGAAGCAACCGAGACCGAGCCCGGCCTCACCGAAGGCAAGAAGTGCTCCGTCTGTGGCACAATCCTGGTAGCCCAGGAAGAGATCCCCGCAACCGGTCCTGTGGTAGCAGACCACCCCGTAGCATCTCTGGACGGCTCTAAGGTCACCTTCGACCTGGGTACCGCACAGGAGCTGACCCGCGTCTATGTATTCTACGTAGAC
>JAZNNO010000049.1:0-30216 GCA_045580345.1 Faecousia sp.
CTTCAGCTCGGGGCCGACAACGATAACGCTACGGCCGGAGTAGTCAACACGCTTACCCAGCAGGTTCTGACGGAAGCGGGCCTGCTTACCCTTGAGCATGTCAGACAGGGACTTCAGTGCGCGGTTGTTGGCGCCGGTGACGGCACGGCCGCGGCGGCCGTTGTCGATCAGGGCGTCAACTGCTTCCTGCAGCATGCGCTTCTCATTACGGATAATGATGTCAGGGGCATGCAGCTGGATCAGTCTCTTCAGACGGTTGTTACGGTTGATAACACGCCGGTACAGATCGTTCAGGTCGGAGGTGGCGAAACGGCCGCCATCCAACTGGATCATAGGACGGATATCGGGAGGAATGACGGGCAGCACGTCCATGATCATCCAGCTGGGTTTGTTGCCGGACTCACGGAAGGCCTCAACGACCTCCAAGCGCTTTACAAGACGCAGCTTCTTCTGAGAGGAAGCGGTCTTCAGTTCTTCACGCAGCTGCGCAGACAGCTCTTCCAGGTCGATGTCCTCCAGCAGTTCCTTCACTGCCTCGGCACCCATACCTGCCTTGAAGTCGTCCTCGTACTTTTCCCGCATGTCCCGGTATTCCTTCTCGGACAGGATCTGATTCTTTGCCAAAGGTGCATCGCCGGGATCGGTGACAATGTAGGAAGCAAAGTACAGAACCTTCTCCAGCACCTTGGGGCTGATGTCCAGGATCAGACCCATACGGGAAGGAATGCCCTTGAAGTACCAGATATGGCTGCAGGGAGCGGCAAGCTCAATGTGACCCATACGCTCACGGCGAACCTTAGCCTTGGTGACTTCCACGCCGCAACGGTCACAGACCTTGCCCTTATACTTGATCTTCTTATACTTACCGCAGTGGCACTCCCAGTCCTTGGTTGGTCCAAAGATCTTTTCGCAGTACAGGCCGTCCCGCTCGGGTTTCAGGGTGCGGTAGTTGATGGTCTCCGGCTTCTTGACCTCGCCAAAGGACCAGCTCCGGATCATCTCCGGGGATGCAATACCAATTTTAATAGCATCAAAGGTGGCATCTGCCATATAACTTCGCCTCCTTATTCGTCATCGCCGTATGCGTCAGCATTGCTGTCCGCATCGTCGAACACATTCATAATACTTTCCGGACTGTCCTCATCGATACCAAAGCCCTCGGGCAGAGCCTCCTCGCTCATACTCATAGGCTGGATATGATGCTCGGTGTAGATGATATCCTCATCTTCATCCTCGTCCTTCAGCTCGATCTCATTACCCTGCTCGTCGAGAACACGGATATCCAGACACAGAGCCTGCAACTCCTTCACCAAAACCTTGAAGGATTCGGGTACGCCGGGCGTGGGGATATTGCTGCCCTTTACGATGGCTTCGTAGGTCTTGACACGACCGGTCACATCGTCGGACTTGACAGTCAGGATCTCCTGCAGGGTGTAGGCTGCGCCGTAAGCCTCCAGGGCCCAAACTTCCATTTCGCCGAAACGCTGGCCGCCGAACTGGGCCTTACCTCCCAAGGGCTGCTGGGTAACCAGTGCGTACGGGCCGGTGGAACGGGCGTGGATCTTATCGTCAACCAGGTGGTGCAGCTTCAGATAGTAGGGATAACCGACGGTAACAGGGTTATCGAAGGGTTCGCCGGTACGGCCATCGTACAGGATGGTCTTGCCGTCCTCACGGAGGCCTGCCAGCTTCAGAGTTTCACGGATGTCCTTCTCGTCAGCGCCGTCGAACACAGGGGTGGCAACCTTCCAGCCCAGTGCCTTTGCGGCGTAGCCCAGGTGAACTTCCAAAACCTGACCGATGTTCATACGGGAAGGCACGCCCAGGGGGTTCAGAACCACATCCAGGGGAGTACCGTCGGGCAGGAAGGGCATATCTTCCTCGGGCAGCACGCGGGAAACAACGCCCTTGTTACCGTGACGACCAGCCATCTTATCGCCCACGGAGATCTTACGCTTCTGGGCAATGTAAACACGGACGGACTTGGTAACGCCGGGAGCCAGCTCGTCGGAATTTTCCTTGGTGAATACCTTAACATCCACAACGATACCGCTCTCGCCGTGAGGCACCTTCAAGGAGGTGTCGCGGACTTCCCGGGCCTTCTCACCGAAGATGGCGCGCAGCAGTCTCTCCTCGGGGGTCAGCTCGGTCTCGCCCTTGGGGGTGACCTTACCGACCAGGTAGTCGCCGGAGCGAACCTCGGCGCCGATACGGATAATGCCGTTCTCGTCCAGATCCTTCAAAGTATCTTCGCCCACATTGGGGATATCGCGGGTGATCTCCTCGGGTCCTAACTTGGTATCCCGGGCCTCGGTCTCGTGCTCCTCGATATGGATGGAAGTAAAGACGTCCTCACGGACCAGACGCTCGTTCAGCAGAATGGCGTCCTCGTAGTTGTAACCTTCCCAGGTCACGAAGCCGATGAGCACGTTCTTACCCAGTGCAACCTCACCGCCGGAGCAGGAAGGACCGTCGGCAATGATCTGCTCTGCGGTGACCCGCTCGCCCACCTTCACGATGGGGCGCTGGTTCACGCAAGTGCCGGCATTGCTGCGGGAGAACTTGGTCAGCTTTTCAGTGACCACTTCACCGTCATCATAGAAGATGGTGATCTCGTCGGCGGAAACAGCCTGAACTGTGCCATCACCCTTGGCCTTCAGACAGACCTCGGAGTCAACAGCAGCAGCGTGCTCGATACCGGTAGCAACGATGGGAGGCTCGGTGGTAAGCAGAGGCACAGCCTGACGCTGCATGTTCGCGCCCATCAGTGCACGGTTTGCGTCGTCGTTCTGCAGGAAGGGAATGAAAGAAGTCGCGATGGAGATCATCATTCTGGGAGACACGTCGATGTAGTCGATCATCTGACGGTCAACCTCAATGATCTCGTTGCGGTGACGGCAGGTAATACGCTCGTTGGCCAGGCAGCCGTTCTCGTCCAGGGGCTCGTTGGCCTGTCCGATATAGAAATCGTCTTCCACATCGGCGGTCATATAGTCCACCTGCTCGGTGACCTTGCCGGTAGCCTTGTCCACCTTGCGGTAGGGGGCTTCCACGAAGCCGTACTCATTGATCTTGGCAAAGGTTGCCAAATAGTTGATCAGACCGATGTTGGGACCTTCGGGGGTCTCGATGGGGCACATACGGCCATAGTGGGTATAGTGGATATCACGCACGTCAAAGGAAGCGCGCTCACGGCTCAGACCGCCGGGGCCCAAAGCGGACAGACGGCGCTTGTGTGTCAGCTCTGCCAGGGGGTTGTTCTGGTCCATGAACTGAGACAGGGGGCTGGAACCGAAGAATTCCTTAATAACAGCGGTCACAGGACGGATATTGATCAGGCTCTGAGGGGTAACAGCATCCAGATCCTGGACGATCATACGCTCACGAATGACCCGGTCCAGACGGCTGAAACCAATACGGAACTGGTTCTGCAGCAGCTCACCTACGCAGCGCAGGCGACGGTTGCCCAGGTGGTCGATGTCATCGGGGGTACCAATGCCCATAGCCACACAGTTCAGATAGTTGATGGAAGCCATAATATCGTCCGCGATAATATGCTTGGGGATCAGATCGTCCATACGCTCGGCAATGGCGGTCTCCCAATCGATGTCGGGAGTTTCCAGCATTTCCTTCAGAACGCTGTAACGGACTTTCTCCTTAATGCTGTACTCCTTGGGATCGAAGTCCACAAAGCGTGCCATATCCACCATACGGTTGGAGAAGACCTTAACATTTTGGTCGCCGATCTTAACCACAGCCTCGGTAACACCCAAATTAGACAGCTCATGAGCCTTGGCGCGGGAGATGATCTCACCGGGCATGACCAGGATCTCACCGGTCATAGGATCGGCAATGGGCTCAGCGGCCTCCTGGCCGGACAGACGGCTCCAAATGTCCATCTTCTTATTGAACTTATAACGGCCCACAGCGCTCACATCGTAGCGGTGTGCATCGAAGAGCAGGCCTTCCAAATGGGCCTGGGCAGTCTCCACCGTGGGAGGCTCACCGGGACGCAGGCGGCGATAGATCTCCAGCAGGCTCTCTTCACGAGTCTTGCAGGTATCCTTCTCCAGAGTAGCCAGGATTCTGGCATCCTCACCGAACAGCTCCTTGATCTTCTCATCGGTGTCCACACCCAGGGCGCGGATCAGACAGGTGATGGGCAGCTTGCGGTTCTTATCGATACGGACCCAAAACACATCGGTCAGGTCAGTTTCGTACTCCAGCCATGCGCCACGGTAAGGAATAACAGTCGCAGTATAGGTATGCTGCTCTGCCTTGTCCACATCGTGGGTATAGTACATACCGGGAGAGCGGACGATCTGAGAAACGATGACACGCTCAGCACCGTTGATCACAAAGGTGCCGCCGTATGTCATAATAGGGAAATCACCCATAAAGATTTCCTGTTCCTTGATCTCGTCGGGTTCGGTGTTGCGCAGGCGCACGCGGACCTTAATGGCCTTTGCGTAGGTGGCGTCGCGCTCCTTGCACTCCTCAATGGTATACTTGGGCTTGTCGTTCATCGTGTAATCCAGGAAGCTCAGCTCCAGCTTGCCGGAGAAGTCCGTAATTACACCTACATCCTTGAAAACCTCCCGCAAACCTTCATCCAGGAACCACTGATAGGAGTCCTTCTGGATCTTCAGCATATTGGGCATTTCCAGGATTTCCTGATACTTGGCATAAGACTTACGCAGAGTCTTGCCGAACATCTGGTCCTTGACCATTGCCATAGGGTATTTCACTGCCTTTCATTTGGTATTTTTACCGGGGAAATGGATCGCTTTTTCATTATGATACGCACGGATAGGTTGTTAGTTTGTGAATTTTCACACTTGACAGCCACACCGTCCTGTGCTATAATGCTCACACTGGGAAAAATCGGACAAAACCCGATACTTTCGCAGTATGGAAGACCATTGTATCACATCTGTTCTTCCCTGTCAATCTATTTTTTCCAATTTTTACCCGGAATTTTTCCGGGTATTTTTTATTGCCCCCCCTACAAATAACGCGCCCCGGGCGGAGGGGTGGGCGTTTTACATTATGTTACAGTGCAGAATAGCCGAAGCTGTTCACCAGTGCGTCAATAGGCTTGCCGGCCTTGCAATAGGGGCAATCGTGGGAGTCATAGCTGGCATAGTCGGGCAGATCGTTCAGATTAAACACCGATGCCACAGGATAACCGTTTACTTCCTTGGCAGCGCTGTACATCGCTGCCACACCGGCTACATAGCCGCCATAGTAAGCAATGGCCTCCAAACTCCGCTTTGCGGTAAAACCGGTGGTCATACTTGCCATCAGCACCAAAACATGCTTACCCTTGATCATAGGCTTGATGTTGTCCCGGAAGATCATTTGGGAATTGGTATTGAATTCCGGCTCCACCACATAAATGGTCTGGTGCCGGTTGATGCTGCGGAAACCGCCCTTGGTCAGCTCGTCCGCTAAGCAAGTACCGATGACATTCGTACCGTCCAGGCACAAGATGGTATCTATGATGGTGGTAGAATCAAAATGAGGCACCAAAGCCTTGGCCACAGCCTTTGCCTCACTCAGGCGGGTCTTCTGATATGTAATATCAATATAGTAATTGATATGGCTGTGGTTTGTGGCAAAATGGCCCTGGGCATAACGCAGGGGCACTCCGGAATGCTTGTTGGGAAGCTTCATCAATTCGATCATAGTGTTTTCCTCCTTTTATAGAAAAAAGAAAAAGCGTTTTTCTATCCGGCAGAAGCGTTTTCAGCCGGATCAAAGAAAAACGCTTTTTTTCATTGTATCGCAACTTTTTTGAAAATACAAGAAATATTTTCTGAAATCCAATTATTTTTTTGAGCGGGCCTGGAGCATAGGCTCCTGGCGGCGGAACTGCCGGGCAATGATGCGGCAGATCTTTTTCTTCTCGATCATTTCGTGGACCTGCTGAAAGGTGGCCCACTGGACGCCGTCGGTCTCTCCCGGCAGCAACACGATTTGGGACAGGGGTGTATCCCTGCGCAGGCAATAATGATCGTAATGAATATTGCCCTCCCGGCTTGTTTCCAACAGCTGGAACTCCTCTTCCGCAGCCTCGATGCCGGTTTCCTCCCGCAGTTCCCGGGCAACCGCCTGGCGGCTGGTCTCCCCTGCTTTCACGGCACCACCGGAATTTTCCCACGTACCGGGAAAGGATTTTTGGGGGGCGCGGCGGGTAAGGAGCACTCTCCCCTCTCCGTCATAGACCCAAACGCATACCACAAAGCCGAAGTCACCCCGGGCCCATGGCGTACCCCGCTTATGGACGCGCCCGGTGGGTCTGCGGTGTATATCGTATATGTCATTATATTCCACTGAGCGCACCTCCTTTGTGTATATACATTATATATTAACACAGTAGTTAGCAAATAGCAACCGCACATTTACACAAAAAACAGGGAACGGACAAGCCGTTCCCTGTACCATTTTATTCCACAAAGAGGATTTTATAGTCGTAGCCGTTCAAATCAAACTGCAAGCCGATCTCCTGTCCGGTAGTCACATCCAGAGCCCTGGTCACAGGCTCTCGAAGCTTGATCTCCACATTTTCTGCCTTTTGATTGGAAATATTGGACACGAAGGCAAGCAGCTGCTTCTCCCCTCTCAAGGTGGTAAAGCTGTAGTAGCTGACCTTTACCTTTTCGTGGGAGGTTTCTGCGCCGTTATTCCAGTAAGGACACCACCGGGATTTTTCCACTGGGAAGGCATCGAAAATTTTCCACACCTTGCTCATCATCTCTAAGGGATGACCAATATCATTGGGCCGGGGCAGAATGCCGTGGAGAATACAAGTAGACATTGCGTTCTCAAAGGTCCACACGCCCTCCTTGGCATAGACGATAAATTCTACCGGCACACCCATATTCCGGCCGATATACTCTGCCCGGAAATAGTCTAAGTTCACATCGGCGGAATTGCCCTTGAGCAGTTCTGCCTGGAGATTCTCGCCGTACCAGGTCTGATGGACATAGGGCAGGACCGTGAAATTCATTTGGCTGACGCAGTGGACATTGATCTCACCGCCACGGGAAGAAACAATATCATAGAGCCGACGGAACATATCCCGGGTCGCCCGGACAGGATATGTACCGTGAAGCTGGCCATCCTCGTCCCGCCAGCCGCAGCCGTGGGCCTCGTTATAGCAGCATTTCAGCTTGGCTGTGCCGTCCAAATAAACACCGTCGATATGGCAGGTGTCCATAATTTTCTCGACGCCCGCAAGGAAATACTCCGCATAATCAGATGCGTAACAGCAGATATAATCCCGCTGGAAGGGCACCCGCCACCAGCCGCTTTGGAATCTGCCGGTAGGACCCAAATGGGCCAGCTCGTTCTTTTGGCTGCTCCAGATCTCCGACAGAGAGGACATTTCATAGCCAAAGTACGGCAGCACCTTGATGCCCCGCTTGTGGCATTCATCGCAGATGTATTTGAGCTGCTTTTCCGTGTATTCGGACAGCTCGAACCAATTTTGGGATTTGTTCCATTTTTCATGGAGCACTAAGGTGGTAACCCCACGCTCTTTCAGAAGGTCAAAGCGATTGTCCTTGTCAAGGAAATCCCGGTAATTGCCCTTAACTTTAATGCCGCAGTCGATATGGAACGCATTATGGATATAGGGCTGCTTGGGGAAAGGCTTGACGGGAGTGGCCTGGAAGCCGAAGAAGAACTCCACAGGCAAAAAGCCTGTTCCTTTCATCAAATCACCTTTCCAGGACTTGGGGTGGCTGTCAAGCAGGTGAATGCGCAGGATCACGCAATCCTCCTGCACCACAATCTCAATAGCCTTATCCGGTTCTTCCGGCTGCCAATTGCGGTCATTTTCCGCATACCAGCCCAACCCCCGTTCCTCGTTACCCAGCCAAAACAGGGTCTTAAACGGAAATGCCGCGTTACCGGGGATCGCACCGCTGGAGGACATACTGTTCTTAGGCAGGATAGTTCCGTCAGAGAGTTTTACCTCACTGACAGGAGATTGGTGGAAAAGGGTGCAGATTTCCTTCTTCAGCGGCACTTCCAGCCATAGTCTGTCCAATCGGTAGCTTTGGGGAATAATGGGCTCAAGCCCTAAATTTTGGGGCACAGTATAGCCCCGGGTCAGCAGCTTGAAATCAATATCGATATTGCCGTCATAGCCTATCTTTTGGCAGGTATTGATCAAAAACCGGTCGGTCTGCATGGCACCGCAGATCACCGCTTCGCTGTCGCTGCGCCGCTGGATAAAGCTTTCGCTTTCATTGTTTGCATAATCCCGATCAAAAGCAGCGGGCTCTCCGTCTTCGATACATACCAGGCGCATAGGCGCAGCCAGCAATTCGTGGCCTTCGGACTTTATGGAAGTAATCATACCATCGGGACCAAAGGTATATTCTCTGCCCACCACACGGACAGTATGGTGCCAATTTTTACTTTCTACTGTTACAGGCAAAAACGGCTGAGGGATTTTCATAACTCCACCTCCACTTAATGCATACGGAAATCCAGTTTCTTCGGTAAGGGGTATTGGGCATCTGCCGCCTGGGCAAGAGCTTCATCCTGCTCGTCATATTCAAGACCCTTTTCCTTGGCATACAGGCCCCGGTACAGCCTGAACCAATAATAGGACACGGACAGCTCGCCCTCTTTGATATCGCTGAGGACAAAGTCTTCATTGATGATTTCGGCTGCCTCTTCCAATCTATCCAAATTGATAAGGGCGATAGCCTTATAAAGCCGCAGGCGGCCCAGGTCTTTCAGTTCTTTGGGTAAGGTTTCGTAAATATCCAGCCAAAGGGCATCGCCGCCGTCGGTGGTCAGCTGCATCGCCACTTCCTTGCAAAGGGTGGGGTTATCCCTCTTCATAGAGAAGGCCTTTAGGATATACTCCCTTGCCTTGGCCGAATCCGCCAGCTCGCTCTTATAGAGCATGGAAAGATTGCGGTAAGCCCAGGGGGAAGGCTCTATGGCAAGGGATTCCTCCCATGCCTTTTTCGCGCCGGTCACATCACCTTTGGCATAGCGTATCACGCCGATATGCAGCAGGCTGAACCAGCTCTTATGGGTAAGATTCTCCAACTTGTTGAGCCAAAAATCACCGCTTACATAGCTTTGGGGTTCTGCATTTACAGCAGGAACAGGCAACTGCCCGGTTTCTAAAAATGTTTTCCAAATTTCGGTTTCTTCATTATCCACAGGGCTGAATGCAAATTTATCGCTGATTTTTTCGCCCCGGATTATTTCTTCTATGTAGCCCCAATCGCTGCCCTTGTGAATCATACGGGCAGACAGAGTCTTGCCTGTGGGGAATGGCAAGGCATTCACATCACCCAACCGGCTTTCCATATAGCGATCCACAGTTTTGACTGCTTCTGTGTATTCTCCGTGGAGGATTTCCGGCTTGCCCTGCAAGGCGGTATAGGCTTCCGTCCAGGCCCAGGTGGTCTTGGGAGGCATCGGAATATGCTCCAGCTGGGTATGGGCCAGGCCAGCTTGAATCTCAATATAAGCAGAGCCTTCCTCAGACAGCCATTCATTCCAGTTCCGTCCGCCGGCACTCTGCCCCCAAACAAAGAGCTTTCTGCCGATCAGCTCCCGGGTGGAGCACTGGAGCAAGCCAATGCCGTCAGCTTCAGCGGTGGCGATCCACTTCTTCTCCCCTTTGGGGATCTTATAGAAGAAATCCCGGGAGGAAGGAATGTTTGCAGGATAACTCACATCCATGCCATCGTGGTGAGGAATAGCAGCCTTATCCAGCACATAATGGTCAGCATTGTAAAAGCACAGGAACGATTCATCAGCAGGTACAAGCACTCGGGTGTTTTTTGTTTCCGGCACTGCAATGTTGCTCCACCAGTACATATGCTTTTCTTCGCTGCTTTTGTTTTCGATTTGGCAACGCAGATACAGGGTGTTTCCATCTTCGGGGATCCAGGCGCTGATACTGTACACCACGCCCCGGATCCGCTCATATTCATACAAATGGAGCACTTCCCCATTTTCTGTTTCTTCTGCCACACACCAAAGGGGCGAACAGGTAAGCATATTATGGCCCTTGATACCCACATTAAACTCCACGCCACCGCTGAACCAGGCATTCCGCAGCCCCAAATTACCCGGCTGGAACACAGAGTTTACATACAGCAGCTCCCGCTGCAGGTCCTTGTCATACAGTGACCAAAGCCGTCCGCCCAATTCCGGCAGGAATACCGCTTTTAAGTGGTCATTTTCGATCACTGCTGCCTTGAAGTCCCGCATTTGCTTGTTGCGGTCATAACCGTCCTGAAGCTGGTAGGGCAAAATGGTGGGGATCATACCCTTGCCGATATAGGTCTTCTCCTCTTCCCGGATCTTATTGGTCATTTCATATCCGGCGTGGATATAACTGACATTTTTGATGTCCGGCATAGGGTTTAAGTTTCCCATATTTGCTGCAGGCATTGTGAGGGTTTCCATTTTGATAGCCATTGCCTTATCTCCCGTTTCCTAAGATAAGCCTATTATACTATCTTCCGTCTGTATGTAAATGGACCCGCAGTTGTAGATTTTCAGAACACAACTGCCGGTTGCGCCGTTCTCTCGTATACAACCACGCAGAGAAACCACTCCTTTTTTACCACTTTTTTGGTGTTGCGCCGGTAATTTGCTTAAAGCACCGGGAAAAATAGTACACACTGGAAAAGCCGCACCGCTGAGCGATTTCACTAAGCGTATACTGCTCAGCGCGCAAGAGGTTCTTTGCGTGTTGGATCCGAAGGCGGTTTAAGTACTGAATGGGGGACAAGTCATACATCTGCCGGAATATTCTGGTAAAATGGGAGGCAGAGTATCCACCGAGCCGGGCCAATTCTTCCACAGTGATCTTTTGTGTATAATTCTGCTCCATATAATCGACAGCTTCCTTTAAGGAACGCAAGGCATCGCTGGCACCAAAATGCCGGGAAACATTTTCAGAAAACAGGGTGAACAGAATTTGTGTAATTAGCGCTTTGGTCTGTATTTTATACCCAAAGGCGCATTGGGACCACACATCAAAGACCTGACTGAACAGCTCTCGGTAACGGCTATTATGCTGAATTCGGTTGACTCTTTCCACCGGTAGGTCCGCAAAATTCCCGGAGCTATCTGCCCGGAAAGCAATAACGATATGCTCCCAGGGTTCCTTAGACACCACCCGGGCAGTATAGGCGGTATTCTTTCCAACAAAAAGGATATCCCCCGCCTGAACCGTAATACTTTCTTTACCAAAACGGTACTGGGCACGGCCTGCAATGATCAGCGCCATGGTATAATAGTCCTGAAAATCCTTGGAAAATGCAAAACCTTGCGGCCGTTTCATACGATAGATATACTCTGTATCCGTAACAGTCACATCGGTGTCCCAACTTTTTACCTGTAAATAAGTGTAATTTCCCATACAATTCACCCCAAATCAATGGAATTTTACCAAGATATATTCCTTTTGTCAATTCCATAGTCGAATTGTGCAAAAACCTGATTAAAAATTGTATTGTAAGAAACGCTTTCAAGCTGTATAGTTTTTAATAGTGGGTTGTATGACCACCCGCGAATCATTACAGGAGGAAAAATATGAACGCTGAACAAATTAAGAAATTAGCTTATGAGTGCGGCGCAGACCTGTGCGGTATCGCATCTATGGACAGGTTTGAAGGCGCACCTCCCAGCATGGACCCCCGTTTCATCATGCCCGAAGCAAAGAGCATGATCGTTATGGGCTTCCGTGTTATGCGTGGCTCTCTGCGCGGTATTGAAGAAGGCACTTTCTTCTCCAACTACTCCGCAATGGGCTACGGCGGTCTGACCTATATGTACATCTCCATGACCGTTATGAACATGTGCCGTGTCATCGAGGACGAAGGCTACGAAGCCATCCCTCTGGGCCACCAGAGTGACTGGCGCGGTGTGGACAACGAGGGCAATCCCCGTGAGCACTACTCCAAGCCTGTTGAGCCCGGCAAGCCCCAGCCCGACATCATGCTTCACCTGCGTATATGCGCTTATCTGGCAGGTCTCGGTGAGATCGGTTACAGCAAGATGTTCCTGACTCCCGAGTTCGGTCCCCGTCTGCGTATCGGTGTTATTCTCACCGAGCTAGAGCTGGAGCCCGATCCCATTTACAATGGTCCCAAACTGTGCAACAAATGTAAGGCCTGTGTCCGGGAATGCCCCGGCAACGCCATCAGCGGTGAAAAGACCGTCAAGGTCACCCTGGCTGGCCACGAGGTCGAATGGGGCGAGCTGGACTGCGATGCCTGTGACATTGCTTTCCGCGGCGGTGAGCTGTGCAAGGACGGTGAAAAAGGTACTTATCAGGAGGGCCGTGACGATGTGAAGCCCGCTTCCCACTCCCCCTTCTATTTCAAACCTGCTAACCTGTACAACACCGGACAGGCTGTTTGTGGTGCAAAGGGTTGTACCAGAGCCTGTATGGTCAGCATGGAAAAGCGCGGCGTTCTTACCAACAAGTTTAAGAAACCCTTCCGCAGAAAGCCCCTGTGGAGCGTGGACTGGTCTGACTACGAGGCTCGCGAGGGTGGCAACACCGCTGTCAGCGGCCTTGGTGTCATGTCCAAGGTCAAGTCCGGCACTACCGCTGACGATGTGCAGAACGAGCTGTCCAGAAAGCACGAGAAGGAAGCTGACTAAGTATGCCAAAACTTTCAGTAGGTTATCAATACCGGGAGGAGCAACCCTTCTCCCGGGTCATTGAAGACTATGCAGATCGCATTGAATCCGTATACTTCCCTTGGGTGGATATGCCTACCGGCAGATCTATGATCGCAGGCTTCGACGGCTATTATGACTATGGTCTCCAGAAAGCCCTGATGAAGGATCTGGAATGCATCAAAGAAATGGGTATTAGCCTCAATCTTCTGTTCAACGCCAATTGCTACGGTGAAGATGCCATGAGCCAAGTGCTGCGGGGCAGAGTTTGTTCCGTGCTGGACTATTTGGGTGAGCAGGATCTGCTGCCCCAGTCCGTCACCACCACCTCCCCTGCCATAGCCCATATCATCAAGGAGCAATATGAGAACATTTCCCTTACTGCATCTGTGAATATGAAAATTGGCTCAGTAAAGGGTATGCAGTATGTAGCTCATCTGTTTGACGGCTACTGCATTGCCAAGGAATGCAACCGGGATTTGGAACGGCTGCGTACCTTAAAAGCCTGGGCTGTGGAAAACGGCAAAAAGATCACCATGCTGGCCAACAGCGGTTGTATGCGTGATTGCAGCGGTCAGATCTTCCACGACAATATGGTCGCCCACGAGGCAGAGGTTTCCAAGCAGAAGAATATCGATTTTCTGCCCTATATGTGCTACACCTATCTGAAAGACCCGAAGCATTATGTTTCCGTTTTACAGAACACCTGGGTGCGGCCTGAGGATATCTCTCGCTATGAGGGTCTTGTAGATACAGTAAAGCTGGCCACCCGTTCCCATCAGCTGCCTGGTATGGTCATTGGTGCCTATGCCAGAGGTTGGTATGCCGGCAATTTGCTGGATCTGTTTGAGCCCAGCTTCAGCCCGGCCTTTGCCCCCTTTGTTGTGGACAGTGCCAAGATCCCCGCGGATTTTTGGGAGCATACCACAGCCTGCAACAAGAACTGTCACCAATGCAACTACTGCGAAAAGGTGATGAACAGCGCTCTTACTGTTGCATACTAACAAAACAAGGACCACGGTAAGGCTAACCTTGCCGTGGTCCTTGTTCGTGTATTAAACTTCTTCTGCTGGTTCTTCTGCTGCAAATTCCTCTGCAACCACTTCCTGCTCAACAGCTACCGGAGCGGGCTCGAATGCAGGTACGGTTTCGGGGATGACTTCTTCTACCGCAGGTGCTTCCGCCTTTGCGGTCTTCTTTCTCTTTACAAACGGCTTGAGGAGAATGTATCCAACCAGCAAGGCGATCGCCGCCACCAAGATAATCACCGTACGAATGATCATCCCCTTGGTAAGCTGAGAAAGCAGCATGCCAATAATACCGTCTACCGCTGTGCCCTCTATTGCATTCATACCCGCTGTAACACCCTTAACAGCAGAAGATGCAATTCCCAGTACCACGCAGAACAGCACATTGAATCCACCGGCAGTAAACAGGTCGGTGGCCAGCCACCGCATACCACGCAGGTCCGGATAGCGAAGCGCGAAGATCAGCACAGAGAGCAAAACAATCACGCCCACGATCGTTCCCTTGATTGCATCCTTCTTGACCAAGATTTTTACAGCAAGTTCCATATCCTCATTGCCGTCCACAAAGGTTTCTTTCACTTCTTCGGGAGCCATTGCCGTTACGATTTCTTCCGCTTTTTCCTCTACAGCAGATCCAATCTTATTCTTGAGCTGTTGCTTCTGTTCATCGGTCATAGGTTTACCGGATTCTTCTACAACCTGCACAATCTCATCCAGGTTCTCCTGCACCACTTTTACCAGCAGTTCAGGGGTGAATTCCTTTTCCTCATCTTTGCCCGCTATAACATTGATCAAATCCTCGGTATAAGCACCCAAAAGTTCAGACATAGCATCGGAAGACAACACCTTATTCAGCATTTCCTCACTGACATCGTCACCCAAAAGGCCCTGCAGGCCATTCATATTTATGCCGCCTGCAGCATTGTCTTCAGCAGGTTCTTCTTCGGTTGCTGCCTCAGCTTCCGCAGAGAGGTTTTGCACAACAAACTCTTCCTGGGGCTGGGCTGCTGCGGATTTGCTACTATCCAGGATCGTTTGGCTCACAATCTGCACAATGTTTTCTGTATCCAGCAAAGACAGGGCAGAAAGCGCCAAAGGCGCAGCTACCAGCATAACCACCAGGGCAATGCTTAAGATCCAGGCAAAGATAATACCAAACACATTCAAAGCTTTCATAGTAAGTACCTCATTTCCTTATTGGTTTTTGCAAGGTATGGTTTTATTATAGCACCAAAAGCTTTTTTTGCAAGGGTGGGTTGATTTATTTACAGAAGTGTGCTATCTTTAGCATAGGTTTATATGTGCGCGTTGCGCCAACCACACTTTATGATAAAAGAGGTATTTAATATGGAAAAGATCATTAAGATGGGCTTTGTAGGCCTCGGACGTATCGGCTGGTCTATGGCTAAGAGCGAGGTCAGCAAGTATCCCGAGAAGATCACCATCGTAGCTGCCTGTGACCTGATCCCCGACCGGACCGCTAAGGTTGCCGAGCTGTACCCCGGCTGCAAGGAGTACACCGACTATGCCGAGATGCTGAAGCAGGAGGACATCGATGTCGTTTACATCGCCACCCGTTCCTGCGACCACTTTGACCACGCTATGATGGCTCTGAAGGCCGGTAAGGATGTTGTGTTGGAAAAGCCCGCCACCATCTCCTACGAAGAGGCTGTCAAGCTCTTTGATCATGCCAACAAGCCCGGCACCCCCCGTCTGTTCGTTCACCAGCAGCGCCGCTTTGAGGAGCCCTTCCGCAAGGTTATGGAGGTCGTCGCCTCCGGCAAGCTGGGTAAGATCTTTGAGATCAACATCCGTCAGAATGGCTTCCAGCACAGAGATGACTGGCAGACCATCGATGAGTTTGGTGGCGGCCAGCTGCTGAACTGGGGCCCCCATATGATCGACCAATCCTGGCAGTTGCTGGGCACTCCCACCGCTGATATTCGCAGCTACCTGTTCCAGGAGACCGCCGGCGGTAACTGCGAGGATCACCTGGGCATCACTCTGGTCGGCAACAATGACCGTGTGGTCAATATGTACATCAGCGGCGCTACCGCTCTGCGGATCGGCCGTGTTTATGAGGTGTTCGGCAACCGCGGCGCTGCCGTCTACGAGAACAAGAAGCTGACTCTGCGCTACATCAACCCCGAGCAGGAGATCCCCGAGATCATCTCCAACCCCGGCACTCCCGGCGCTTCCTTCGGCTCCAGCGGTACTTATGAGTCCAAGCTGGTCATCGACTGGGTCACCGAGGAATTCGATCTGGATCCCGAGGGCGATCAGCTGCCCACCTTCTGGCTGCATATGTATGACGCTTTGGTAGAAGGCAAGCCCTTCCCCATTACCGACCAGGACGTCCTGGCCATCATGCGCACCATCAGCACCGTAAAGGCTCAGAACAAGTACATTATGAAGTAATTGTTTTCAAATCGAAACGGAGATGTCTTTGGGCATCTCCGTTTTTTACATATTGAAAAAAGCAACAATCTGTGGTAACATATTTAGAAATAGATTTATCTCTCTCAAAGGAGTGCTCATAATGAAAACCAAACTTCTAAGTCTGTTGCTTGCCATCTGCTTGATGGTCGGGCTTCTTCCTGTTATGACAGTCAGTGCAGAAACAACTTCCACCGCTGCGCCTACTACTGCCCCCAGCACTGTCGCCACCAGCGCAGCGACTACCAACCCCACGTCCAAGCCTACTGCTACGCCCACCACCAAGCCCGCCACCGCAGCAACTACCACAAAGCCCGCGGCAACAACACCTACTCCTGCTGCTACCACAAAAGCAACTACACCCACACTCACTACCCCCACAGCTACAACTCCCTCACCCGCTACTACCGTGCCTGCCACTACCACGCCTACCACCGCCCCCACAGGTGCGTCAACCCCCACCCATGACATTGTTTCCGTATCCGTCAAACTTTGTGAAAACAGCTCTACGCAGAATTATCTCGTCACACTTACCGCAACAAAAGGCGGCAAAGCTGTTTACGCAATTACCAACGATTCCGGCACGCCCTCCCTTGTGAAAGGCGATTCCGTCCCCAGCAATAATTACGTAAAATTTGAGTACCCCCAGAACGGCCAGCCCACTATCACCCTGATGAACGCAAGATTGCGTGCCAACGGTAATGTTCTGGATCTATCCTCTTTTGATGCCCCCGTCAAGATCGTGGTTGCCGGCAACAGCACCATTGAGTCTACGAACAAAAACGGCATCTACCGGGCTTCTTACGGCGACATCACCATTACAGGCTCCAAAAAGCTGACTATGAATTGCTATAGCTCCGCCATCGCTTTTAGCGGAGAACCCTACACAAATTCTTTGACCCTGAAAGATCTGAATCTAAAGGCCACCGCCTTTGCCAACACGGACGGCAATGTGCTCCAGATCCCCGCCGGCAACTTGACTGTTGACAAATGCAGTATTGAGCTTGTCAACCGGGCAGGCGTCTGCCTATATCTCGGCCTCGGCAATGTATCCGGGTACGGCAGCGCCACTATCTCCAACTCTGTTTTCTCTGCCACCAGCCAGAACACGGCCATTAAGCTTGGCGGCAATTTATCTATCTACGGCTCCAATGTACAATTCTCCAGCGATACCCAAGCTCTTCTTTGTGGCAGGAATCTTTCTGCTAACGGTTCCACTTTGTATATGACAGGCCGTAGCAACAAAAAAGAAACTGTAGATGTGCGTGGTGATTTCACACTTCACACCAGTAATGCAGAGATTATCGGCACAAGATTTGCAATCTTCAGTGCAACCACACTTCCCAGAGCCATTGGTGAATACACGGCCGTTGCCGGCATAACCAAAGAATCCACCGCGCCCTATAACGAAGAACGTGTAAGCGCTTATCAGTACTATTACGCTGAATCTCTGGAGCAACCCACTGAGCCCACCGAGCCCACTGTGAGTGAAACAACCCCCACCGGAGGCCCTGTTGGAAGCGACCCCACCCTCCCCCCTGTAGAACCAACCGGAAATCCCGAGATCACCTTTGCTACACTCCCCGCCCCCACGCGCCCCGTCAATAACACCGCCAAAAAAAGCGGAACAATGTTCTGGATTTTGGCCGCTTTGATGGTCTTGGGAGCCTGCGGCGCTGCAGCTATGGCAATCAGGATGTTCCGTAGAAGCGCAGAGGAAGAATACGAGGATGCATTTGACGACGCTGCCGAAGATATTCCCGCTGAAGAATCCGAAGAAGAAACCAAAAAATTCTCCTGGATATATCTCAAGAAGTTCTTCTTAAGGAAGAGCAAATCGGACATTCCGGAAGAAGACTTTCTTGAAGAAACCGAAGAAACTTCCGAAGCGGAAGTTTCAGAAGAACGCCCCGAAGAATCTCAGCAAGATACAGACGAATCAGAGTTGGATGCTATCATCAGGGAATTCCACGAAGACCCCGTTGAAGCGTCTCAGGAAGACGCCACCGAAGAGTCCCCGGAAGATACGGTTGAAGCAGCCGTAGAGGATATTGCGGAAAAGACTAAAAAGTTCTCCCCGGAGAAGTTCAAGAAATTCTTTACTAAGATTATCGACGAGGTCACAGAGGTTTCACCCGAAGAAGAAACTAGCGAAGAAGATACCAACAAATAATCGCATAGTCTAAAGGCGAAGGTGCTTTGCGCCTTCGCCTTTTTTCATAAATACATTGCAAAAATGCAGGTACTATGGTAGACTACTTTTATCAACTTTAGGAGAAGTCCCTATGAAAAACAAGTTTATCAGCCTGCTGCTGTGCCTTTGTATGGCAGCAAGCCTCTCTATAACCGCAAAAGCGGATGCCCCCGCCGCCTCTGTGACCCTGGCGGGCAAAGCTTTGACCGTCAAAGCCTACGATACGCCAGCCTATTCTGTGAACACCAACGCTGAACGCTTAGATGCTAAAGGCAACAAATTTACCGCCGTTATCCAAGATGGGGGCGATGCCAATAACTGGAACGCCAAGCTTGTTTGGCATTCCGGCGATGCTGTTCCTACACTGTACTTGAAGAACTTTATCGTAGACGAATACAACGAGCAGACTTCCCAATGGAAGGATACCAAAACCACCGCCATTGCCATTCCTGCCGATCAGCCCACAAAGATCGTCGTTACCGGCGGAAACAGTCAGCTCAAGACCCGGTTTGGCATCCACTACAAGAGCAATTTGGAGATCAAGAGCGAAGGCAGCGCCAAGCTGAGCATTTGGAATCTTTCCAGCGCCATTGTTGGCAGCGCCAACTGCGCACTGACCATAGATGCCAATTTGGATCTGTTTGTTGCATCTTACTATGATGCCAACTCTCACATTCTGCAGACAAACCAGGCTGACCTGACCATCAACGGTGGCAACATCAAAATTCACACCAACGAAGGAAAATCCCTTTTCGGCATTGTTACCCAAAGCTCCGGCAATATCATTATAAGCGGCGGCAATTTGGATGTGACCAGCTCCATCGGCGCCGCTCCTGCCAACGGCTCGATCCGCAGCAGTGGCAAGATCATCATAGGCGGCGGTACTGTTAAAGCCACGGCCAAGGCTTCTGTGCCTCTGTATGCCAAAAACGGCATTGAGATAAACGGCGGCTCGGTTGACATTAGCAGCCCTTACTACGGCATTAGCGCCGGCTCACCGGACAGCCCTGCCGACATTGCCATCAACGGCGGCACAGTAAAAATCGCCGCCAAGCACGCTTTCTATACTCACCCTGTCTTAGGCGAAGGTGTGTTTGCCTACGCGGGCGCTGACGAAGCATCTGCCAAAACTTACGATGGCACATATACCCCTATGGCGAAAGAGCCCTGGATGCTGATTTCCAACGACCCACAGCAGTTTAGAACCGAGCCCACTACCCCACCTGCCACAGAGCCAACTGCAGCCCCCACCGAGGCGCCCACCGCACCGCCTGCCAAGAACCCCAACAGAGGCATCGACCCCCGTGTGATGCTTTGGGTCGCCGCCGCAGGCGCTGTGGGGCTTATCGGCTTACTGGTCACACTCATCGTATTCAAGTTCAAAAAGTCCTAAACAAAAGGCGAAGATACCGAAACGGTATCTTCGCCTTTTACCTATTCATCCCAGCGATTGACTGCGTTCACTCTTTCTTCCAGGACTTTTATCATAATCTCAGAATCCTGCCGGGCGTTGTTTTTTCCATTTCTGCCGGCGTGCAGTTGCCGAGCATAAAACGCACCACACACGACAGCCAGTATCAAAGCCATCGTTGTTTTCGCATATACCACCGCGAATATCGCCATTATCAAATAGAACACCCAAACTATCACATTAAAAACCGCATCGAATTTGCTAAACGCCGTGTAATAAGTAATATATGTCTTATCCGCTTCCTCAACGATCTGCGCATATAACGCAGTAGGATTATCCACTCCGCTTCTTCGCATACGCGTGCCAATTCCAATTTTTCCCTTTCCTGTGCATCCAACAAAAACCGGATACTCATCACTGAGCTCTTCCCTGCAATATCCGTCCATTTCCTGAAATCGTTCGATCGCCTCTTCCTTTGTGCAGGTAAGTTCATATCTGCCTTGCGCGATCTTTTTCATCTCTCTTCACCTCTGTTATCTGCTTGTTTTCAGAACGTGTCCGCAACGCCAAAAACAGCACCGTCAACCCTAAGGTCCAAAAGAAGATTATGATGCCAATCCTATGAAGCCTAAAGTGTAAAAGCGGTAAAACAAGGCTGTTATACACCGCAAAAAGATATTTATATTTCTCCTCATGTATAACCTTGCTATACTTTGCGCAATAAACCGGCACAGCAACAAATACCCAAAATCCTAAAAACAAAACGATCCAAGCTATGCCTGCATAACTTCCATTGTCCAACACACTCTCCACGGTAACGGTCAATACCTGGAGCAGAATCATAAAAATTGCAGAAAAGGCAAGCGGGTAAATATATTTTTTCATTTTGCGCATTTTGTCACCGCCCATTTTATATTTCCACTGTCTATTATCCTTTTTTCTCTTGATTGGTTCAAATCGAATCTAACGCGCCGATCTCATACCAGTTTTCATCCAACTTTTTCGATTTCAGGCCATCGTACCATTCCTTTACGGTTTCTAATGCCGCTTTAGGATTTTCCGAAAACAGCACGCCGTAAGCCTTGGTTTCATCCTGCCAAAAAATGATATTGTCTTCCTCAACCCAAGCATAAGTAAACCCGTTCTGCTGAAGTGTTTTTAATTCCTCAGCATACTTCTCAGAAATTACAAAACCATCTTTGGAAATATTACCATCTTCAAAATCAAAGGTAGCGCTCCCGGAATAATCCTGATCCACATAATAAGAACGCAAAAAGTTGGATACCGTTTCAAAATCAGCCTTGCAATCTGCAAAATTTTCAAATTTTGCTTTCCTGGAAGCACACGCAGAAAAAGATATCAGCATAATAACAATTATTACAATAGGGAGTACCCGTTTCATTTCATTCACCGCCTTGTACATATTATAGCATATCGGTATTTTGCACGCAACCTAACTGTTGCGGTGTGACGAAAAATCCACCACCCGGCCAGGTGGTGGATCGTTTCTGTCATAAAGACCTTATCATTCTTCAATACAAATGGTTTCGCCGGGTTTTATGGTATAGGATTTCACATCCACATCCAGCCAAATCGTATACAGGGTGGGATTGTAAACCTTACGGCTATTGGCGCTGTATCGCAGGCTCTTATAGGCTTGCACATAATCATAGATTTCTATATTGGTTGCATACCAAATTTCATCGTTATGGGCAAGCTTACTGCAGATTTCTTCCATGCGTTCCCAGTTATTATCCTTATCAAACTCATAGCTGTGTCCCCAAATATAGAACAGCCGGGGCACCCGTCTTGGGCCGTACATATTACCGGAAATATCCAGGTTCAGGAATGCATCGATATACTCCATAATTTGGGGATTCTTATGGTGCGCAGTAGGCATCCATGCATGGAAATCCTGAGGCAGCATAAAAGAATCATTGTCACCGCCAAGGGATCTTGCATAGGCAATGTCCAGCTCCGTAAGGTAATTCTTTATTTGTTCGTAAGTGCCAAAATTACCCATCAGATTGATACCGGTGTCCGGATAGGCCATACCCCTTATGATTGCATCGCATCTTTCCTCAAGGTCAAGGCGACACTCCAGGACTTCTTTGATTCCCTCAATGGGTCTTAAATTGCCATTGGCCCGGTGCGTTGCGCCGTGGACAGCGATCTCGTGGCCCTTGGACAGAAAATACTCCTGAATTTCCTCTTTTGAGTAGTTGAATTTTCTTGCCCGCTCGCAGTTGAAATTAAAGGTTCCCTTAAGGCCGTACTTATCAAACATCTCTGCAAGCCGTTTATCCTGCACAACACCATCATCATAGCTGAAAGTAACAGCCTTCGCTTTGCCGCCCGGATACCGCATAAAAATAGATCTCATAACAGCACTCCTTAAACGCTTTCTGTTATTGCTCTTCCTTTTCGGATTTCACAATTTTTACATCCGTACCGTTGAGGATCTTCACCGTGTCCGGATCGTCGGTAACGATATAGGGATCGCGGAAGCCCTCAATGGTAACATTGTCAAATTCAATATATTTGCAGTTGGTTGCCTCTAAGATGGGGAAATCCGCACCTTCTTCTCTTGCGGTCAGCTTCACATTCTTCAGACGGAAATCCAGGGGTTCTTCCGCAACGGAACGCAGAAGGCCGGGTACGGCCAGGCCCAGGACCTCGCAATCCTCATAGGTAATAGACGAAAGCGGCCGGTTGCAGCACCACATATGGCCAAAGGCATGCTTGAACAAAGCGCTGGGATCTTCAAAACGGCAATTCCGGATCACAATATTGCCGGGGGTATACCGAATGTCCGCTCTGAAATCGCAATAGTACTGGAAGGGCTGGTGCATTTGCCGTCTGCAATGGGGGCCGGTCTTAACACCGTAGATCTTTTCATCTTCGGTCAGCATTCCACGGAAGCCGAAGCCGGAGTGCGCAAAGCCTTGGCAATTCTCCACCAAAACATCCGTGCCGCCAAAACGCATACCGGAGCATGCGCATTCAAAAATGCAGTTTCTGACCACCACGTTTTTATTGTCAAAGCCGGCTACGCAATCATCACCGGTTCTGAATTCACAGTCCTCGATCAAAATGTTATCACAAGTACGGACATCAAAGCCATCGTGACCGCCCAAAACCGTCAAATTCTTTGCGGTGATATTCTTGGAGCAATAAATGTTATGGGCCCAGTTTGCGCTGTTCATAATGGTATAACCATCCAGCGTAATATTCTCGGTATCAAAGATATTGATGGCGTGAGGACCTCTGTAGCCCTCCTCACCATTCGGATTGTAGCAATCCATACCGTCAATGTAGGAACCGCATTCGCCGATAATGGCAATATTCTTGGCGCTGATCACCTTGATGAGGCCGGAATTCCAATCGCTGTACGGAAGGGTACTGCCGGTTTCCTTCACCTTGGGAGGCAGGACGAACTCCTTCAGCGGCTCGATCTTATCGTCCCGGTAGGCATAATAGTCCTCAGGGTCACGGCTGCCCCGGAGGATCGCGCCGGCCTGTAGATACAATGTGGTATTGGAACGAAGCCGAAGACCGCCTGTATAGAACACACCCTTCGGCACGACCACCCGGCCGCCGCCGGCAAGAAAGCATGCATCCAGCGCAGCCTGAATTGCCTCAGTTTGCATACTGTCGCACTGACGCGCACCATACTCAGTAATGATAAAATCCATAACAAGCACCTTCTTTTGTTATTTTTATAGTAGTTTAGCATAATCAGACACAGAAAGCAATAAAACCATCTTCGAAAAATTTTCGAATTCTCAACAGGCTGAATGCAAACTGCTCCCATTTGTACCGATGGTACAAATAGGAGCAGTTTGCACTTAATCTAAATTGATCCAGCTATGTAGCTTCCAAACAGAATCTGTATAGTCAAATATTGCCACTGTGCAGTTATTGCAGCAAATGTTCTTCCGGGTAAGCTCCACGCCAACTACAATGTCAAGAAATCTTCTGATAAAACCCGCATGGGAAAAGATAGCAATATTTTCGCAATCCTCACCCTCGAGCATATGCATAAAGGCTGTGATTCGTTCACGGAATTGCGCCACGCTTTCTCCGTCAAATCTCGCGTACCCATCCAGATTCATAGGGCGGTTATTGCTGTCCCTCACCACACTTAAGGGCTTTCCTGCAATATTACCCACATTAATCTCACGGAGTATAGGGGTAACCACATATTTACAACCCGGAATCGCTATTTCCGCTGTGTTTTTCGCTCTGCTCAGATCGCTTGCGTAAATCTTATCAAAGCTTGTACCTGCAAGGAGTTTCCCTGCCTTGGCGGCATCCTCTCTGCCCTTTTCTGTGAGCTGAGCGTCCAGCCATCCGGTCCACAAGCCGTCACGGTTGGTTTCACTCTCTCCGTGGCGTATCATCCAAATTCTCATTTCTTCTCCCTCGCATAGCCTTTATAGAGGTGAACGATATTGATGTCCTCCGGCATATCCAGTCCGTGGGAGCCGCAGTTACCGTCGATTTCATGGCAGCCATGGTCCATAGCAAAACCCACCAGAGTATTGTGATGCTTCCAATGGCTCTTTATCAAATTGGATATCATACCAAACACATGGTCGTTCACACGAAGCTCCGCCAGTGTCCGGGCGCTCTCGGGGCCGTTTTTGTGCATGACTCCGTCATAGTTTCCGTTATACAGCACAATGACATCGTGCTCGTCCCGCAAAATGACCTCCATAGCCTTTGCGTTTGCCGCCTCAATACCACCCTCGGCAAGATGGAAATAGTCTATATTTCTCTCAAGATATATTCTGCTGAGGCTGCACTTTCCGTATGTAACAAGGGCTACCTTTTTGCCTGCCGCGATCAAGCGATCAAACAAGGTGTCGATGGTAATAACCGGCTTTTCGTATTTTTGAATACCATGGACGCTGGGCTGCGCGCCGGTGTACATTGTTCCGAAACACACCGGGGTAACCGAAGGCATAACCGAAGACAGGAATATCTCCACATCCGTATTGGCTTTTGTAATCTGCAGGAATTCCGGATATTTTTGATAGATCCACTCCGCTATGGCATCGGGATTGTACATCACGATCCTGTCTGCTTTTTCTCCGTCAAACACCTTGTCAATATAATTCACAAGCTCACGGTTCTTCTCAGCGGCGCAGGCAGGAGCCTCCACATCAATGGCGTAGGCCAGCGCTGCGCAGATCGTATCCAGGGAGTCCGAATTGATCGGAAAGTCTTTGGTGTCCTCAACATTCAGCATCTTATCCACCGGAACACCAAATATCTCCTTTAACCGAAGAAAATTTTCCACAGTCGGCATAGTCTGATCCGTTTCCCATTGACTGACTGTTTGTCTGCTCACATGCAGTTCATTCGCAAGTTCTTCTTGCGATATTCCCTTATCTTTTCTTAATCTCAATAGATTCTTGCCAATCGTCATGCTTCCGCTCCCCTTTTCCTGTGTAATTTCCTTTATTATAGCATACTCCCCGGGACATTCAAGAAAAAATCCCTTGCTTTTTAGAAAGCAGCGCTTGACAAGTGAAAAGCCACCACCCAATCAGGTGGTGGCTTTTAAGGGTGCAGCTTGTTAAAAAGCAAGTTTTCGCTCTCATTTAGATTACTATTTCAGGCAAGTATGCAAACATGCAGAAAAAAGCCGGCAAATACACGACGCCGGTCAAAACATCCATTACAAATCCGGAAATTGCAACAATCAGGCCTAAAGCAAGCACTATCCGCGCATTTCGTTTCAATTTCATATTATCACCGCCCTATAAACTCATAAAAAATATTATACGCACATAGGCAAGAAGCAAGTCAAACTCATCAAACCGAACAAGCAACTTAGCGTAAAAGACAACTTTCTTATCACGGTGTTTTGTGCGATTTTGGACGAGATGATTGAGAAAATCAATCCGACAACAGAAATCAAAAAAGTGCCAATAACAACAATGTCTATTGGAACACCCAAATACTCATGTCCGCTGGCATTCGATGCCGCAAGCCTATCCAGTTGGTTCTTCACTTCGATAGTACCGGCAATTACAAAGTATATATCATATGCAAAAATAAGAACAATCAATATAACGAGAATCCAAGAAATTATCCTTCTCATAGCATCACCGCCTTAAGCTTAGTATAGCACAAAAGCAGTATAGCTGCAACATATCGCAAAATCAAAATCCCGAATGCGAAAGCATTCGGGATTTTTGTCTCTTATGTCCGAAAAAGAACTGGTCAAAAACCGAGAATTTCCTTTAATTTAAAATATCATATCCAATATAACAATGTTTGTGTTGCTTCAGTAAATCGAGATACAGCAGATACTTGATTTAACAATAGCGATATCACAAACATTATAAGATTCACCAAAACAAGTCCACCAATTGCGCTTTTCATCGATACTCCGTTGTTGTTGGCATGTATATTTTCGGTTATATGTTTTTTGTAGATGGCATTGGCAAAAAGCCTAAACAAAATATTGATCACAAAAACAGGTGCAGCGATCCAAAACTCCATCCATCTAATTTTATTCTGCGCAGCATCTAAATCGTCACGAATTTTTTGGAAGGTTGGGTGTATACCAATCGGCACCGTAGAATAAGGCGGTTCTTTATAGAGATTTACTTCGCCGCCGGAATTTAAATAATTCGTATAAGTTTCCTTAGCAACATAATATCTTTCAACATCCGACTTAGATACCATCGGTATAATCAAAGACAACAGTGAGGATAGCAATATCAAAATAGCAGCATATATTGCGGCGAATTTATACATTTTTCGGTAAAAGAACCAAGTAGGTCCAAAAAGCAATGCCGCAATATTGAATTGCACAAACAGCTTACCCTTATTCCCGGTGAATTTCTCGATGTAATAGTCTGCGTTCTTACCGATATAATTTTTAAGTTCTGCATTCTCTATTCCGTCAATGATTTGGTTATCCGAACGCGTGAGTGTCTGTGAACAAACTTTGCAATATGTATCATCCAGATTGCATTTCGTACCACAGTTGTCACAAACAATAAATTTATTGCTCATTTCCTTACCGCCTTAAGTTTAGTATAGCATCACAGCATATCCTAACTCTTTTTGAAATTATTTCAAATCTTTTCTCGAGAATTTCCACATACCATGGCCTAGTATTCCCAACGAGAATATAATCGGGGTTAGAACATAATACCATACATCCTCCGCTTTATAGGAAGTACCAAGACCGATGGTCGCCGATGAATTAAAGATATTAATTCGTTGTAAAAACTCAAGAATCGCAACGGTGTTTTTCATATTAGGTTGCTCCGAAATCATTAAAAGCACTACCTGCAAAATTCCGGCAACCATTGAGCAACCAAACACTACGGCAATATACAGAACGATAACAATTCCGATATTCTTCTTGGTTGCACACAAATGGCTAACAAACGCCGAAACGAACAAATACACCAACATTTGAAAGAGTAATGACTCAATGAGATACCAAAAATCCGATACAGTAAAGGGGGTTGCCTGATAATCAAAAAATGGCAGACAAATACCCAATGTTAACAAAGCATGCGCCAACACGATACCAAACAATGCAATAAAGCAAACAACAAAGGTTGATAAAAATATCGATATGCGTGAATGTCCTGCAATAATTTTATTTCGAATCGTACCAAAACTAAAATCCTTAAAAAGTATAACGCCTATAAGCAGAGGCGCTATGAGACCTAAATTATTTCCGAATGAAAACGCGCTAAAAAACTGACCTTTAGCGGTAACATATCCCGAAAGCATTTCTTTCGTTATTGGGTCTAATTCCTCCGTTGAGCCAAATATTATAAGATATAAAAGCGGTGTGATAACAGCAAAAACAACGGCCAGAATACAGACAATGAGAAAAAGTTTATCCTTGAAAATTCTTTTGAAGTCTAACCTTATAAGCTTGTTCACGCTTGTTTACCCCCTATCATTTCAAGATAATAATCCTCAAAACTCGACTCACGGCAGTTAACGGCATTAATACGAATACCTCGGTCTATAATAGCCGACAAAACCTCGTTGAAATTTACTTCTCCTACAAAGCGAATACCGTTTGGGATACGAGAAAGCTTTTTCTCATCACCGAAACTCTCAATTAATTTATATAGCTCTTCAGGCTCATCTACCGTAATATCGGTAGTCTTTGACATTTCTTCCTGTAACTGTTCGGCAGTAATCTCCTTAATAATATGGCCCTTGGAAATAATTCCGTATTTTGTTGCAACCAAAGAAAGCTCACTTAAAACATGAGAAGAAATCAAAAATGTAATATTCTTCTCTCGGTTAAGTTTTAAAATCAACTCTCTAACTTCAACAATGCCTGCAGGATCCAGTCCATTCATCGGCTCGTCTAAAATTAAAAATTCGGGCTCACTGATCAAAGCCATAGCAATGCCCAGACGTTGCCGCATACCTAGAGAATAATTATCGGCGTGCTTCCTTTCGTTTAACAATGCGCTAAGGCCAACCTCTTCAAGCGTTTTATCAATTCTTTCATCCGCAGGTATACCAAGCAACATACATTGCATTTTAAGATTATCATAAGCCGACATATTAAGATATATCGAAGGATTCTCAACAACAGCGCCAACCTTGCGGCGTACTGCATCAATTCTTTTAGAGCGGTTATCAACTCCAAACAATTCGAAACTTCCCGAACACGGAAAAATAAGCCCGGTGATTAAGCGAATAATGGTGGTTTTACCCGAGCCGTTTTCGCCGACAAAACCATAAATATCGCCTCGAGAAATCGTCATATCAGCATGATTTACCGCCAATTGCTTTTTATATTTTTTAGATAACCCAAAAGTTCTAAGAACATAATCCATAAAAATAATTCCTTTCAGTTTGAGAAATAAATGCTTCTTAGATCAAATTCATAATAAAATTTCAGCGGCGAGGATGCAAGAATTTAGTGAGCCAATGTTTCATTATTCATCTGAAAATCCATTCTCTTTTAATAATTAAGCGATGAATAATGCAAAGTAATTAACAGAAAAATTCTTCATAAATCACCGTCTTGGGTTTAGTATAGCACAAAAGCAGTGAAGCCGCAATAATTATTCATTCTTCATTATTTATTCAAAAATCCGTCCTCTTTCGAGAACGGATTTTCCTTTGGCGCCCCCTGTTAGACTCGAACCAGCTGATTTCGCCCGCACTATACATCGCAAAAATTGGTTGGTACTTTGAACGTTTGCGGTGCCCCTCCTCCTGGCACCGGCAGCGGGGCATAGCTTTGGCTACCTCCTTCGCTACGCTCAGTCGGTAAAGTGAAGGACTACAGATCGGTAGATCCTGGATGCAAATGCATCAAGGAAACCAAAAAAGAACTGGGTGAAAACCGAGAATTTTTCTTTATTTTATGTTGTTGCTACAAAAAATTTTTACTACTTCTTCTCTATTATCATCATAAATCAAAAATCTATTTTCTTGTTTAGCAATTTCTATATTCTCAATGTTATTAACATCTACTAAAACAACAGCTTTATCACAAACATTATATTCTAAAAGTTCATTTATAGTAGCAATTTCTTGTTGTAAATACTCGTCTAACGGAACGGAAGCAACATCATGACCACCATCATATTCACTACAAAACCATTTTTCAACATCCGAATGATATTCAACCATAGAATCCGGTATCAGTAAAGTTTTATCAAAAACAAACCAACCACACTCTAAAGCATCGTTTTTGGGATTAAACATATATTTAATTGGCAAATCGTTTTTCGCAATCTCATTATAAAATTCAAAATAGAAACCTGAGCCAGCAAAAAACTTATACTTTTTATGTTCATTTTTATAAAAAAGAGAGCGTTTATATTTGATATAATCAAGCGGTAACAGTAAAACAAAACATATCCCCACAAGCAAAGCTAATATTATGCCAAAAAACGCTCCAAAAAATGTTCCTATTTTGCTAAATACTTTTTTCAAGTCATCACCGCCTTTAGTGAATTATAGCATAAAAGCAGCAAAAATCAATGCGAAGCATTGTTTTTATAATTCGTTACGAAGCCGCAATACTTATTACCTATTACTTCTTACTTATTACCTTCCAAAAATCCCGTTCAAAACATTATTTGAAGTAAGAGTGAAGAAGTAATAAGTAATAAGTAAAAATCCCGCCCACTTTCGTGAACGGGATTTTTGGTGTCCCCTGTTGGACTCGAACCATCTGTTATTGCCCGCACTATACAACTCAAAATAATTGGTTGGTACTTTGAACGTTTGCGGTGCCCGACAAAATCTTCGGGCTTACGCATTTCCTCGATTTTGTCGACCGCGGCACACAAAGCTATGCCCCTCCCCCTGCCGCGGGCAGCGGGCCACAGCTTTGCCTACCTCCTCCGCTACGCCCAGTCGGTAAGGCGTCGGGTTGCTGATCTGGAGATCTTTGGCGCAAGTGCGCCAAACAGGCCAATAAAAAACACCATCCGAATGGATGG
>JAZNNO010000050.1:0-47357 GCA_045580345.1 Faecousia sp.
AAATGGGTCAGCTCATCCTCCTGCGCCTTTACATGCTCACCCTTGTGTTCATGGATCTGCGCCAACAGCTGCACGATCTCCGGTGTCAGGAGCTTGTTATATATTTTCTCGTAGTTATAATTACGCATAGAATTACCCCACTCTAGAATTCTGCTTACATTATATGCCCATTATATCCATTCGTCAAGTTAATTTAGTCATTTATATATCTTTGACTAAATTAAATTCGCTTTAGTGATAAAAAACGCCACCTTAAAGGTGGCGTTTTTGCAAGTTTGCATTGATATTTAACTTATTAGAACAGCGTTGTTATCCAATAGATTAGGCCGTACACCACCGAAGCTGAAACCCCGTACACAATTACAGGTCCCGCTATTTGGAAAATTTTGGCACCAACTCCAAGAATGAACCCCTCGGTTTTGAATTCCACGGCGGGGGCGGCGATGGCATTGGCAAAGCCGGTGATGGGTACCAATGTACCGGCGCCGGCGTGCTTGGCGATATTATCGTAAAGGCTCAGGCCCGTCAGCAATGCAGAAAGAAATACCAACGACATTGATGTGGCCGTTCCGGCATCGGTTTTATCCAGGCCCAAGGCGGCATAACCATTCATAATCAGCTGGCCGATTGTGCAGATCAGTCCCCCGATCCAAAAGGCATTGAAGCAATCCTTGACAATGGGCGACTTGGGAGCCATATTGCTTATCAGTTTTCCATACTCTTTTTCCGTCATAGAAAATCACTCCTGTGGTATTTTTTCCGCCACAGGAGGGATTATGCAATTTATTTAAGATTGTCAAAAGCTTTTGGAGATTGCCACACCAGTCTGCGGACTGGTTCGCAATGACATTGTGGGTGGTTGTCTTCTTTATTTATGGAAGAGTTTTTCCATTGCCTCTTTGGCAGCATTCTGCTCTGCGCGCTTTTTGCTGGTGCCTGTGCCCTGTCCCACAACTTTGCCGTTGAGGGTCACTTCCACGGTAAACTCCTTATCGTGGTCCGGGCCGCTTTCCCCTACAAGGCGGTAAGCGATCTGCTGATTCTTTTTCTGCTGCACCAGTTCCTGGAATGCCGTTTTATAGTCCAAATTGGCAGGCTTATCCCCCGGCACATTACACAGCACAAAGCGGCTTATAAAGCTTTCCGCCGCGGGCATACCGCCGTCTAAGAAGCATGCCGCAATCACAGACTCCACAGCATCAGCCAAAATGGACGGGCGGCTGCGGCCGCCGTTTTGCTCCTCGCCATTACCCAAAAGCAAATGCTCGCCCAAATTGATCTCCTCGGCAATCTTTGCCAAGGCTGTTTCGCAGACCATATCTGCCCGCATACGGGTGAGGTCGCCCTCCGGGCGATTGGGAAAATTGCGGAACAAATGCTGCGCGACCACCATACCCAAAACGGAATCTCCCAAAAACTCCAGCCGTTCGTTGCTCTTAAGGCTATCGTGCCAATGCTCGTTGGCATAGGAAGAGTGGGTCAAGGCATTTTGCAGAAGCATAATATTCTTGAACCGGTAGCCGATGGCGGTTTCCAAATACTTAATCATCTGCGGTCTCCTTATCAGAAAGGGCCTGCAGGCTCTGCTCCAGCTCCGCAGAGAAGTCGGCATTGGCTGCATCCATTGCCTGGCGTACCGCATTGCGGAAAGCCCGCTCGTCAGAGGATCCGTGGGCTTTGATAACAGGCTTGCGGATACCTAAGAACTGGGTGCCACCGATCTCACGGTAGTCAAGCAGCTTCTTGAAGGCCTTGATATCCTTCATCACAAACAGGGCTGCCAGCTTGCTGAGGAAGTTTTTCTTGAACATTTTGGACATCAAGCTGCCCATAAACATAGCAGTGCCTTCAATGGATTTCAGCAACACATTGCCGGAAAATCCGTCACAGACCACCACATCCACCGCGCCCAAAGGCACATCACGGGCCTCGGTATTGCCCACGAAGTTGATAAGACCCTTTTCGCTCGCCTCCTGCAGAAGTGCATAGGCCTCTTTCTGCAAGGGCGTGCCCTTGGTGTCCTCAGCGCCGATGTTGAGAAGACCCACCTTGGGGTTTTCCACACCTAAGTACTTCTTGGCATACAGAGAACCTACAATACCAAACTGCAGCAGAAATTCCGGCGTACACTCGGCGTTTGCGCCGCAGTCCAAAAAGACGGTCTTAGTGCCGGCCTTATTGGGCATCACGGGGCCCATTGCTGCCCGGCGAATGCCCTTGACCCGCTTTACGATCAAGGTTGCGCCGCTAAGCAGCGCACCGGTAGAGCCGGCGGAAATGAAGGCATCGCCCTCACCGTCAGCAAGCATCTTAAGGCCCAACATCATAGAGGAGTTCTTTTTCTTCCGTACAGCGGCAGCAGGATCCTCGTGGATATCCACCACCTCGTCAGCATGGACCATTTCAATGCCCTTGGGCAGTTTTTCGATCCCCTGCTCACGGAGGGCTTGCAGGATCTCCTCTCCCCTGCCTATCAATGTGATTTCTGCGCCAAAATCCTTGGCTGCCTGAATAGCGCCCATTACAGGCGCCATGGGGGCATTGTCACCGCCCATTGCGTCCAGAATGATCTTCATAGCCGCACCTCTTTCGTCTATATACCTTTATTTTTCAGTTCGTCGATAATGGCCAAAGAACGGTTGGCAATAGCCAGATTCTTTTCAGCCTTCTTGCGGATCCGCTGCTCCAGAGGCGCAATGATGCTGAAATTCACATTCATCGGCTGGAAATTTTCGATCCGTCCGTCGCTGATGTACAAGCCCAAAGCGCCGATGGCGGTTTCCTTGGGGAAGTCGGGAATTTCCCGCTCCTGCACCTTAGCCGCCATAGCAACAGCCGCTAAGAAACCGGAAGCGGCACTTTCCACATAACCCTCCACGCCGGTCATCTGTCCGGCAAAGGCAACCAGGGGGTTACGGCGGTCAGCATAGTACTTATCCAGCAGATTGGGGCTTTGCAGGAAAGTATTTTGGTGCATGACACCGTAACGGACAAACTCGGCGTTTTTCAGTGCCGGGATCATAGAGAATACCCGCTTCTGCTCACCAAACTTGAGGTGGGTCTGAAAACCCACTAAATTATACACGCTCTTGGCGGCATTGTCCTGCCGCAGCTGGACCACCGCATAGGGCTCTTTGCCGGTCTTGGGGTCTACCAGGCCAACAGGCTTCAGCGGTCCGTAGCGCAGGGTGTCCTGGCCACGGCGTGCCATTACTTCAACAGGCATACAGCCCTCAAAGACCCGCTTATCCTCAAAGCCGTGGACCTCTGCCTCCTCGGCGGAGATCAGCTCTGCGATAAAGGCCTCGTACTGCTCCTTATTCATGGCGCAGTTTACATAATCCGGAGTTCCCCGGTCATAGCGGCTCTGCCACCAAGCCTCGTTCATATCCACGGACTCAGCAGTCACCAAGGGCGCTGCCGCGTCAAAGAAGTGGAGATAGTCACTGCCGAAGTACTCGCCAATGGCTTTGGACAAAGCATCGGAAGTGAGCGGGCCTGTGGCGATGATCACCGGGCCTTCCGGCACTTCGGTGACTTCTTCATCAATAACAGTAATATTAGGGTGGCTGCGGATTTTCTCCGTTACCAAATCGGAAAAGCCCTGTCTGTCCACTGCCAGGCAGCCGCCAGCCTCCACACGGGTGGCATCGGCGCAGCTGATGATCAGGCTGTCCAGGCGGCGCAGCTCTTCCTTGAGAAGGCCTACGGCATTTTCAATTTTATCTCCCCGGAGGGAATTGGAGCAAACCAGCTCCGCAAAGGTATCGGTATGGTGGGCCGGGGATTTCTTATGGGGCTTCATTTCGTAAAGCTCCACCAAAATACCTCGCTGGGCCAACTGCCAGGCAGCTTCTGTGCCGGCAAGGCCTGCGCCGATGACTTTTACCATCATTTGGTCTCCTTGCGCTTGCCGGCGGTTTTCTTCTTGGCAGTTTTTTCCTCTGTCTGCTCGCCGGCATCTTTCTTCTTATAGTAGCCCCGCTTGTCTTCCGGCAGGAATTTTTCGCAGGCTTCGTTGATGCAGAAAGGCTTCATTCTGCCCCGTCCGGACTTCTTGAACATAGTCTGTCCGCACTTGGGGCAATCCTCTGCGGTGGGTACATCCCAGGTCATAAAGCCGCATTCTGCGCCGCGCTCACAGCCATAATAGGCATAGCCGCGCTTGGATTTGCGCTTCAAGATAGTACTGCCGCACTTGGGGCAGCGGCCGGGCATTTTCTCCACGATGGGCTTGGTATTGGTGCACTCGGGGGAACCCGGGCAAGCTAAGAACTTACCGAACCGGCCGATCTTCACCACCATATTTCTGCCGCAAACCTCACATATCTCCTCGGTCACTTCATCGGGCACTTTCAGCCGTGTACCTTCCAGGGCGGTTTCCGCATCTGTCAGCTCCTTGCTGAATCCCTGGTAGAACTCTGCAAGCAGGGCTTTCCAATCCTGCTCGCCGGATTCCACCCGGTCCAGGCGGGTTTCCATATTGGCGGTAAATTCCACATCAATGATATCGGTGAAGCGGTCCATCATAAGTCCGGTGACCACTTCGCCCAAGGCGGTGGGCTGCAGGCGCTTATCCACCTTGTTCACATACTCCCGGTCCTGGATGGTGGACACAATGGTCGCGTAGGTGGAGGGACGGCCAACGCCCCGCTCTTCCATTTCCTTAATAAGACTTGCCTCATTGAACCGGGCCGGAGGCTGGGAGAAGTGCTGCTCGGGCTTTAATTCCGTGGCAACGGCTCTGTCCCCTACCTGCAGATCGGGCAGCGGTGTGCCGGGTGCTTCTGCTTCCTCGTCCCGGCTCTCTTCATAAACAGCTAAGAAGCCGGAGAACTTCACACTCTGGTGGGAGCTGCGGAACAGGTGGCCTGCGCACTGGGTATCGATGGACACGGTATCATATACTGCATTTGCCATCTGTGAGGCCAGGAAACGACTCCAGATCAGCTTATACAGCCGGTACTGCTCCTTAGTAAGACTCTTTTCGATTTTCTCGGGGTCCAGCTCCACATGGGTGGGACGGATGGCCTCTTGGGCACCCTGGGCACCGGCCTTGGCAGAGAAATTGTGGAAAGAGCCGTAATAATAGTTCTTGCCGTAACGAGCCTTGATAAAGTCCGCTGCTGCAGCCATAGCTTCATCGGAAAGGCGCAGAGAGTCGGTACGCATATAGGTGATCAGACCCAAAGTGCCTTCTCCTGCCACATCCACGCCTTCATAAAGCTGCTGGGCAATGGCCATGGTGCGCTTGGGGGTCATATTCAGCTTGCGGGAGGCCTCCTGCTGCAAGGTAGAGGTGGTAAAGGGAGGTGCGGCAGAGCGCTTCTTGTCTGCCCGCTTTACACCGGCTACAGTAAATTCCTTATCGGTGATATCCTTGATAATCTCCTGCACCTGGGCTTCGGTAGCCAGCTCCCGCTTTTTGGTTTCGCCATAGTAACGGGCTGTAAAGCTGCCATTTTTATCCAAAAGGCGCAGTTTCACATCCAAAGACCAGCTTTCCTTGGGTACAAAGGCACGGATCTCATTTTCCCTGTCCACCACGAACCGGGTCACAACGGACTGAACGCGGCCGGCAGACAGGCCTCGGCGGATCTTCTTCCACAGCAGCGGAGAAAGCTGATAGCCCACGATCCGGTCCAACACTCTTCTCGCCTGCTGGGCATCCACCAGGCTACTATCAATATCCCGGGGATTGGCAATGGCTTCTTTTACCACTTTTTCCGTAACTTCGTTAAAAGCGGCCCGCTTGGTCTTGCTGTCGGGCAGCTCCAAAAGCTCCTTCAAATGCCAGGCAATGGCCTCGCCCTCCCGGTCCGGGTCAGTTGCAAGGTAGACAGTATCGGCCTTCTTGGCTTCCTTCTTCAGTTCTGCAATGATATCCCCTCTGTCTGCCAGGGGGACATACTCGGGGGTGAAATTATTTTCAATATCCACACCCAAGGTGCTCTTGGGCAAATCCCGCAAATGACCGCGGCAGGCCTTCACCACATAGTCAGGACCCAAATATTTTCCCACGGTCTTGGCCTTTGTGGGGGACTCCATAATAACAAGATTGAAACCCATAGTTTCCTCCGAACACAATTATTTCATACTATAGCTGCCGCCGGGATGCTTCTTTGCATAGCCCTTTACTGTCAGCATTGTAAGAACAGACAGCACTTTTCCCGAGGGCATATCTAAGGCAGCCATCACTTCAGAAGCCTGCTGCGGACTTTCTGACAGGCACGCCAAAACAGCCTGCTCCTCTTCATCAAGAGCAGGTCGATTTTTAACTAATTCAATATACGGGGATTTTTCCCCGTTGTCAATGGGTATTTTCCCGGATTTTGCCGATTTATTCGTAGAATTTTCCAAATGTGCCGGTGTCTGTGCCACCTGCGCCAAAGTTTCCTCACCGGTATAAAGAGAAACGTTTAGGTTCTTTTGGAGCTTTCCGGGGTACAAAAATTTATAGCCGGACACCACATCCCAGCCGGAAAGCACCGGTGCAGCGCCCTCCTGCAGAAGGGCATTGCTGCCCTCACAAGTGGGAGAATTGATATTTCCGGGCACAACAAACACATCCCGGCCTTGCTCCAAGGCATGACGGGCTGTGATCAGCGCACCACTGGACTTGGGTGCTTCCACCACCAGCACACCATTGCTGACGCCACTGATGATGCGGTTGCGGGCAGGAAAGTGCCAGGGCTTGGGCTCTGTTCCCGGAGGATACTCAGAAATCAGACAACCATCAGCCACAATTTTCTCAAAAAGCTTGCGGTTGCTGTGGGGATAGACCACATCCACGCCACAGCCTAACACGCCTACAACGGGATAGCCGGCGCTCATTGCACCCTGCATAGCGGCAGTATCGCCGCCGGCCGCACCGCCGGACACCACGAAGCCGCCACAGGTGGCGATCTGGCTGCCCAACTGATGGGCAACCTGCAAGCCGTAGGCTGACGCCTTCCGCGTGCCTACCACACCAATAAAAGGGTTTGCATCCCAATCGGGCAAAACGCCCCGGTAATACAGCACGATAGGCGCATCGGCAGAATTGCGCAGACGCTTGGGATAGGCGCTGTCCGCCACAGGCAGAACGCCAATATCCCATTTGGTGCAACGCTCTATAATCTGCTCGGCTTTCCATAAATTTTTGTCAAGCAGGGCGTTTCTTTCCTTTTCCGGAAGGCCGGCATTCAGTAAGGCCTCCTCGGACATACGGTATAGCTCCTCCGGGTCGCCAAAGCGCTCCAAAAGGCGGTGCTTATGTAAAAGAGAAATATCCTTTAACTCGGCAAACCAAATCCAATGGAGGAGCATTCTTTTCACCCTTTCTGTCTTTTTAGGCTTTCATTTGCCACATAACAATGGCTGCGGCAATGGCCGCGTTCAAGGATTCGCAATTGGGGTTCATGGGAATGATCAAGCTGTTTTGGGCGCTTTCCAAAATCTCCTTGCGGACACCCTGGCCCTCACTGCCGATCACGACTGCCATCGTGTTCAGCGGGGATTCACGCAGATCACGGGCTTTTTCGTCCAAAGCTGTGACACCCACAGGGATACCCGCCTCTTTGCAGGCCTGCGCGGCAGCCGCCCAGGTGGTCTGCACCACCTCCATGCGGAACACAGCGCCCATAGAAGAACGGACGACTTTATGGCTGTAAGGGTCAGCGCAGCCCTCCAAGAGAGCAACCGGGATTTGAAGCGCATCTGCTGTACGCAGGATCGTGCCTAAATTGCCCGGATCCTGGATGCCGTCCAGCAGCAGCATACCCGGTTTTGGCGTGAACGCTTTCTTTTCCGGCAGGCGGCACAGAAACAGTGCGCCTTGGGGTGCTTGCATGGGAGAGATGGATTCCATCACATCCTCAGGGACTCTTACCTCACGCACGCCGGCAGGGATCTCCATTTCCACGCCCTGGGAAAGGATCACCGTATGTAAGCCCGGCCACCAGCGGATCGCCTCCTGCAACAGCTTCGTGCCGTCTGACACAAAAAGGCCCGTTTCCTCCCGCTCTTTCCGGGAGGACAGGAGCTTTTTCACCTGCTGGAGCAAGGGATTCTTCCGGGAAGTAATCAGTTCACTCATAACTTCTGCACCGCGTTCAGCGCAGCTGTATCGCCCAAAACGACCATCACGTCGCCCTCTAAAATAGTATAATCCGCACCGGGAGATACATTGACACTTTCGCCCTGCTTGATGGCAATGATATTTACGCCCAGCTTGGCACGGACATTCAAGTCTTTCAGGCTTTTTCCGATCCACTTTGCCGGGGCGGGCACTTCGATAATGCCGTAATCGTCGGACAGTTCAATATAATCCAACACATTGGGGCTGGACAGATTCCGGGCCAGGCGATTTGCCTGCTCCTGCTCGGGGATCACCACCATATCCGCGCCCAGCTTAGTCAGCACCTGGCGGTGGGTCTCGTCATGGGCCTTACAGACTACATAAGGAACACCCAATTCCTTCAGGTTCATAGTAGCCAGGACAGAATCGCCCAGGCTGCCGCCAATGGCAACGATCGCGCAATCAAAATCGGCTACGCCCAAAGCACGCAACACGCCCTTATCCCGGGCATCAGCAACAACAGCCTGGGTCACGCTGTCGCTGATATGCTGCACCAAATCGCTGCTCTGATCAATAGCCAGCACCTCACAGCCCAATTCGCACAGCCGCTTGGCTGCTTCCGTGCCAAAACGGCCCAAGCCGACAACAATATAGGTTTTCATAGAAATCCTCCTTACCCTATCCAATCAACAAATTGGTATCTGCATAGCGGAAGCGATCCTCCGCCTTATCTCCCATCAAGAAGCCTAAGCTGATGGTCAGTATGCCCACCCGGCCGAAATACATAAAGGCAATGATAAGCGCCTGGGCGGGCAGGCTCATCACAGGGGTAACACCGGCAGTAAGGCCTACCGTTGCCAAGGCCGATACTGCCTCAAAAAGGCCATCGGTAAAGCTAACCGGTGAGGTCGCAGCGATAAAGAAACCACCAAAGAAAGCAAGGCCGGTCATAATCAAGAAAATGGTGGTGGCATCCATTGCTTTTTCCTGGGGGATCGTGCGCTTAAAGACATGCACCGTACTTCTGCCCCGGGCCTTGCTCCAGATAAACAGCACCAGCACCACAAAGGTCACAGTTTTGAGGCCGCCTGCTGTAGAACCGGAGGAGCCGCCTATGAGCATGATCACCATGGATATGGCTTTTGCGCCGTCCGTCAGCAAAGCCTGGTCTATTGCAGCAAAACCAGCAGTACGCAAAGTCACCGCCTGGAAAAAGGCATTGAGTATTTTCTGCCACACAGGCATCGGGCCAAAGGTTTTCGGGTTGTCCCACTCTAACAGCAGGATCACACCGGAACCGATCAGAATAATACAGCCTGTGGCGATCAGCACCAATTTTGTATAGACACTGAACTTCTTGAAAGAACGGACGGTCGCCAGCTCCTGCCAAACCAAGAAACCAAGACCGCCGACCGTGATCAGCATCATCAAAACAAGCAACACAACGGGATCATCGTTAAAAAGCATCACGCTGCTGCCCGACTCCAACACGCCGAAAATATCAAAGCCTGCGTTGCAGAAAGCAGATATCGCGTGAAACACGCTCCATTTAAGCCCCCGCACAAAGCCAAACTCCGGCCAAAAGCGGGCAAGCAGCAGCACCATACCCACAGCCTGGATCCCCAGCGAACCGAAGATCACCAGCTTCTGCAGCCGCACAACGCCCTGCATATCGTTGACACTCATCGCCTGAGCCATCACCATTCTCTGCTTCAGGCCCACTTTGCGCCGCAGAAGGAAGATAACCACAGATGCCACGGACATAAATCCCAGACCGCCAACTTCAATAAGCAACAGGATAACCGTCTGCCCAAAGCCGCTCCATTGGGTCCAGGTGTCAAAGAGCACAAGGCCCGTAACGCAGGTTGCAGAGGTAGCGGTGAACAGCGCCGGGAAAAACCCGCAGGATTCTCCGCTGCGGGAGGCAACCGGCAGGGTCAGCAGTGTTGCACCCAGCAGAATAATCCCGGCAAATACTAACGCGATGATCTGCGTGGTGCTAAAATGATGTTTATAACCCCGCTTTTTAGGGGCACTTTTTTTCGCAGGCATAGGCTTCCTCCTTTCCCAAAAATCCCATAATACATTATTATATATTATAACCATTTTTTCTCACTTTGCAAGAGGGTTTTCGGCAGCAGAAAAAGACCCCCTTTAGGGGGTCTTTTCTACTTAAGGGTTGCACTATTGTTCAAAATGAGGGTACTGTAGGCAAACAACACATCTTGATTTTGGAAGGTCAAAAACTTGCCTAACAACTGAGAACTTATATAGCGGATATCCACCAGGGTAACGGTCTTATAATCCTGCACCAGCAAGGGCGCTAAGGAACTGCCAAAAGAATCCCGGAAGATGATCAGTTCCCTGTCGGTCCCGGCATTGGGATTTTTTATCCGCAAAAGGGATTGTGCGCCGGACAGGTACACATCATAGGGGTCGTTCCCGGAGAGTTTCTCCCTATCATAGATGCTGCCATACTTCCCTGTTTCGTAGTTATACACCCGGCAATCGGCAAGGTCAGAATTCTCCATAACATAGATGTCTTCTGCGCCCATAGGCAGTGCCGCCTGGCCGTAATACACGCCCTTAAAATCTCGGCTCACCAAAGTGGGGCTATAGCCTTCCGGACGGGAAATACTCATTGCATCACAAAGGATATTGGCGGTGTTAAGAAGCTTTTCCTGCCGCCAATGGGTGTCAGTGCGGTAGTAATCTGCAACAAACAAGCTGCCGGTAATGTCCACCTGTTTTGCCCAGGGCATTCCTTCCGCTATCTGTGCAAAAAGCTGCGGGTAATCCATCGTAGGATATCCCTTGTCCGCAGCCAAATAATAGCCCTTATCCGGAATTACCGCAGAATAGATTTTGCAATCCGTATTTTGCAGATAGGTGGTATAAATATAGTCGAACTTCTTCAGCGCATTGTTTACAGATACCGGATTCAAGGGGTACTCCAACTTTGCGGCATAGCCATCGGCAATATAGATGCCATTGTTATCGATTTTTCCCAAAACCTTATAGGAAAACAGGGATTTTAGTGTGCGAAAATCGTCCCGTAAAGGGAACTGATCCAAGGCATAGCCCTCAAATTTCTCCATAAAATCGCCCTTCAACAGGGTGTCTGCGGAGATTTCCGGGAACTGCTTTAAGGGTCTGCGCTCAGATTGGGAAACTTCCTTGCTTGGAGCAAACCAAGCAAATGCCGTCAGTGCTGCCCACAGGGTGATTACCGCAAAAATACCACTTCTTTTCATAATCACCCCTCCTTAAAAGCGGAAATACAGGAACGGGCTGAAGGAGCCGTCCACCAAGTAGCCTGTGCAAAGAAGCAGCATCGCAATGAGCCCCAAAGGCTCTAACACCGTACCAACCCGGGTGGGCAAAAACCTGTTCGCCGCTTTCTTTACGATGGGGGTCGCACCCAAGATGCCCAACATGAAGAGAACCGCAAAGCTGCGCAAATAATAGAGGGTCTCCCCTGTCACTGCAGGCAGTCCGGTAAAGCCAAACATTGCTGACAAATCACTCCCCGCCTGGGCAATACTCTCGGCATTGAACAGCACAAAGCTGATACAAACCGCCAAAAGCACATAAATATGCCGCAGGGCGACAGGCAGCTTTTGCAGGAACGGCAGGATTTTCTCCAACATCAGCAGCAAGCCGAACAGCAGCCCCCATAGGACAAAATTCCATGCAGCGCCGTGCCACAGGCCTGTAAGCATCCAAACCGTGAAAATATTCACCGTCCAACGCAGTTTACCCACCCGGTTGCCGCCCATAGGGATATACACATAATCCCGGAACCAGCTTCCTAAGCTTATATGCCACCGACGCCAAAATTCCGTCACGCTCCGGGAAATATAGGGATAGTTGAAATTCTCAACGAAGTGAAATCCAAAGATTCGTCCCAAGCCGATGGCCATATCGGAATAGCCGGAAAAATCGAAATAGATATTCAGCATAAAGCCAATCGCATACATCCAGTAAAACAGCACTGAAGGCTCCTGGGCCTGGCGGAAGTTCTGAATGAGCAGTGCGAACTGATCGGCGATGAGGATCTTCTTCCCTAAACCGATCAAAAAACGGCGCACGCCTTGACCTACGCCCTCCCAGCTATGGCTGCGGCTGCCAAGCTCCCGTGCCACATCCACATAGCGGACAATAGGGCCGGCAATCAGCTGGGGAAACAATGTCACATAGGCGCCGAAGGTGATGAGATTGCGCTGGGCCGGCACATTGCCCCGGTACACATCGATGGTATAACTCAGGCTTTGGAAGGTATAAAAGCTGATGCCCACTGGCAGAGCCAGGCGCAGCAGAGGCACACTGATCCCGGTTGCTGCAGAAAAGCCGGAGATGAAAAAGTCGGCATATTTGAACACACCCAAAAGGCCTACACCGATCACCACAGATAGGATCAAAAAGAATTTTTTATGCTTTTCGGTTTTGTCAATGGCAAGGCCGCACAGATAAAAAGAAAGAATGGTTACCACCATCAACAGCACATATTTCGGCTCGCCCCAGGCATAAAACACCAGGCTAAACAGCAATAGCACCGTATTCTTTAGCTTTTTAGGCGACAGAAAATAGCACAGGATCACCGCCGGCAAAAAGTAATACAAAAAAGGGATACTGGAAAATACCATAAATAGCTCCTTGCAAAAGGGGCAGCGGAGTGCCCGCTGCCCTGTTCTTATCAGAGAGTAAAGTCCGGCTTGCTGCCGCAGACCTTTTCAAATGCGTCCACATAGGACTGGGCAGTTTTGCCCAAGGCGCTGTCCAACATAATGAACATCACCACATCGCCATAGCCTGCCAGCATCACCTGGTCCGCCTGGACACAGATCCACTTGCGGGGATCGATATTGGCCTTCATATCCCGGGCAATCTGCTCAGCCTTGGCAGGATCTGTCACCCGCACCAGCACCAAAGAAAAGGCCTGGGAACCCATCATAGGCTCATAGACCGCGCCCTCTTTGATCAGCTCACGGGCTTCAAGGCCGGTATAGCTTTTGAATGCCAACAACGCATCCTCAGAGGCATCGGTAAGATCCAAAGGAATGACCCCACCCATAAATTCAACAGGGTTTTCTTCCATGATCTTATTGATGTTCTCCTCCATTGTGCCGGGCAGGGTTTTGCCCGCCGTAGGCTTGGTGGATTCTGTTGCGGCAGTTGTGGGCGTGGTCGTGGGATCTAACACCGGCTCTTTGGCACATCTGCAGGCAGACAATGCCATTGCCAGCGCCAACGCCATCAAAAATGCGATACATTTTTTCATTGATTATTTTCCTCCATTGCTTGTTTTTTACGCCTTTTGACATAAGCATACCCAACAAGCAACAAAGTCATACCTATCACCGCACCGGAGGTGTCGATCAAAACATCCTTAAAGCTGGGACCTCGGTCCGGAACAAAACGCTGAATGGTCTCATCGCAGCAAGCTACCAAAAACGCCCCGGCCAACGCCAGCAAACGAGGTTTTTTCAGCAAGAACAAAAAACGGGTCAAACACGCACCCAAGCAGGCAAATTCCGTAAAATGGGCAACTTTTCGCAGCAAGCCGTGCCCGCCAGAGCCAGATCCCGGCCGACCTAGAATAACTTGATAGACCACATAGCTCACAAACTTGCTGATAGCGCCGGAAACTGAGCCGGGCAGCAAGGAATTTCCCCAAATAAACAGGATATTGCAGAGAATCATAAACGCCCAAAAGCGTATTTTTTTCTGATTATGTTTCATTACAGCACACCCAAATGCTCCAAAAGGATCTTCACGCCTAACAGAATCAAAATCACGCCGCCGGTGACCTGGGCCTTCTTCTCAAAGCGGCTGCCGAAAATGTTACCGATCTTGACGCCAATGGCAGAGAGCGTACCGGTAAAGGCACCAATCAGCACTACCGCCAAGTAAATATTTACATTGCCGGCCATTGCCAGGGAAACACCCACAGCCAAAGCATCGATGGAAGTAGCAACAGCCATTAAAAACATTGTCTTTACAGAAAAATCTGCATTCTTGTCGCAGCATTCGCAATCTGCTTCAAAGACTTCTTTTAGCATATTTGCGCCAATGATAGCGAGCAAACCAAAAGCGATCCAATGGTCGAAGGCTTCGATTTTACCGGCAAACAGCGCACCAAGGAAGAAGCCAAGCAAGGGCATCAGTGCCTGAAAGCCGCCAAACCAAGCGCCACAGGTCAGGCACTCCTTAGGACCGGCTTTCTTCACAGAAAGGCCTTTGCACATAGATACTGCAAAGGCATCCATACTCACGCTGAGCGCCAGCAGCAGCAATTCCCAAATTCCCATTAAACTTCCTCCGCTTATGTAGAGATTTATATGCGCAATATTGGGGTATTATAGCATTTTTATAGTCTATTGTCAATTTTTTCTTAGCGAAAACCGCCCTATGACCCAAAGCCATAGGGCGGTTTTTTAATGATGATGGTGGTGATGGTGGCCGGCGTGGGCGTGGGGCTCTATATGGCAGTGCTTTTCATGGCAGAGCTCTGCCTCCCCCTCCAGCTCCAGAGTCGCGTGACCAATACCGTGCTCCCGCAATTCTTCCCGGATGGCATCCTTTATCGCGTGAGGATCGCCATTTGTAACAATGTGCATTGTGGCATAGTTATGGTAGCCGTCCATGCTCCAAATGTGAATATGGTGGACATCCAGCACTCCATGGATCTGCGCAATATGCTCCTTGACCTCCGGGACATCTATGCCGTGAGGTGTTTTTTCCAAGAACAGGTCAAGGGCTTCTTTCAGATTTTTGACGGCATTTACGAAGATGAATACCGCCACACCTATGGACAGAATGGGGTCGATGATGGCAAGATCCGTAAACCGCATTACAACAGCGCCCACTAAAACCACTGCCCAACCCAGCACATCTTCCAGCATATGCAGGTTCACAGCCTTTTGGTTCAACGAATCCCCCTCCCGGGTGAAAAATGCAGCGCAAAAATTCACCGCCACACCCACTACAGCAAAGAGGATCATACCGTTATAGTTGATTTCAGTGGGTTTGATGATTCTGCACACGGCATTATACACAACAAAGCAAGAACCAACCAGCAAAATAAGGGTGGTAATCACACTGCCGATGACCGAAAGCCTACCATAACCGTAGGTATAGGTTTCGTCGGGCTGCTTTTTGCTTTTCTTTTCCAGGAAATAGGAAATACCGATGCTGGCGGCATCGCCGATATCGTGGACCGCATCGGACACGATGGCCACACTGCCGGTAAAAATACCGCCTGCAAACTCAAAGACAGAAAAAAGCAAATTCAGCAAAAAGGCAATCAGAATATTCTTCTCGGTTTTCATAAATACCTCCCGTTGACACACGCAAGCATCTGCTATACAATATATATGCTATCGAACACATTGTTCGGTTATATTATATAAAACCGGGCAATCATTGCAACATACGATAGCCCAGGGTTATTCATTACGGAACAAATTGGAGAAATTGTATGGACAGACGGCAAAGAAAAACACGGGAAGCGATCTTTCACGCTTTTACCAAGCTCCTATCCCAAAAGGATTTTAACCAAATCACTGTTGGTGAAATCATAGAGGTTGCCGATATCGGCAGAGCCACGTTCTATTCCCATTTCGAAACAAAGGATTATCTTTTGAAAGCCTTTTGTGAGGAATTATTCTGCCACATATTTGATACAGAAAACGATGATCCCCACGGCCATCGACACATCTTTGATTGCGACGGTTCCGACTCCGTTTTTCTGCACCTGTTTCAGCATTTGCAAAAGAACGACAACAACATTCTTGCTCTGCTGGCATCTCAAAACAACGACTTGTTTTTGAAGTATTTTCGTGCCAATTTAGAAACCCTTGTAGAAAGTCAACTTTCCCTCTTCGAACGCCCAACCAATATTCCGGAAGCGTTTTGGAAAAACCATATTATATCCACCTTTATTGAAACCTTAAAATGGTGGATCGCAGGTGGAATGATAGAAACTCCCGAATTGATAACGGAATATTTTTTCTCTGTGGTATAATGCAATCAATTCGATAAACTTGAATTTGGAGGAGAGTTAAAATGAAAAGCAATAAATTAACAGCAGTTTTAAATTTCGTGTCATCTTTATGCTTTTACATTTGTTCAATAATCAATTTTGCAAACGATAGTAGATTAGGTACAGTATATTTGTGCTTGGGTTCAACATTTCTATGTTTAGGTTGCGTTTCGCTTAACAAGGACAAAGATAAAAATGATAAAGACAACTAATCCAATTTCAATTTGTCGGTCCGTTTAATAAAAATATGCAAAAACACCCTATGACTTTTTACGGTCATAGGGTGTCTTCATTTTTTCATTTGTCGTAAATGTGTCGTAAATCGGTTTTTGTAAGGTCTTGAAAACCCTGTAATACCGCTATTTTACGGCGCTTTCTTAATCGAGGGGCTTCATCGTCGGAAAGAGGATGACTTCGCGGATGGTATCGTTGTTGGTCAGGAGCATTACGGTACGGTCAATACCGATGCCCATGCCGCCCGTGGGAGGCATACCGTATTCCATAGCATTCAGGAAGTCCTCGTCCAGCATTTCGGTCTCATCGTCGCCACGCTCACGCTGCTCCACCTGCTTCATAAAGCGGCCTCTCTGGTCGATGGGGTCGTTCAGCTCGGAGTAAGCATTGGCAAGCTCGGAGTGGCAGATGAACAGTTCAAAACGCTCGGTGAGCCGGGGATCTTTGGGGCTGCGCTTGGTCAGAGGGCTGACCTCAACAGGGTACATAGTGATGAATGTAGGCTGGATCAAATGCTCCTCTACCCGCTGATCGAAGCAGGCATACAGGGCATTGCCCCAGGTCTTCTCAGCGGCATCAGCCAGCTCAACACCCTTGGCCTCGGCAGCAGCAACGGCCTCGGCATCGTCGGTGATGGCATCAAAGTCGATACCCACATACTCCCGAACTGCCTCCACCATAGTCATACGGCGCCAGCCGGCGGTCAGATCGGTCTTCTCGCCCATCCACTCCACTTCGTAAGTGCCCAGGATCTCCTTGGCAGCGCCGGAGATGATACCCTCGGCGATATCCATCATATCGTGGAAGTCAGCATAGGCCTGGTACAACTCAACAGAGGTAAACTCGGGGTTATGCTTGGGGTCCATGCCCTCGTTACGGAAGATACGGCCGATCTCATACACCCGGTCCATTCCGCCGATGATCAGCCGCTTCAGAGGCAGCTCGGTGGCGATACGCATATACATATCGATGTCCAGCGTGTTGTGGTGGGTAATGAAAGGACGGGCAGATGCGCCGCCGGCGATGGTATTCAACACCGGGGTCTCCACCTCGATGTAGTTCATATTATCAAGATATGCACGCATAAACTTGATGAACTTGGAACGGACAATAAAATTCTGCTTCACCTCGGGGTTCACCATCAGGTCCACATAGCGCTGACGGAAACGGATCTCCTTATCAGTAAGGCCGTGGTACTTCTCGGGCAGGGGCAGCAGGGACTTGGAAAGCAGGGTCACGACCTTGGCACGGACGGAAATTTCCTCGGTGCGGGTCTTGAACACTTCGCCCTCAACGCCCACGATATCGCCGATATCGTACTTCTTGAAGCGGGCATACTCCTCCTCGCCCAGCTCGTCGATCTTCACGAACAGCTGGATACGGCCGGTGGAGTCCTGCAGATCGCAGAACATAACCTTGCCCTGGCCGCGCTTGCTCATCAGTCTGCCGGCAATGCGGACAGACTTGCCCTCAAAGCCTTCGTAGTCGCCCTTGATGGTTGCGGAGTCAGAATTGAAATCAAACTTGGTGATCTGGAAGGGGTCACGGCCCTCGGCCTGCAGCGCCGCCAGCTTTTCCCGGCGGATCTGCGCCTGCTCGGATACAGGCAATTCAGCCTGCTGTACAATCTCTGCCATGGCTTAGCCCTCGCGTGTAACAGCAATGACCTTCATAGTATAAGAACCGGAAGGTGCATTCACGGTAAACTTATCGCCCTCAGCCTTGCCAACGACAGCGCGGCCAAAGGGAGAATCATCAGACAGCTTGAACTCCATAGGATTGGCTTCCTGGGAGCCAGTGATCTTATAAGTGATCCGCTTGCCGGTCTCATCCTCAACGGTAACATTGCAGCCCAAACCAACACGGCCGGAAGCTTCGTTCTCGTCCTCGATGATGACAGCGTGGGACAGAATGTCCTCGATCTCAGCAATACGGCCATAGAGCTTAGCCTGCTCATTCTTAGCGGCATCGTACTCGGAGTTTTCGGACAAGTCGCCGTAGGAGCGGGCTTCTGCGATCATTGCAGCGATCTCACGCTCACGGGTGGTTTTCAGATAATTCAGTTCCTTTTCCAGGTCTGCCAGACGCAAACTGGTAATCTTAAATTCCTTAGCCATAAAACACAAGTCCTTTCTTGGTTAAAAATCATTCTAATATTATAGAAGATAAAAACTGTCAAGTCAAGATTTTTCCGCTTTTTTAGGTGTTATTTTCCTTGCAAAGCTGCCACAGCGGCCTGGATTTGGGGATCATTTTGGGGCAAAAAACCATTATACGCAATTCTTTCTGCCGTTTCTTCATCTACAGTTACAGTCTTGTCTGGGGTCAAGCCGCCGGCTTCTGTCAGATTCACGCCTTTGGGCGTGAAGTATTTTCCGCTGGAAAGGTTGACTGCAGAGCCGTCGGAGAGGGTGATGGTCAACTGGTAATAACCCTTACCGGAGGTTTTTTCTCCCATGACAGTAGCCCATTCGTATTCCCGCAGCGCTGCCGCAAAAAACTCTGCAGCAGAGTAGCTGTCGCCGTTTATCAGCACCGCCATAGGTATTTCCAAACAGGATTCGTCAGATTTTTCTTCGCTTTTATTCCCCAAATGATCTTCCTGGCGGAACAAAACGCCCTCCGGCAAAAGATAATCCAGCACATCGATCATTTCCGACACATAGCCGCCGGGATTATTGCGCACATCGAAAATCAGTTTCTTAGCGCCTTGTTCCTGCAATTGCTTAATGGCGGCAAGGGTTTCCTTTGCGCAATCCGTATTGAAATTGTTGATACGGATCAATCCAACATCATCTGCAACCATTTTTCCTGCGGCAACTGTGATCTTCTTCCTCTTCAGTTTGAAGGTTATTTCCTCTTCTTCGCGGATTACTGTAACAGTCAGCTCCGTACCCTCTTCGCCCTTGACGAGGTTAGTTACCTGATCTAAATCCATACCTACGATGGATTGACCATCCACCATGATGAGAATATCTCCGGGCAAAATACCTGCCGCTTCCGCCGCGCCGCCCATGGATACACCAAGGATATCAATACCGGTATTATCTTTCCGAACAGCAATATTCACACCAATGGCCACGGAAGAATTCTCCTTATACTCCATATGCTCGCTCATTTCCGATGCCGGTATATAGTAACTCCACTGGTCGCCCAAGGCATATACCAATGCGGCTGCGGCCGCATCCTGCGCCTTTTCCATATCCGCTTCGCCTACGAAGTAATGGTCAATTATCCGTTGCAATTCCATTAGTTTGTCATTTCCCTGCCCGGCTACCCAAACAAACAGCGTTACCGCTGATGCCAAGGCTGCCACCAGTACATAAGACAACGTCCTAATGATCCACTTTTTCCAACTCATATCACAGTACCTCAAATGGAAATTTTCCCACAGCCCCAGTGGAGCTGTGGGATATTCTGTATTTATCTGATATTGATATATTGCGCCGGATTCACTGCAGAGCCGTTATAGTACACGCCAAAATGCAGGTGCGGTCCTGTGGATGCTCCGGTGGAACCACAGTAACCGATGACTTGTCCGGCTTGCACCGTCTGACCCTCAACCACGATAAAATGGGTCATATGCATATAGCGGGACACGAAACCGTCCAGGTGGTTGATATTTACATAGTAGCCTGCGCCACCAGCCTCATAAGAGGTCGTCGTCACAACACCGGCACGAGTAGCCACAATGGGTGTTCCCGTGGGAGCAGACAGGTCAACACCGGCATGGAACCGGGTATCGCCATAAATGGGATGCTTCCGCCAACCAAAGGGGCTGGAAAACTCCGTATAGCTAATAGGCATCAGCCACACCTTACCGCTTGCATCTACTGTGGAACCACTTGTGTTGGCAGGGGGCTTTTGGGCTGCCAGCCATTCCAGATATTCCTTCTCTCTGGCTTTATCATAGGCAGTTTCCGCTGCGCTCAACTCTCTCAGAGATTCACTTTCGATCTTCTCATGTTCGTCGATCAGCGCTTGGTAGGCCTGACCCTTTGCAATCAGAGTTTGAAGCAATTCTTCCGCCTCAAGTTGGGACGCAGTCATCTGCTTGGAAGTTTCTTCCATTTCTTTTTTGCTGGTTTCCAAAGCAACCTTTTCTGATTCCAGACCGTTTTTTGCCTCGGACACTGCCTTTGCGGCTTCATTCAGTTCCTTCATCCGACGCTGGTCAGCAGCCGCGATCTCATCGATCATATTCAGCCGGTCCAGCAGATCGGAAAAACTGTTTGCCTGGAAGAGAACTGCCCAATAGGATACGCTTCCGTTTTCCTCCATCGCACGAACCCGGGCTTTGTACTGCTCGTTCAGTTCGTCCCATCGGGCTGTGGCCGTATCCAGTTCGGCCTGCTTATCAGCAATCAAACCATTGTATATAGTAATCTGCTTGGACAGATTCTGTATCTGTTGATTCAGCAAAAATACTTCCTGGTCAATGGCATTCTTACGGGCAACCAGTTGGTTTATTTCTGTCTGATTGCCTGCCAACTGACCTTTTAATGCATTCAGCTTCTCTTTATTCTTTTTGTGCTCTTTCTTCAACGCCTCGATTTCCTGTTGAATCTCAGCGGAAGTCTTTGCAGCATCAACCGTGGGAATAGCCATAGCGATCAGTCCGAAAACCATCACCGCTGCCAACAATCCGGCTATGATGCTGACCAAAAGCTGTCTTTTCTTCATTATGTTCTCCTAACGCGGCAATTAAACATCCATAAACTTACGGATCGAGGTCCAGCTACCTACCACACCAACAAACAGACCTGCAGCCACAAAGGTCGCCACCATGGTCTGCATCAGTTCCGGCTGGGTAAAGGGCACGAAACTGAACAGATGCAGGGTATCCACCACTGTCAGCTTTTCTACCAATGCATTGTACATAGCCCACTCCAGGAAGAAGGCGATCATAGCGCCAACCATACCCAGAATAAAGCCCTCCACCACGAAAGGCAATCGGATAAAGCCGTTGGTCGCGCCCACCATCTTCATAATGGCTATCTCATCCTTGCGGTCATACATAGCCAGTTTAACAGTATTGGAAATGATCAGCAAGCTGACAATCAGCAACACGCCGATAACCGCAACAGAGGCGATATGCAGTACATTTTTGATGGTGCTGAAGCCTCTTGCGATCTCATAGGCTGCGTTGACCTTGTCAATACCGGTGATGCTTTCCAACTGTGCGGCAGTTTCCTTCATCAGATCATTGTCTTCCAACGTCACCATAAAGCGATGCCGGATCGTGGTCTTGGGATCCACACCGTCAAAGGCAGGATCGTTACCGTGGTCGGCAACAAAACTCTCCCAAGCCTTGTCCCGGTGGACAAACTCTGCTTTATGCACATTGGGGATTTGGTTGATGATCGTACCGATGCTTCTTGCCTCCGCGTCGGTAAGGGAATCGTCCACAAAAGCAAGGACCTCGTTGGTCTTGTTTAAGTCATCAACCATCACGTTTACATTGTAAACCAGGCAGCTGAAGCTGCCCACGATCAAAAGGCAGGCCACCGTAACCACCACAGCGGCCAGGGACATAAAGCCGTGGAGGAAGATACCACGGACGCCCTCTTTGATCAAATAACCAAGATTTGTTAATTTCATAGTCTGTAATACCCATCCGTTCCGTCGTGAACCACCAAACCTTCGTCGATGGCAATGACACGCTTTCCAAACCGCTCCACCAAATCACGCTCGTGGGTGACCACCAGCATAGTGGTGCCCAAATTGTTGATCTCCTGCAGCAGACTCATAATTTCCAAAGAACGAGCCGGGTCTAAGTTACCGGTGGGCTCGTCGGCAATGATGGTAGAGGGGTTATTCACCAGGGCTCTTGCAATAGCAAGACGCTGCTGCTCACCACCGGACAGCTCCGTGGGGTGGCGGCGGCTCTTATTCTCCAGGCCAACCAGTTCCAGTATGTAGGGTACGCGCTCACGGATCTCCCGCTCCCGGGCACCGATGGCCCGCATAGCAAAAGCCACATTGTCATAAACAGACTTGGTATCGATCAGACGGAAGTCCTGGAACACAACGCCCACTGTACGGCGCAGATAAGGGATCTCACGCTTGCGGATACGCTCCAAAGAATAGCCGTTCACATGGACCGTACCGGAAGTGGGCTTCAATTCACCGGTGATAAGCTTAATAATGGTGGACTTGCCGGAGCCGGAGGGACCGACCAAAAAAGCAAACTCACCGTCTTCTATCTGCATGGAAACACCCCGCAGGGCATGGGTGCCCACGGAATAAGATTTTGTTACATCAGAAAACGCAATCATATCTTTTCTCCAAAATTCCTCCAGAATTATTGTAACCAAATTGTAACATATTGCCCTTAGGCCTGTCAACGAGAAAAAACTGTGAAATGCTGGAAACACAGAAAATTCACAATTTCTACAAACATTTTAAGGCCTAAATACAGGCTTTAAGCCGCACATTTCTGTGCGGCTTATGTTGCAAACTTAATAAAGTTCCCGAGAGGATAAGTACTTACGAACCATCAATGCTACCTTAAACACGATAGCATGATCAAACTGACGCAGATCCAAACCGGTGAGCTTTTTGATCTTTTCCAGACGGTACACCAAGGTATTCCGGTGGACAAACAGCTTCCGGGAAGTCTCGGACACATTCAGATTGTTCTCAAAGAACTTATTGATCGTGAACAGTGTTTCGTGATCCAGGGTGTCGATGGAATTCTTCTTGAACACCTCGGACAGGAAAATATCACACAGAGTAGTAGGCAGCTGATAGATCAGACGACCAATACCCAAGTTCTCATAGTTGATAATGCTCTTCTCGGTGTCAAACACCTTGCCCACCTCGATAGCGGTCTGGGCTTCTTTGTAAGCATCTGCCAGTTCCCGCAGGTGGCCAACCACAGTGCCAATACCGATAACGGTGGAAACACCCATTTCCTCAGACACAGCAGTCTCTACTTGACGGGCCATCTTCTCCAGTTCCTCATTGGAGGGAACTTCGGAAAGCTGCTTGACGATGGCAGCATCGGTCTCGTTGATGCTCAGCACAAAGTCCTGCAGTTTATCCGGGTACAGATCAGAAAGTACATCCACCAAGGTGGCTTCGCTTTCACCCATCTGCCGCACCAGGAACACCGCCCGGGGCGCATCGGTAGCAAAATGCAGTTCCTTGGCCCGGACATAAATATCGCCAGGCAGGATATTATCCATAATGATGTTTTTGACAAAAGTACCCCGGTCGTGCTTTTCCTCATAATAGGACTTGGCATCGTTCAGGGCAATATAGGCCATATTGCAAAGCAACTGGCTCTGGGCATCCTCGCCCTGGCAGAACACGGCATACTCAACGCTGCCAGTTGCACCCCAAATCGCACGGAAGGTTTTCTGTCCCACAACAACAGTCTGTTCGCCACTGTCAGCTAAGCTTTGCACAGCCTCCTGCCAACGTTCACCCAGCAGTTCTGTCTCTGTGCAAGAGACGACAAAACCTTCGTTATCTATCACGCCAAACACACGGTCAGAGGCTTCTTTTAACTGTTGGATCACACTTTGAAATACACTGTTAGCCATTTCAATTCCCTCCTGTTAGAATATTGCACAAATACATTTTTCACAAATTGCAGAGCCATTATATATTGCTTTTGCACAAATTGCAAGTCTTTTTTGACATTTTTTTGCAAAATCTATCGGATTTTTTATGTAATATACCCAACATCAATCGTCCGCGACAAGCTAAAACCATTGATAAAATGCGGATTTCTCTGATCTTTTTTCGTCATTTTGCTACACTTCTGCCAATGTAGAAATTTCCGCCTCAGTCAGCTCCCGAATATGACCCCGGGGCAGCTCTCCCAAACAAATGTCTCCCTCTCGAAGACGTTCCAGATAGGTCACCGACATTTGACGGCTGGCAAGCATCCGGCGGACCTGGTGGTACTTTCCTTCATAGACCGTCACCAAACTCTCCCCCGGGCCCAAGGGTTGCAAGATTGCAGGCAGGCATTTTGTGCCGTCGCCCAGGGTAATGCCCTCTGCAAAGGCTTTGACATCATCTTCTGTGGCTGAGCCTTCGTGCTTAGCATAGTAGAGCTTGGGCACTTCCTTTTTGGGAGAGATCAGCCTGTGGAGAAGATCGCCATCATTCGTGAAAAGCAACAGGCCCTCAGTAGCCTTGTCCAAACGGCCCACAGGTTTCAGCGCAAGATGACCATATTCCGCCGGCAGCAGTTCCATTACTGTTTTCTCGTTTTTATCCTCTGTTGCGGTAACATATCCGGCAGGTTTATTGAGCATCACCACTACCCTGCCCCGGCGGCTTAGCCGTTCTCCGTCTATGCAAACACTTTGGATATCCGGGTCAATTTTCCGGCTGCCGTCACGCTCCGGCTTTCCGTCCACGGTCACTCTGCCGTTTTTCAGTATGCTCTTTACCTGACTGCGGGTGCCTGCCCCACAGTCGCATAAAAATTTGTCCAACCGTTCCATAATTCTCCGTTCTACCCCGCGGGCTAAGCTAATACAATGTACTGTAAACTTAACCAGGAGGGATTTTATTATGATGGTCATGACCGCAAAGGTCAATATGAAGAAAGTACTGATCGCACTGGCCGCTGTGGCCGGTGTGATCCTTGGGCTGATCCTTTTATTGGGAGGCGGGAATTCTTCCCAGCCCACCGCTGCCCCATCCATGGCTAGCAATGACGGGCGGGTGCAGTTTTTGGAGAATTTGGGGTGGCAGGTGAATACATCTCCCGCCGAATCCGGTCAGGTGCGGATTCCCAAGGAGCAAAACCAGATCTTTACCCGCTACAACGATCTGCAGAAAAGCGCCGGGTACGACTTAAGCCAGCATTCCGGCAAAACCGTGATGCGCTATGTATACAAGGTAACCAACTACCCCGGCGCTACTGAGCCGGTATACGCCACGCTCTTGGTATATAAAGACCAGGTCATTGGCGGCGACATTACCGACACTGCCGCAAAGGGCTCTATGCAGGCCCTTGTAAAGCACAGCCAAGTTCCTGCTACACTTCCTCAAGCAACTGCGCCTACTGTAGCCACAGCACCCACTGCTACCGCACCAACTGCCACTTCCACAGTACCTACCGCCACAGCACCTACCAAGTAATTATATTGTAGCATAGACCTGTCTTCTTGACAAGTCGGTGCAGCCGTGGTAATCTATTGGTAATTTCATAGATATCTTCAGGGCAGGGTGCGATCCCCGACCGGCGGTAAAAGTCCGCGAGCGCAAGCTGAATCGGTGCAATTCCGATACCGACTGTACAGTCAGGATGGAAGAAGAGGAATTTTACTGTATTTTTATGCCCTGGGTATCCTATACCCAGGGCAATTTTTATCGAGGTGGTAATATGTGGACTGAATTGAAAGAAAACTTTGTATTTGTGCTGTGCTGCGCAGGAATTATTGCGGCTCTCACGGTGGTTTCAAAAATTGCGGAGCATTTTCTCCCTGCCACCCGGCGCACCTCCAAGACCCGTTGGATGTGCACCGTGGCCATCTGCGGCGCCATTGCATCGGTGCTGCATATGCTGGACTTTCCCCTGCTGTTCCTGGCCCCGGAGTTTTACAAGTTGGACTTCTCCGAACTGCCTGTTATGCTTTGCGGTTTCTATTTAGGCCCTACAGCCGCTGTCGCCTGTGAGGCAGTAAAGATCATTCTGAAGCTGCTGTTAAAGGGTACTTCCACCGCATTTGTGGGAGATTTTGCCAATTTTGCCGTTGGCTGCAGCCTGGTTCTGCCGGCCGTGATCGTCTACCACACCAAAAAGACCCGGGCAAGCGCCCTGTGGGGATTGGTGACCGGCACATTGTTTTTAACCATCTTCGGCAGTATGTTCAACGCCATTTATCTGCTGCCCAAGTTCTCCCAGCTGTTCGGTCTGCCTTTAGATGATATCATCGGCATGGGAAGTAAAATAAACGCAAGCATCACTTCTTTGCAAAGCTTTGTCCTGCTGGCTGTCGCGCCGCTGAATCTCATTAAGGGCGTTGCCATATCGGTACTGACTTTGCTGCTTTACAAGAAAGTAGCAAGACCCCTCTTCGGAAAATAAGCAAGACCCGTGGCTGAGCCACGGGTCTTCGTTTTTTATATGAAGTTGTCCAGCAGGTGACGGCTTTTGGCATCCAATTTAGTCAAGTCAGGAACTTCGTAGCGGTTGTCATTGCCGTCACGCAGGAGCAGGCGATTACCCACCTGCTTGAAACCGTAGAGCAGATTGCGGATCTCGATCCGGGCAGGCCCCCGGTCAGTTTCCGTATCCAAGGTGATAAGGCCAAACTTTTCTGTGGTGTTCAAAATCTTGGTAATACGGGGAATGAGATAATACTCGGCAAGGCAGCCCTCTATGATCTCCCTCTGCTCCGCCGGCAGGGTATCCAAGCTGCGGATCACCGCCTGCTCTATACCGTTTTCATCCAAAAGGGTAATGAAGTTTCTTCCGTTGGAAGAAGGAAACAGGCAGCGGGGCTCTACATTTTGGAAGGTCGTGCCGTCCTGCAGCTGCACATCCACAGTGGTAATATCCTTGCGGGTAAATTGGGCCATATTGCCATCAATATAGATTCGTTCCATACTCACAGCCTCTCTTCCTCTTTTGTCTTCTGAATTTCAGCGGACATGGTTTGGATTTGGATCAGCTTATAATATTTACCCTTCTTCTCCATCAGTTCCTCGGGCGTACCCATTTCCAGGATCTTACCCTTGTCCACCACGATAATCTTATTGGCTTTGCGCAAGGTGGACAGGCGGTGGGCGATCATCAAGGTAGTTCTGCCCTGGATCATCTGCTCGATGGCCTCCTGGATCTGATGCTCGGTTTCCGAGTCAACGGAGGCGGTAGCTTCGTCAAAGAGCAGAATGCTGGGGTTCTTCAGCACCGCCCGGGCGATGGACAAACGCTGCCGTTCGCCGCCGGACAGGCCTACGCCCCGTTCGCCCAGCACCGTATCGTAGCCGTCGGGCAGGCGGGCAATGAAGCTATGGGCATTGGCCACATCCGCCGCGTGGATCACATCCTCCACAGTGGCATTTTCGCAGCCATAGGCAATGTTCTGATAGATGGTCTCATGGAACATCATGGGCTCTTGCTGGACATAGCCCAGCTCCGAGCGGTAGAAGGTCATATCAATATCCCGGATATTGATATCGTCCACCAAGATCTCGCCATCGTACTGGTCATAGTAACGCATCAGCAGGTTGATGATAGTGGATTTACCGGCACCGGTAGTGCCCACAATACCCACGATATCACCGGGTTCAATGACAAAATTCACATTGGTCAGGGTCTTTTTCGCCCGGTCAAAGGAGAAGTTCACATTCCGGAATTCGATCTTACCGTGGAGCTTATCCGGGTGCTTGCCGCCGGAGAAATCATTTTCCGGCTCGGCATCGATGATATCCATCAGCCGCTCAGCGGCATTGAGGAAATTTTGATAGGAATCGTTCAAATTGGCGAAGAAGTTCACCGGGCCATAGAACATAGACGCGTAGGAAATAAAGGACACCAGCAGGCCCGCGGAGATAAACTCCGGCTTTTCAATGACCCAGTTGCCGCCTACACTCCAAATGAGCAGAGAGCCGCAAGTTACGGCAAAGCCCACCACATTCGGAAACAACGTAACAATCCGGGAGACTTTGATATCCGTTTGCAACCAGAAATTATTGGCCTTTTTGAATTTGTCCACGCTGCGATTCTCTCTTGCAAAGGCCTTAATGACACGGATACCGGGGATGGTATCGGTCATAATACTGGTAACTGCCGACCAATAGCGCCAGCTTCTGCGGTAGTAGGGCCGCACTTTTTTGCCGAAGATCCGGGAACCCATGACCACAAAGGGCACCGGCACCAAGGCAAGCAAGGTCATCTGCCAGTTCATAGCAAACATAATCACGATGATGCCCATAAGCAAAAACAGCTGCACCACCACTTCCTGGGTAACACGCATCATAAATGCGTTGATCGTCTGGCTGTCGCCACTGATGCGGTTGATGACCGAGCCGGTGGAGGTGCGGTCATAAAAGCGCATTTGCAGCTTTTGGGCTTTTTCATAGACATCGTTGCGAATATCCGTCATGATCCGGTCGCCGGTGACACGCATAAAATGGGAACGAACAGCACCAACGCCATAGTGGATAAGGTGGGCAACGAGCAATACGATCACGCACTGCAACAGGCCGTTCTTATCCCCGTTAGGCAGCACACTATCCACCAGCACCTTGGTCATATAGGGCGGCACCAAAGACACCGCGGTGGTCACCACTGCCAACAGCAGGCAAATCGCCAGGATGCCCTTATATGGCAGGATATAACGACCCAGCTTCCCAATCACCTTATCCTTGGACTGGCAATTCATACAGGGCGCGCCGGGGCGAATCAAGGTCCGGCCGCATTTGGGGCAGACCCGGAACTGCTTTTCAAAGGAACTTTCAATCGTTCGCAGCTCCTCTTCCCGGTCATTGCCGGAGGCTACCCGGTTAATGAAGGTAGCAGCAGCATCGAAAACAGGGGCTTCCTTATAAGAAAAGCGCAGAAAATTGATGTGGTTGTCCTCTTCATCCGTAAAAATCAGCAGCGCATTACCATAGCAGCGCTTGACAAACGCCCGGCTCAAGCCATCAAAGCTGTGCGACCGAATGCCATTTTCAAAATTCTCGTCCAAGCCGTAGAGGCCTTTGTCCGTTACCGCAAGAACGGAGCGGGCATAGTGGTTTCGGATATTCAAATCACCCACCACTGCGAACAGGAGGCTTTCTTCCTCTGCAAGGGTGTTTTCCAATAGGGTTCTTTCTTCCTCGGTGAGCTTTTTGTTTGCCGCAAACTGTCTGCCCCGGAAGGGTTCATTGACAGTCAAGCTTGCTTCCTCCCGAAGCTGTGCTGGGTCAGTTTCGTCCGTTCGGTCTGTTTTTATCATTTTTACTTCCTCCGTTTTGTCCATTGCTTCTGGCCAATCACGTTGCGGTGCTGTTTCCTCCTTGCAGGCTTGCCAAGACCCGCAAAACAGCACAGTTTTTGGGAAGTTCGACTTTCTTTATTTTGGGTCAGTTTATCACGAATGATCCCCAATTACAAGATGGATTTTCCACAAAATTGACCCCAATTTTTTGTGCAAAAAAGCCATTGTCGAATCTGCCGTTGCAGGGGCAAAAATACTGTGATATAATATAGAACATAAAACACAAAGGAGACCGATTATGAGAAACTCTACCTCTTTGGACACACTGTGCGCTGCACTGTGTTGTGCTCTCGGTATTGAACCGCCCAAGGAAGCCGCTGCGCCCAATGCTGACCTGTGCGCTTACATAGACAGCCAGTTAAACGGCAAGAAAGCCGACCGGATCTTTATGTACAATCCCGATGCTGTTGCCCAGTGGATTTTCCAAAAGTATCCCCACTTTCTTACCGAAGTAACCGACAGAACCGAGCTGCAGCTGCCCCTTTGCACCGTGATGCCTTCTGTCACCCCGGTTTGCTTTGGCACAATGTATACCGGCGCTCAGCCCGCAGTTCACGGCATTCAAAAATATGAAAAACCGGTGATCAAAATTGATACCATTTTTGACGCCCTGCTGCGGGCCGGCAAAAAGCCCGCCCTGGTATCCACCGCAAAGGACAGCATGGGTAACATTTATTTGGAACGGGATATGGATTACTACCTTTACGATTCCATTGAGCTGGTCAACGCCAAGGCCGCCCAGCTGATATTGGAAGACAAGCACGACTTCATCTGTGTGTACAACGGAAACTACGACACCCGTATGCACAAGACCGGTCCGGAAAGCGTCGATGCTTTGGGCGAACTTCGCACCAACGCAAGAACCTTCGGTATGTACTACGAAATGATCGCAGAGCATTGGGGTAAGCACAACACCCTTATGGGCTTTGCGATGGATCACGGTTGCCACGAAATTGACGGCGACTGCGGCTCTCACGGTCTGGATACGGACGAGGATCTGAATATCACCCATTTCTATAAGGTTCTTCCCAAGAAGAATACTTAACCCGCATTTTGCTGCCACACATCGTGTGGCAGTTTTTGCGTTTTTCCCTCATTTTCTCGTCATAACTGCCATATTTTTACACAGGTTTTTAGCAAAAAATACCCCTTTCCTTCTCTGCAAAAATGTGATATCCTATGTATAAAGGAATTGTACCCCTTTTTACTTTACCATTATTAAGGAGTTGTTACTATGCTTGTTCAGAAAAAACGCTGCATCGCAATGCTCTTGGCCGGCGGTCAAGGCAGCCGGTTGAAGGTCCTCACCGAGAAGACTGCCAAACCCGCTGTTCCTTTCGGCGGCAAATATCGCATTATCGATTTTCCCTTGAGTAACTGCGTCAATTCCGGCATTGATACGGTGGGTATCCTCACCCAGTATCAGCCCCTGGAGCTGAACGAGTACATCGGCAACGGACAACCTTGGGGTCTGAACAAAACCCGTAGCTGCGCCCAGGTGCTGCCTCCCTATGAGCGGCACGACAAAAAAAGCGGCTGGTACAAGGGCACTGCCAATGCCATTTATCAGAACATCGACTTTATCGAGCGTTTTGATCCGGAGTATGTGGTGATTCTGTCCGGCGACCATATTTATAAGATGGATTACAACGCTATGGTGGAATATCACGAAAAGAATGGTGCTTCCTGCACCATCGCTGTCCGGGATGTTCCCTTAAGTGAAGCCAGCCGTTTCGGCATTCTGAACACCAACCCGGACAACTCCATTTACGAGTTTGAGGAAAAGCCTGCAAAGCCCAAGTCCACCAACGCCTCCATGGGCATTTATGTGTTTAACTGGGATGTTCTGCACAAAGCGCTGGTTGAAGACGAAGCTGATCCCAATTCTTCCAACGATTTTGGCAAAAACATCATTCCCGGTCTGCTGAATGCCGGTCATAAGATGATGGCCTATCCCTTTGACGGCTACTGGAAGGATGTGGGCACCATCGATTCTTTGTGGGAGGCCAATATGGACCTGCTGGGCAAAGAGCCCGCCTTTAACATCCGGGGTGACGAGCGCAGCAAGATCTATGCCCGGAACAACGCCCTCCCCTCTTCCTACATTGACGAAAAAGCCAAGACCGTAAACTGCTTTATTGCCGAGGGCTCTGAAGTTTACGGATCTGTACAAAACAGCATTATCTCCACCGGCTGCACCGTAGGCGCAGGCGCCTTGGTGGAAAACTCCGTGGTGATGCCCGGTGTGACCATCGAATCCGGTGCTATTGTTCGCCATTCTATTGTGGGTGAGAACGCAAAGATCAGCCGCAACGCGGTGGTTGGCGGTGTCTTCACCCCCGAGGAAGAAAAAGCTATCAGCGTTGTGGCAAAGAACACTGTAGTCGAAACCGGCACGGTGGTTCTGCCCGGCGAAATGCGGTAAAGGAGGGACACACTATGAATGTAATGGGTATTATCTTTGCCAACGATGCCAATATGGATGTGCTGAGCCACCGGCGCACTATGGGCAGCATTCCCTTCGGCGGCCGCTATCGGCAGATCGACTTCCACCTTTCCAATATGGCAGCTGCAGGCATTCGCCATATCGGTATTGTATCCCGTCAGAATTATCAAAGCCTTATCAACCACATCGGCTCCGGCGAGGAATGGGGCTTAGAGCTGGAAGAAGGCGGCCTGGAATTTCTGACCCCCTTTGCCATGTCCTCCTCCCACAGCTACCGGGGCAAGCTGGAAGGTCTTTATCATGCAATGACCTTTATTAACTTTGGCCCGGAAGATGAGTATGTGGTCATGGCTGACTCCGCCATTTTGTGCAATTTGGACTTGAACAGCGTACTGAACGCGCATATAAAAAGCGGTAAGGACATCACCGTGGTAACAAAGGCAGGCATTGCCAACGGCAAAAAGCAGCTGGACCTGGCCATCCAGCTAAACGAAGCCGGTGAAATTTCTGATTTGGCTGTTGACTATGCCGCACCTGCCAATTATTTGGCATCTATGGACCTTTTTGTGCTGTCCAAGCGCCTGCTGCGTAAGCTGGTACAGGAGTGCATCGCCCGGAATCTGTATCATATGGACCGGGACTTGGTACTGGGCAGCTGGCAACGGGGTGAAATTACACTGAATGTGTATAACTTCCCCGGCCTCGCCATGTTTAATGAGTCCGTAGAGGAATATTTCCACAACTCTTTGGTGTTGCTCAACAGTCGCACCCGCCACGACCTGTTTTACTACAACCATCCGGTTTACACCAAGGTTCGCGACCGGGTTCCCACCTACTACGGCGAAGCGTCTTCCATCGACAACTGTCTGGTGGCAGACGGCGGTATGCTGGAGGGCAGTGTCCGGGACAGCGTTCTGTTCCGACAGGTCACTGTCAAGGCCGGTGCTAAGATTGAAAACTGTCTGATCATGAACGACACTGTGGTCGGCGAAAACTGCGAACTGAAATATGTGATTTTGGACAAGGATGTGGTGATACAGCCCGGCACGCAACTCATCGGCACACCCAACCGGCCTATTATCATCAAACGAGGAGAAATTGTATGAAAATTGCCATTTTGGCATCGGAGGGCGCGCCCTATATCAAATCCGGCGGCCTGGGAGATGTGATGGAGGCACTGCCTGCCGCCCTGTCCCGGATTGAAGGCAACGAGGTAGCGCTGATCCTCCCTTATTACAAGAAAATACTGGACAATCCTGCCTTTGAAACAGAGCTGGTGGCGCAATTCCACGTAGCTTTGGGCTGGCGGCAGCAGTACACCGGTGTGCATAAACTCAAAAACCGCAATGACAGTGTGCAGGTATATTTTCTGGACAATCTGTATTACTTCGGTGGCCGGGAGGGCGCGCCCTACGGCCACGGCGACGACGGGGAGCGGTATGCCTATTTTGCCAAAGCCTGCCTGGATGCTTTGGTTTCTATCGACTTTATCCCCGATGTGATCCAGTGCAACGACTGGCAGACCGCCTTGGTGCCGGTGTTTCTGAAATCTCAGTATTATCCCTTCTTCCCTAACACCCGGTGTATGTTCACCATTCACAATATTGAATATCAGGGCTGGGCAGACAGCGATTTCTTTGATGATGTGCTGGGTCTTCCCTGGACCTACCGGGAGCGGCTGGATATGGACGGGGCTGTCAACATGATGAAGGGTGCTATCGAGTGCGCCGATTTGGTGACCACCGTATCGGAAAGCTATGCGAAAGAACTGATGCTCCCCTATTATGCCCATGGGCTGTCTTCCGTTCTTGCCGGGAATGCCGGCAAGCTCACCGGCATCACCAACGGCATTGATGTAAACACCTTTAATCCGGAAACAGACTCTGCTCTGCCTGCCCACTATAACGCAGAAACTTTCACCGAAGGCAAGGCCGCCTGCAAGGCCGCTTTGCAAAAAGAAGTGGGACTGCCTGTGAGGTCTGATGTGCCGCTGATGGTGATGGTTACAAGATTGGCCGGTCACAAGGGCCTGGATCTGCTGTGCCATATTGCCCGAAGACTTCTGTGGGAAGAGGATTGCCAGCTGTTGATCCTGGGCACCGGTGAAAGTCATTATGAGAACTTTTTCCGTTCTTTGCAGCAGGAATTCCCCCAAAAGGTGGCTGCAAAGATTACTTTTGATCTCAAGCTTGCTTCCCGGATCTACGCCGGCGGTGACATCTACCTGATGCCCTCCAAGAGTGAGCCCTGCGGTTTAAGTCAGATGAATGCTATGCGCTACGGCACTGTGCCCGTTGTGCACGCAACCGGCGGTCTGCGGGATACTGTCCCCCCTGTTGACGAGGACGGCCATGGCGGTTTGGGCTTTACTTTCCAAAGCTACAATGCAGATGATTTCCTTGGCGCACTCAAGCGGTGCTTGCATTTGTACAACAACAAACAGGATTCCTTCCGGGCTTTGCAGAAGACCGATATGCAGCAGGATTTCAGCTGGGACAAGCCCGCTGCGCGGTATATGGCGCTGTTTCAGAAAATGCTGAAAGGTTAACAATGCGGATTTTATTTGATTCTCAGAAAACAGAATACAAATCGCCCTTCGGCACTTTAGCCGAAGGGCAATCCTGCTGTCTGCACATTCACATTCCCTGCTCTGTTGGGGCTGTAAAAGCGGAATGCGTTTTGGATTTGGAAGACTGCACACTCGGTACAGTCGCTCCCCTACAAAAAGAATCAACACAAGGCGATTATGAGATTTGGAGCGGCAGCTTTACGCTGAAACCGGGTCTGTACTTTTATTATTTTAAGATTTACAAGCCGGAGGGTTCTTTCCGGTTGTTTAAGCAAGGTCACCATACCAATATGGAAGCAGGTGACCGGTGGCAGCTTACCTGCACACCGGCAGATTTCACCACCCCGGATTGGGCAAAGGGCGCTGTGATCTACCAGGTTTTCCCCGACAGGTTCCACAAGTCCGGAGATTGCAAGCTGACCGGGAAGTTGGAGCCTTATACTATTCATAATTCCTGGGACGAGGAAGTTGTTTGGCAGCCCAATGAAAAAGGCGAAGTGCTGAACAACGACTTTTTCGGCGGAAATTTCCGTGGAATCACCGAAAAGATGGACTATATTGCCTCTTTCGGCACGACGATTTTGTATCTCAACCCTATCAGCAAAGCCTTTTCCAATCATCGCTATGACACCGCTGATTACAAAACTCCCGACCCCATGCTGGGTACAGCGGAAGATTTTCGTGCGATGTGTCAAGCTGCCCACAAAAGGGGTATCAAAGTGGTCTTGGATGGCGTATTCTCTCACACCGGCTCCCAGAGCACCTATTTTGAATCAGCTGTCGCAAGCAAAGATTCTCCCTACTATTCCTGGTATCAGTTCCACCAATATCCGGACAAATACGAAAGCTGGTGGGGCTTCCATACCCTCCCCACTGTAAATAAATCAGACCCGGCTTTTATGGACTATATTTTCGGTAGTGATGATTCCGTCATTGCTCACTGGCTGAAGCTGGGCGCAGACGGCTTCCGCCTGGATGTGGCAGACGAGCTGCCCAACGAATTTATCGGAGCACTCAAAAAACGGCTGAGGCAGCTCCGTCCCGATGCTCTGCTCATTGGCGAGGTTTGGGAGGATGCATCCAACAAAGTCGCCTATGGCATTCGCCGCCGGTACTTCACCGAGGGAGTGCTGGACTCCTGTATGAACTACCCCTTCCGCACGGCAATTCTGAACTTCCTGCGAGGCAGTGATGACGGTAGTCAGTTTGCAGAAACAGTAATGACCATCGCAGAAAATTATCCCCCTCAGGTCCTTGCCTGCAATATGAATCTGTTGGGTAGCCACGACACGCCCCGGATCCTCACCGCCTTGGTCGATGATTTTGATTACAGCCGGGAGGTGGCTGCAACAAAAAAGCTTTCCCCGGAAGTTTTGGAACAGGCAAAGGAAAAGCTTTTTACGGCGGCATTTCTCCAGTACACTCTCCCCGGTGCGCCCAGTATCTACTATGGCGACGAGGCAGGTATGGAGGGTCACAAAGATCCCTTCAACCGCCGCACCTGCCCCTGGGGAAAGGTCGATCCCATTTTGCTGGGTCTTTACAGGACCTTGGGAACTCTCCGCAAAGAGCACCCTGCGCTGCAGTTGGGTGACATTCGTTTTTCCCAGGCAGGAGAGGGAAAAATCGGCTTTAGCCGCTTCTATGCGAACAAAACTATAAAGGTTTATGTAAATCAAAGCGGTGGTAGCTGGGACATTCCGGAGGGCACTGTGCTGATGGGCCACCGGCTGAACGGACAAGCCCTTGCCCCCGGTGGATTCTGTATACAAGAGGAATAAAATGGAGAAAGAATATTTTTTCAGCGGTTATTGCCGCACTTTGGACAAAAGCCGTATGGTTGCTGTGGAAACCGAAGACGGAAAAGTCGTGGACGTGGATTGCCGCTTTGAAAACTGCATTCACGCCCCCAACTGCACCATTGCCCAAGAAATACGCAAATTAAGCGAAAATCAATAAACAAAGAGGATCTCTATGAAATACATTACCCAATTACTGTATATTCTTCTGTTTTCCGGATTGGGAGAGCTGCTGGAGCGGGTCATTCCCCTTCCCATTCCCGCCGCCATCTACGGACTTGTACTGCTGCTGATCGCGCTGGCCACAGGGATCTTGAAAACTGCACAGGTGCAGGATGCTGCCAACTGGCTGATCTCCGTTATGCCGGTCTTATATGTACCGATCTGCGTAAAAATTTTGGAATACTGGGGTGTTATCTCCCAAAACGCAGCGGCAATCATCACCATTATCGTTGTTTCTACATTCCTGGTATTGGGTGTCAGTGGATTGGTGACACAATGGCTGATCAAAAGGGGGAAGCGCAAATGACAGAACTTCTGCAAGATATTTCCCTTTTCCCTTTACTGCTGACATTGGCTACATATCAACTGGGGTTATGGTGTCAGAAAAAGACCCGCTCGCCCCTGTGCAATCCCCTGCTGATCGCAACTGCGCTGTCCATCGCCGTTCTGCTGTTAACAGATTTTGATCTGCAGCTCTATCAAACCCGTTCCGGTTGGATCACCTGGCTGCTAACACCGGCTACGGTCAGTCTGGCCGTACCCCTTTACGGACAGTTAAAGGCCTTCAAAAACCAAATGGGTGCCATTCTGGTCGGTGTTGCCGCAGGCACTGTAACAAGCCTGTTTTTCATTGGTGTCCTTTGCGGAGTTTGGCAGCTGGACACAGCTTTGACCGTATCCCTGCTGCCCAAATCCATCACCACTGCCATCGGCGTGGTCCTCTCGGAACAAAACGGCGGCATTCCCGCACTGACCTCCGCGGCCATTGTGATCACCGGCATTTTGGGCAACCTGGTAGGTTCTTTTGCATGCAAGATCCTGCGAATCACAGACCCCATTGCCCAAGGCGTAGGTTTAGGCACCGCATCCCATGTGATCGGTACCTCCCGGGCTACCGAGATTGATCCTTTGGCTGGAGCTGTCAGCAGTTTATCCTTAGTGATAGCCGGTATCCTCACCTCTGTTTTATTTCCTTTGGTATTACTTTTACGCTAAAAAAGCTGCCGTAAATACGGCAGCTTTTTTAGCTATATAATTCGGTTATGTAAAGCCATAGCGGGATGGTAAGACAACTAAGAACGGAAGTCAGTGGGATCAGCTTTGCGCCCAGCGAGCAATCCTTACCGATCAGCCGGGGATAGATGACCGGATTCAAGCCGCAAGGCATTGCCGCCATAAACACTGCGTAGGGATATACCGGCCCAGGCAGCACTATAAACTGCCGCAGCAACATACAAATCCCAAAAACACCTGCCGGCAAAATCAAAAGCCGAATGACGCAGAACACCCAAGTCTGCCAAGTAGGCAGCAGTTCCTTCAACGTAAATCCGGAAAGTACAAAACCAACCAAGAGCATACTCACAGGTCCCACCGCACTGCCGGCATTGCCCGCCACGATAGTAATCACATCCGGCAACTGCATACCGGTAAGGCCAACCAGTATGCCCAAGGCAATCGCAATCGTAGTCACATTGCACAGAGATTTTGCAGATACCTTTTTGTCCATTAGCTGCGCAACACCGAAGGTATAGCAGTACAGCGCAATGGGCAAGCAAAACACCATCATATCATTCATGGCCGCCTCACCGAAGGCGTTTTCCACAAGCACATATCCAAAAAACGCATAATTGGCGACGGTAGTAGAGTAGTTATAAACCTTCCGGGCGTACTGATCCTTTGTCAAAAGCTTTCCAACCAGCACTCCCGCCAGAATCAGCAGTCCCAAAATACCCAGCGCGATAAAGACGGTCACATAATTGTTCCGCAGATAGGATACGGTAAAATTACGGGAGAAGTTCAGAAACATCTTGCAGGGCAGCAACAAATTCACCAGCAAAAAGCTTAAGATGCTGCTTTTTTGCGCCATATCTTTTCGCCACCTGCCCAAAACAATGCCGGCAATAATGAATATGTAAAGCACCAACATCTGCTTTAACAAAACAGCCACAGCATTTCCTCTCCTTTCTACAAATTGCGTTGTATTATACCACCGTTTTTGGGCAGTGTCAATCTCCTCGGGAGAAAACCGGAGCATCCCCTCCCGGGGGATGGAAATTCCGTCGATTTATGGGCAAATAACCATTGACTTTTGAACCCAAAGGCATTAGAATAATACTGATATACAATGCGCTAATTTGCGTTGGCGCAAAATCAACAAATAGGAGGAAATCACATTGAAGGATTGGGCATTCACTACGTCTGTTGAAGAAATGGAAGCTGCCACCAACGAGCTGTTGGAAACCGCTCATAAAGTCGGCGCTGACACTTGGCAGCAGCGCGTCAAGAATCAATCTCCCCACTGTGGATTCGGCGAAGGCGGTACTTGCTGCCGGATCTGCTCCATGGGCCCCTGCCGTATCACCCCCAAGAGCCCCCGCGGTATCTGTGGCTGTGACGTGCACGGCATCGTCGCCCGTAACTACCTGCGTTTCACCGTAGGCGGTACTGCGGCTCACTCTGACCATGGCCGCGAAATTATGCACACCCTGCACCAGACCCGCGAGGGCGGCAACTATCAGGTCAAGGATCCTGAAAAGCTGATCCGCATCGCCAAGGAATGGGGCGTAGAGACCGAAGGCAAGGACATTTACGATCTGGCTCACGAAATGGCTGAGATCGGCCTGCTGGAGAACGGCTTCCCCTTCGGCGAGCAGAAGTTTGCACAGCGTGCTCCTGAGCACACCAAGGAGCTGTGGAAGAAGGCAGAGATCATGCCCCGGGCTATCGACCGGGAAATCGCTACTGCGATGCACATGACCCATATGGGTTGTTCTTCCCTGCCCGAGGCTCTGATCCGTCAGTCCCTGCGCGCAGGCCTGTCCGACGGCTGGGGCGGCTCTATGATGGGCACTGAGTTCTCCGACGTTATGTTCGGCACTCCCAAGCCCATCGACACCGAGGCTAACATCGGTGTTATGGAGAAGGATAACGTGAACATCGTTGTTCACGGTCACGATCCTTCCCTGTCTGAAATGATCGTACATTATGCCAACGATCCCGAAATGATCGAGCTGGCAAAATCCATGGGTGCCAAGGGCATCACCGTCGCCGGTGTCTGCTGTACCTCCAACGAGGTCGCCATGCGTCACGGCATTCCCATGGCAGGTAACTTCCTGAACCAGGAGAACGTTGTCCTCACCGGTGCCTGCGAAGCCATCGTGGTGGACGTGCAGTGTATCTTCCCTGCTCTGGGCCCCCTCAGCAAGTGCTTCCATACCAAGTTCATCACCACCTCTCCCATTGCCCGTATGCCCGACTCCGAGTTCATTCAGTTCCATGCTGAGACCGCCGGTGACAACGCTAAGGCAATCGTGAAGATGGCTATTGAAAACTTCAAGAACCGTACTCCCGAGCTGGTCAACATCCCCAACCAGAAGCAGAAGGCAAGAGTCGGCTACTCTGTTGAGGCTATCAAGGACGTTTTGGATACTGTTGCCAACTCCCAGCTGGATGAGTTCGGCACCACCAAGCCCCTGGTCGAGTGTGTACACTCCGGTGTTATCCGCGGCGCTGTGGCTATGGTCGGCTGTAACAACCCCAAGGTTCGTCCCGACACCGCTCACATTGAGCTGATGAAGAAGCTGCTGGAGAACGATATCATCGTGATCACCACCGGCTGTTCCGCACAGGCTGCTGCCAAGGCAGGTCTGATGGATCCCGAGCAGGCTAAGGAATACTGCGGTGCAGGTCTGAAGCGTGTTTGCGAGCTGGCTAAGATTCCTCCCGTACTGCATATGGGCTCCTGCGTGGATATTTCCCGTATGATGGTGCTGGCTTCCGATATCGCTAAGGACTGGGGCATCAACATTTCCCAGGTTCCCGTGGTCGGCTGCGCTCCCGAATGGATGTCCGAGAAGGCCGTTTCCATCGGTAACTACGTTGTGGCTACCGGTATCGAGACCTTCCTGGGCGTGGATCCCTACTCCAAGGGCTCTACCGAAGTCACCGAGCTGCTCCAGGGCGAGAACGGCGTCAACAAGTGGGTTGAGGCTAAGTTCGTTGTGGACACCGATATCGAGGCTTTGGGCGACAAGATGATCGCTTGCATTGAAGCCAAGCGTGCAGCTCTGGGTATCTAATGAAAGTAGCGATTACCGGTAAGGGCGGTGTAGGTAAAACTACCCTGTCCTCTACCCTGGCAAGACTCTACGCCGACGAGGGACGCACCGTCCTGGCCGCCGATGTAGACCCCGATGCAAACCTGGGCTTGGCCTTAGGCCTTTCTCAGGAAGAAGTGGACGCCATCGTCCCTATTTCCAAAATGCGTACTTTGGTTGAAGAACGCACCGGCGCTACCGCCGCCAACAAGTTTTTTAAGTTGAATCCCCAGGTTTCCGACATTCCGGATACCTTTTCCAAGGAGATCAATGGCGTAAAGCTTTTGGTGATGGGCACTGTGGATGTGGGCGGCAGCGGTTGTGTCTGTCCCGAGCATGTGATGCTCAAGTCCATCCTGTCCGCGTTGACCTATCGGAAAAACGATGTGGTCATTATGGATATGGAAGCGGGGTTGGAGCATTTGGGCCGAGGCACTGCGGCGAATATGGACCAGTTTATCGTGGTCATTGAGCCCGGCGCCCGCAGCGTACAGACCTACCGGAATGTAAAGCGTCTTGCAAAGGATTTGGGTGTCAAGCAGGTGCGTGTGGTCGCCAACAAGGTCCGGGATGCCCAGGACGAAGAATTCGTCCGCAACGCCATTCCCGCTGAGGACTTCTTGGGCTGCATCCACTACAACACCGATATCATCGACGCAGACCGCCAGGGTAAATCACCCTACGATTTCAGCCCCAAAGCAATCGAAGAAATTCGCAACATCAAAGCGATCTTAGATCGTGATGAACTTGATTAAAAATAGGAGGAAAAACCGTGACACTTTTTGATAGAGTTTTCAGCGGTAACGACTACAACTACGAGCGTACCGTAACCGCTATCGACGCTGCCATCGCCAAGTTCGGCGAGGCCGAAGCCGTCGCTTTCCCCAACACCGCTTACAACATCCCCTGCTACTATTCCATCACCGGCAAGAAGATCAATAACCTGGGTGAGCTGAAGGCCGCTCTGGAAAATGACATCAAGCCCATGATGACCCGCAACCCCCGTCTGCAGGACGCATTCGACAGTGGTGTTGCCTCTGCTCTGTGTGCAGAATTCCTGGAAGTTCTGAAGTATCTGCAGGGCGCTGAGCCCTACGCAGAGCCCGAGATGGGCTTCCTGTCCGACGCATTCGTCCGTAACCTGGGTCTGCCTCTGGTTACCGGCGATATTCCCGGTGTTGCTGTTATCATCGGCGGCGCTGAGGATCCCGCTGAGACCGTAGCCCTGGCCAAGTCCTACCAGGCACAGGGCCTGCTCGTCACCCTGACCGGCAGCTCCGTCAAGCACTGTGCTGATGCCGGCATGAATCTGGGTGAGGGTGTGCGTGTTGTGCCCCTGGGTTACGAGGATCAGTCCGTTATCCACGTGGTTTCCGTGGCTCTGCGTGCTGCTTTGATCTTCGGTAACATCACCCCCGGCGACACCAAGGCTCTGTATCAGTACACCATGGACCGTATCCGCGCTTTTGTTAACGCTTACAAGTCCCTGTCCGACGAGATCGTTTCCTACGGTGCCGGCGCTATTCAGCTGGGCTTCCCCGTTATCTCCAACGAGACCGAGAATATGTTCCGCGTTCCCAAGAGCCTGATCCAGCAGCTGGATACCGAGAAGTGGAATGCAACTTCTCTGGAAGCCCGCGATATCAAGCTGAAGATCACCAAGATCGACATTCCCGTTTCCTACGCTACCGCCTTCGAGGGTGAGATCATCCGTAAGGGCGATATGCAGGTGGAAGTGGACGGCTCCCGTGTGGACTGCTTCGAGCTGGTGCAGACCAAGACCATGCAGGAAGTCGAGGATCACAAGATCACCGTTATCGGCCCCGAGATCGACGACATCCCCGTTGGCTCCAAGATCTCCCTGTCCTACACCATTGAAGTTGCCGGTAAGGCTATGCAGCCCGACTTCGAGTCCGTTATGGAGCGTAAGATCCATGCCTGGATCAACTGCATCGAGGGCGTTATGCACACCGGTCAGCGTGATATGATCCGTGTCCGTATCTCCAAGGCCGACTTTGAGGCTGGCTTCAAGTTTGCTCACCTGGGCGAAGTGCTGTACGCCAAGGTCATGAGCGAGTTCGAGGCTGTTGTGGACAAGTGCCAGGTCACCATCGTTGTTGACGCTGACAAGAACAAGGAGCTGCGCGCACAAGCTAACGAGATCTTCAACAAGCGCGATGCCCGTTTGGCTTCTATGACTGACGAATCCGTTGACACCTTCTACACCTGTATTATGTGTCAGGCCTTCTCCCCCAGCCACGTTTGTATCGTTACTCCCGAGCGTTTGGGTCTGTGTGGCGCTGTTTCCTGGCTGGATGCTAAGGCTACCCAGGAGCTGGATCCCGCAGGTCCCTGCCAGCCCATCCTCAAGACCGGCTGCCAGGACGAGAAGCTGGGTCGTTACGATTCTATGGACGAGGCTGTCTGCAAGTACTCCCAGGGTGCTGTTGAGAAGATCACTCTGTACTCCCTGTTCCAGGATCCCATGACCTCCTGTGGTTGCTTCGAGTGTATCTGCGGCGTTGAGCCCTGCTCCATGGGCGTGGTCATCACCTGCCGTGAGCACCCCGGCATCACACCTCTGGGTATGAGCTTCTCCGAGATGGCTTCTATGACCGGTGGCGGTGTGCAGACTCCCGGCTTCATGGGCCACGGCAAACACTTCATCTCTTCCAAGAAGTTCATCGCAGCCGAAGGCGGCCCCGGCCGTATCGTCTGGATGCCCAAGATGCTGAAGGATCAGATGCGCGAGCGTTTGGATGCTACCGTTTTGGAGATGTACGGTGTTGAGAACTTCACCGATATGGTCGCCGACGAGACCATCTGCCAGGAAGACCCCGAGCAGCTGCTGGAGTACCTGGGCACTGTTGGTCACCCCGTTCTGGGCATGGAACCCTTCGATATGTAATTCCTTTCCATAAGTTAAAACGGACCTGCCTTTCGGCAGGTCCGTTTGCTATCATTCCGCAGGACATCTGCACCTAAGCTGCGCTGAACTGGGTTCCCCTGTTGCGGTGCCCGATAAAATCTTCGGGCTCACGCTTTTCCTCGATTTTATCGACCGCGGCCACTCGCTCAGGTCGCTGTATCCGCCACCGGCGGCGCTCCCATCGCTCCCCCTTCGATATGTAATCCCTTTCCATAAGTTAAAACGGACCTGCCGAAAGGCAGGTCCGTTTTTCGTCATATTATAAGGCTATTAAAAAGCTGGCAGATCAAAATGCAAAGTGAACCTGCCAACTTTTTATTTTTGCTTATTTCATTGTTATCTTAATATTGCCGGTGCTTGTAATGATCTCACATTTTCCGCCGCTGACCGTCTCAGGAACATTTACTTTGCCTGTGTTGGTTTTTGTGACAAAGACCTTTTCCGAGAGCAAGTTTCCGGTAACTGCGCCGGTGCTTGTTTTCATAAAGATTTCCCCGGCATCGGAGCTTTCGAATCTCACATCACCTGTACTTCTCTTTACCGACAGCTTTTCTGTAACGATCACATCCGTTAAGGTAATATCTCCAGTACTGCCGTTGGATGTAAGATTTTTACAGGACATTTGGGTCAGATCAGTTTTTCCCGTGGAAACCTGAATCGCAGCATCCTTTCGGCAGACTACATTGGAAACGGTAATTCTGCCAGTTGTAGCAACAAGATCAAGCGAACCGGCAGATATATTCTTCACGCGAATATGCCCTGTGCTGCTTCTTATTTTCATCGATTCAGAAACAGACGCGGAAAAATCTACATTGCCTGTACTGAGCGAAATATCCGCCGTTTTGAATGTAAAATCCTTGGGAATCTGTACATCTCCGGTGTCTTCCCGAATGAGAAGCCCATTGTATTCCCCTTTGGGAAGATATACGGTTATCTTCGGCGCAGCAAAGTGGATGCCGATCCGCTCAAACCATTTTAGGTTATCTTCCATCTTGATCACAAGGGTATCTTCTTTCACGGTGACGGTGTGCTTCCGCTTGCTCTCTTCCTCACATTTTACTGCACATTTTCCATTCTCAGACACAGCAAACACCACATCCGCAATATCTGTCCCCACCGCAATCCCGCTGAATTCTTCGCTGATCTGATATTCATTTGTCTCCATATTCACTGTGGAAAGTTTTGTAAAATCCCATTGAATCATTGACATTACACCTCCAAAAACAATACCTCCAAGCAAAATAAGGGAAGCGGCTGCACCCAGCCAAATCTTTGTTGATTTTTTCATGATGCTTCCCCTTTCTTAATAAAGCAGTTTTTTATCCACAACGCAAGTTTTTTTGTAAGCATCAAAATGCCTTTGGTTGCGGCCTTGCAGCCGTAGAATACAAAAACAGATACTCCTGCGCAAACAAGTCCGGCAGCAATTGTAGCAATTCCGGAAACGGTATTATCGATGCATACAAAGACAATCCCCGCCAACACAAAGCCAAGAGAACATGCCGCCAACGAGCCAAACACCGCCCACGCAGAAACAATCACAGACCACAAAGAAACATAAATCGACAGGAACACAGCCACTGCGGCAATGCCCAGCGCAAGCCACAAAGGAGAACCCAGGGCCAAAAGTATGATTTCCCACACACGCAACTGCCGTTTGGTTTTTATTCTTTCCTTTACGATCTTCGCGAGAGAAATATCCGCTATTATTTGCTCTGCAATTTCATTCACAGAACCTACTGCCGAAACCGCATCTCCCTCCGAAAGCCCATCTTCCATACAGTCTTCGATCATTTCACTATAAAATGCCAAACGTTCCTCTATATCAGTTTGGGGCAATCCGGACAAACATTTACGCAGCTGCGCCAAAAATTCTTGCTTAGTCATTGCCATCCTCCTTCGTCACAAACCGATATATGGACAGGATTTCATTCCACTCAACCTTAAAATTTTCAATGCGTTTTCTTCCCTCGTCGGTAATATGATAATATTTTCGCAATCTTCCGTTATACTCAGCAGTACGCACGGTCAGCATTTTTGCTGATTCCAAGCGCTTCAAAATGGTATATAAAGTGGATTCCGAAAGTGCAATATAGGGCTTCAAATCCTTAATGATCTTATAGCCGTAGGAATCTTCATTTTGAATTGCTGCCAAAACGCAAACATCCAAGAGGCCTCGCTTCACTTGAATATCCATCATATACCTCCTTTTGTGTAATACATCATATCACGAAGTATCAATTTTGTCAACAGTTGCAAAAGAAAAGACAGTATCGCATTCAGCCATACTGTCCATTTCTTTTAATCTAAGATCCTTCCGGTATCCCGGTAGGCGCTGTCTGTGGGGCTGACCCGGTCGGTCTCCGACTGGTAGCGGCCTACCACATTGGCGGCCAAATTTACAGGTAGCAGTGTACCTGCTCCCGCCACACAGCCGCCGGGGCAAGCCATACCTTCCAAAAGGTAACCGTCGTACTTGCCGGCTTTTGCCATTGCCATCAGCTTCCGGCAATCCCGCAGGCCCTCCGCCCGGGCTGTCTTGATCTCCCGGTCGGGGTCAAGCTGGTGGACCATATCCTCCACTGCCTTGGCAACGCCGCCGGCTACCGCGAAGCCGCGGCCGGCAGCAGAGCCTTCATTCAAATCGTCCAAGGGATCGATGGTTTCAAAATCGATCTCCTTAGCCTCGAACATACCCTGCAGTTCTTCAAAGGTCAGGACGAAATCCACATCGGAACGGATATCCTCCCGCATTGCCTCCAGCTTCTTAGCCGCGCAAGGGCCGACGAAAACTACCTTACAGCCGGGGTACTTCTTTTTCATCAAGCGAGCTGTGAAGACCATCGGTGTCAGTGTCATAGAAATGTTTTTGGTTTCCCCTGGGAACAGCTTATAGATCATCGACTGCCAGGCAGGACAGCAGGATGTTGCCATATAGTCCTGCTCGTTGGGCACTCGCTCCATAAAGTCTTTGGCTTCTTCGATGGTACAAATGTCCGCTCCTACCGCCACCTCCACGATTCTGGCAAAGCCTAATTTCTTCATGGCTGCAATAAATTTGCCAGGTGTGGAGTGCTTGCCAAACTGGCCGATAAAGGCCGGGGCAACCACTGCAATGACTTTTTCACCTTTCAGAATGGACTGGATCACCTGGAAAATCTGGCCCTTATCCACAATGGCGCCGAAGGGACAGCTCACAAGGCACTGGCCGCAAGCCACGCACTTATCCTGGTTGATCACCGCCCGGCCATGCTCATCGGAAGTAATGGCATCCATACCGCAAGCAGCCTGACAAGGCCGCTCTAAGTGAACAATGGCATTATAGGGGCAGGCTGTGGCGCATTTTCCGCAACGGATACACTTATCCAAGTCAATATAGGAACGGTTATTCCGGAAAGAAATGGCATCCTTAGGGCAAACCTTCTGACAGGATGCCGCAAGGCAGTTCTGGCAGTAGTTACTGACCTTGTACTGGTTGGTAGGACAGGCATGACAGGCGTAAGGGATAATGTTAATGAGCGGGGGCTCGTAATACTGCTCGGCACCGGCTGCCGCATCCATTCCCTCGGTCATCAAGGTGCGGGTCTGCACAGACCGAATGGACAGGCCCATAGCCAAACGGACACGCTCACCGGCGATAGCCCGCTCCAGGAACACAGACTCCCGGTGCAAAGGCCGGTCTCCGGGAACGATCACATAGGGCAAGTCCTCTGCCTTGGAGTAATCGCCGCCGGAATAGGCCATTTTTGCCACCTCGGTGAACACTTTTTTGCGAATATCGGTTATCAAAGACGGTATGCCTCTCATTGGTTTCTCCTTCATTTTGATAAGAATAGCTCTTTATGTATGTAATTATAACATTTTTAGCACAATAGTCAACAGGAAATCCCTTGCACAATCTCGAAGAAACGCAGATTTTTTGGGTTGATTTTTATGGCCGGGTACTATATAATAAGGGCGTTGTAAATAACATATCTATCCAGGTGTAGCGCAATTGGG
>JAZNNO010000051.1:0-7250 GCA_045580345.1 Faecousia sp.
CACCGGTGCTTACCACTATAAGGCCTGCACCAGCTGCGGTGATTTCCTGACTTCGGAAGATCATAAGGGCGGCGCAGCTACCTGCACTGAAGAAGGCACTTGCTCTGTTTGCGGCTATGCTTACCTGGAGGTTACGGAAAATCACACTCCCGACACCAGTAAGTGGACGGCCTGCGGCAATCTGTACCATGCCCATCTATGCAAGACCTGCGGTGCCCACTGCGATGCCCAGGATCATGTCCCCGGCCCGGAGGCAACGGAGACCACCGCACAGACCTGTAAGGACTGCGGCTTTATCCTGCAGCCTGCAAAGAATCATACCCATCAGCTGACCCATATGCCCTATGTGGCGCCTACTTGTTTGGCCACCGGCACGGTGGAGCATTATGCCTGCTCCGGCTGCAGCACCCTTTTTGCGGACGCTGAAGGCAAACAGCAAATTGAAACAAGCATTATCATTCCGTACCTGACCCACGAAACGGCGGATGATTGGGGTATGGACGAAACCTTCCATTGGCGCAGCTGCAAGTTATGCAAGACCCTTTTGGACGAAACCAAAATGCAGCACGATATGACGGAGGGCAAATGCACCACCTGCAATTATGTGATTGGCCACCGTATAACCGATCCGGGAACCACACCTGCAGAAACCACACCTGCAGAAACCACACCTGAAGCCGATCATAATACGGAGCAGGATAATAACGCCTGGATCAAAATTCTGTTGGTGGCCTTGGTTTGCTTCGCTGCTGCCATTACTACAACCGTTATTATTCTGAAGAAGAAAAAAGGTGAATAACGATGAAGAAAGTGATCTCTTTATTGCTGATAGTGCTATTGTGCGGCATGCTAACAGTTCCTGCGTTGGCTGCGCCGGAAGCACCGGTTATCACTATGCAGCCCCAAAGTCCTAATTACCCGGAATACAGTGTGGCTATGTACACCGTAAAAGCCACTGGCACCAATCTGACCGCCACCTGGTATATCGAGTATCAGGGTAAGACCTACAATGCCTCCAACATCGGTGGCGCAATGCAACCTTGGGAGGGCTATGCCGGTGAATCCTACGGCGCAAAAAAACTGGACGACAACACCTTCTGTTTTGTGTTTGAAGGCGTTGAAGAAGAGTTAACTGGCGCTAAGATCTGGTGTGAAATTGAGGATGGCCACTATGATGTGGTCAGCCAGGTGGGACATATTACCGTCGGTAATTACGGCTCTCCGCCTGAGATCCTGAGCATTCCTGCCAGTGTTACCGTAAAACGGGGCGAAGAAGCAGAAATTCGTTGTATCGCCAAGTCCACAGATGGCTCTCAGCTGAACTTCCTTTGGTATGAGACCGGCACTGGAAAGTTTGAAGATCTGCAGGCTATCAATCGTGGCGCGGAAACCGGTGATTACATGTTCTGCGATACCCGCACCCTTGGCACTCGCTACTATGTATGCGGCATAACCACCTCAAGCGGCGGTATGGCATACAGCAGTATGGTAGAGGTAAATGTAGTGGCAGAGGAAACAACCGCGGCAGCTCCTAAAATCCAAACCGAAACGCTGCCCAATGCCGTAGTCGGCACCCAGTATTCGGTACAGCTGAAGTGTACTGACCCGGATGCTGAATTTTTCCCTTATTACAATCCCGGTACGCAGAACGATTTGGAAGAGGGCTCCTGGCTGGGTCTGAGTATCGATGGCTGGTTGATGGGAACACCCACAAAAGCCGGCACCTATAGCTTTAGTATTTGCGCTATGGGCGCAGGCGGAGAGGACTATGGGGTATATACCCTTGCGGTTGTAGAGGCCGGTTCTCAGGAAGCTACCGAACCCGCTGTCGGCGCACAAACCGCAGAACCTACTGCTGACACACAAACCACAGAACCCACTGCTGATACACAAGCCAAAGAACCTACCTCGGAATCACAAAATGCCACCATACCTACTACCGAGCCTACTACACAAACCGAGCAGCCCGAAAAGACGATCCCCTGGTGGGTGCTGGTACTGGTAGGTCTCGGCGCAGCAGGTCTCGGTGTTGGTGTAGCGGTCATTTTGATCAAGAAATAATAAGGAGGAAACATTATGGGAATGGTTGAATGGTTTAAAAAGACATTTGGTAAACAGCCTTGTGCATTTTGCGGCGCAGAGGTAGGTATGCTCAAGCGTACCAAGATCAAGGACAAGTCATTTATTTGCAATGAGTGTAGCTGTGGCTGTTCCCGGTACATTCAGCGGTATCGCTATACCAAAGATGAACTGTTGGGACATATGGAATATATGAAGCGCCAGGGCAGCCTCTATGCACAGCTGGAAGGAAAGTTTACCTTGGTTGTCCCCAGCGCCACTATCAAGCAATCCGTGGAATTCTACGACGACCATGGCCTTTTCCGCATTCGTCACAGAGATGGTGATAGCCGATATGCCAAGGAGTTTATTCGTTATGACCAAGTGGCAAGTTATGAGCCATATTTGGAAGAAAGCGAACCAGAAGAGCAAGGCAAGCCAAAGGAATTTGGCGAATGCGGTGTGGATATTACTTTGGTAGGCGGGCAGACAGATCTGACCCAGCTGCCTAAGGGATTGCGAGCACATCCCTATATTACCGAGACCATTCGAGTCTGCGTCAACGATCGGGATCGTCATACCGGTGAGCTGGAGGTCAACCAGATCATCCATCATTTTGATATGATCTTCGGCGTACGAGACAATACCAAGGGCCTGTTCAACTTTGGTCCTACCAAACAGCAGCGCCGTGAGGGTGCTGCAGCCGTAGCGATGGCAGGTATGTTTGGCGCAGCGATCCAGGCAGCTAAGGATGGAGAGGTCTCCGAGGAAACAAAGGAGAAAGTCCAGGAGGCTATGAATAAGGTAGAGGACGCAGCTACATCCGGTCTGGCAGAGTATAGCCGCCGTGCAGATGCTGCAGAATCGTTGATAAATTGATAAATGATTGATAGGAGGATATGATCATGAAAAAATTATTGGCTTTATTGTTGGCGATGGTTATGGTACTGTCTATGGCTGCCTGCGGTGGCAAGGTTGGCGATGACTCCGGAAATAAAAAGCCGGCCAAGAACCTGCAGGTCGTTGAAATGGAAATTGAGGCCAGCGGTCTTGAAGAACTGACCAAGGTTACCATCGGCGCTCCCAAAAACATGAGCATCGAAGAGAACGACTGGAACATCGTCTTTACCGACGAAAAGCAGGATCTATCTGTTGAAGCATATCTGCTCTGCGACTACGACTGCTATGACATCAATCAGGAGTATGCCAAGGACACCTACGAAGGCTATGGCGAGCAGAAGTTTGGTGACTTTGACGGCTACTACTACATCTCCGAAAGCGGCTACTATGTGGAAGTGTTTGTGTACCTGGGCTGTGTGGCAGAGATCGATGATGTGTACCTGAGTTTCACCATTGGTGCGCTGGAAGGAAGCTCCGACAATCCTATGGAACTGTTTAAGCTGAAGGATGTGCAGACGCTGCTATCCTCTGCAGAGTTCTTCCCTGCCCAGGAAGCAGAAGCAACCACTTGACGTTCTACGTACCACTGAAAGAAAACTCTTGAGCCAACCGATATTACGAAAGGGACACCCCACGGGGTGTCCCTTCACGCGCAATATAAATGTTTTTTCTCGTTATTTGCTGAGCTTTTGATGCATTTTTTGCAATGCCTTGCGATATGTCCTATCTGCTGTATCTGGGGAAGCCAGGCCATGTTCCACAGCCAGTTCGATGAAGGGTCCTTTTCTTCTGGGTTTGCGTTTAGGCTTACCCTCCGAATCAAGATCGTTTTCATCGCAATAGTGGGTAGTGTAGCAATCCCGGCAGAAGCCAAGATGGTCCGCAACGATTGCCCGTTCTCTGTAATTTAGTGACTCGAAGGTTGACATAACTTTCTCTGCTTTCTCCATGCGAAAGTACAGTTCTTCAGTTTGGGATGTACCATCAACGGCAACTTCCTCCATACTCTTTTCACTGTCCTCATCACATAGGCCTGCTTCAGATCAACAAAGTGACCATGCATAGCATATTCGTTGACGAAGCCTCTTGCCTTGGTATTCAGTTTTTTCTCGTAGTAATGCAAGAACCATGCCAAGTACGTTTCATCCTTTTCCGCAAAGTACCGTTCAAAATACTCCTGATAGTTCTCATACTTCGGTGGAGCCTGCTCCAACCGGTATATCTTAAGGTCTTTTTCCCAATCGTTCATTGACTCCACCTCCTTCATGTTGGGTTAAGTTAGATGTTTGGAAGTTTCCGCGTACAGCGCATCCCGTGTCATGTCCTTTGAATATTGTGTGGCCGCATACATGGGATCTTCTTGGGTATGTAATTTGTGTTCCAGTGCCGGCTCCTTTGCCTTGGCTGCAAAATCTTCCGTAACAGAATGTCTGCTCTTTTCAGACCGTATTGCACCACACCGGCGGGTGTAGATATCCACCACCGGATCGGTTGCTGCCAGCTCCTTGCGGTTAATACTTGCCGCATACTGTTTGCAGGAAATTTGCTTACCTCTAAAAGTATAGGGGGACATGCCGGTACAGTACCGCTGCCGCCGTGCAGAGGTCATGAGGAAGTAGCTTTCACAGATCTCGCACTGCCTTGGGTAATGACCGTAATGCAAACCCTCAAAGAAATCTGTGATAATAAAACTGTAGTAGCTGTCAAAGAATAACCGCCTTACCACAACCTCAGATTTGCTCTTGGCATTCTTTTTGTAGGGAACATATTCGGTAGTGATCGGCAGAGGAAGTTCCCCAAAGATATCCATGGCAACGGGGAGTAGGTGTGCTTCGTCCAGCCGCTCCGCTTCATCTGCGCACTGTGCAAAGCGTACCAACTGGGTAAAAGCTTTCCGGATATCTGCGCCAATGTGATCATAGAACTGCAGCGTTCTGCGCACTTCGGTGAGTACACTTTCTGCCTGTTCAAAGAAAACCTTGTCGTATTCCGGTGGCAGTAGGCGCAGCAGAATTTGTCCTTCATCCATATTCCCTACAGTCGCTCTGCGCCGGAAGTAGGATATAAGCATTTCTGCGTTTTTGTTTGTGAAAAGGTTCTCTACTCTGTTTCGCTCCGCTTTTATGTCCAGTGCATAAAAGGGTTTCAGCCAGGGGAGAACATGGAAGATGTTGCAGATCTCATCACCGGCTTTTGCGAAATCACTTGCGTTCAGATATCCTGCGTTTAGTTGCTCCTGCAGCTGCTAGTTGCGGCTTGTGAATACACTGATTCTCGCAGCGGTATCATCTTTGTAGTATTGATTTAGAAGATGTACGCAGTAATAACCGGCAGAATAAGTCTTACTGCCGATCCGCACGCGGCCATCCCGATAATCTGCGCTAAAGAACAGTTTTGCGTTCATATTCCTACCTCCTCGTATATTATTCTAAAATAGTAACTGTCCGATAAATGTCCCTAATAACATCATAATGTTTTTGAAAGAAAATTTTGTAGATTTTTTGAAAATATTGATTTCGAGTATGTAAACAAATCAAGAACAAATCTAAAAAACCATTGCGGTACAATCACTTTTCGATGTTTCGCTTTTTGATTTTTGCTTGTTTCTATATTCCATATAAAAATCGCCTTTTCGAGTATTCAAATAAGTGAGGGGGATGGCACCACCTCAAATAAATACGATGGGCAATGCCGTCGGGAAACCGGCGGCTATTTTTATGCCCAAAGGAAAGGAGGACGATATGGTGTTACACATCACACAGCCGCAGGAAGAAATTGTCCGTAATTTGGTTCGAAGACAGTGCGCCAATTACTGGCGAGGCAAGTGCCTGCTGCTGGAAGGATTAGAGGAACGCACCTGTGTACAGCTTTTATGTAGAAGCGGCATCTTTTGCCGCTACTTTCAAGAAGCGGTGCATCCCTGGGAGAAAGAACTGTACACGCAAATCTTAAGCCAAAACAAAAAGGAGGAATGAAAATGAAAACAATGAACGCTGTCCACATCATTGGTGTCGACCATGGCTGTGGCAACATCAAGACCGCAAACCACTGCTTCAAGACCGGCATCCTGGGATATGATTCTGAACCCCTCTTTACCGGCGATATGCTGACCTATAACGGGCGGTATTACCTGATAGGTGAGGGGCACAAGGAATTCATCGCGGAGAAAATCAAAGACGAGGACTACTATCTGCTGACTTTGGTGGCTATCGCCAAGGAACTGAAAGACGCAGAACTTACTGAAGCCAATATTGTCCTCGCGGCAGGATTACCGCTGACCTGGACTTCCGGACAGAAAAAGGAGTTTGCCGCCTACCTGGGCAAGAACAAGGAAGTGGACTTCAACTATAAGAAGGTGGATTACCACATCACCATCGACGATGTGCGGATCTACCCCCAAGGCTATGCCGCCATTGCTGAATTTGCTTCTACCATGAAAGGCGTTAATGTGGTGGCCGATATTGGCAACGGCACCATGAATGTACTGTATATGGTGAACGGCAGACCCCAGTCCGGAAAGATGTACACCGAGAAATTCGGCACCTATCAATGCACCCTGGCGATCCGGGAGATGTTCATGCAGAAAACTCAGCGGGAGATCAACGATGCCATCATCGAAGAAGTCCTCTGCGACCGTCACATTGACACCGCAGAGGAGTTTTTTGCGTTCCGGGAAGATGTTGATACGCAGATCGCTCAGTTAGAACGGGAGCGGGAGTTGATTCGCAATAAGCTTCGCAGAGCGCCGGAAGAAGGAAAAGAAGCGCTAAAGCTACAAGCAAAAGCAGTTACGAAAAAGATCACCCCACTGCAGACGCAGCAAAAGATCGTTAAGCGCATTGCAAAGCGCACGCCCCAAATGCAAAACCTGCTGGCCTTAGAACGGATGCAGGAAACCCAATTTGCACGCGCAAGAAATGAAAGAAGTTATACACGATGAAAAATACAGATTTATTATTGGTTGACCTGTTGGGCAAAGTACCTCCCAAGACGGTCAACCTGGACATTCGTAAGCTACACCCCTTTGAGGGTCACCCCTATAAAGTGCTGGACGATGAGGATATGGAGGCACTGGTTGAGAGTATCCACACCCAAGGCGTTTTAACGCCCCTTTGTGTTCGGCAAATGGAAGATGATGCCTACGAAATTATCTCCGGACACCGGCGGTTACACGCATGCAAGAAGGCAGGAATCGAAACGGTTCCTGCCTTAATTTATACCATTGACCGGGATGCGGCAGCTATCGCACTGGTGGATAGCAACCTCCACCGGGAGAAGATCCTGCCCAGTGA
>JAZNNO010000052.1:0-3304 GCA_045580345.1 Faecousia sp.
CGCAATTATTGGAATTTCCGAAGGGAATCATACATAATTGCCTTGCGACAATGTGATTTTGTTCCAAAATCACCGGGTCGATGTGGGCATCGACCCCTACAAGCGCAATCCGTAACGGAACGATAAACTGGAATTTGAAGAACTCTTTACGGACAACGGGTTTTGTGATATCATAGAAAAAACAATGTTTGGGAGGCGGCAGTATGGAGATTCGTTTTGCCACAATTGAGGATGTGCCCGGAATCTTGAAGCTTTTGAAACAGGTGGGCGCTGTCCACCACCAGGGGAGACCGGATATTTTTCGGAGCAATGCCCAAAAATACGGCCCGTCTCAGGTCATCGCAATGCTGGACAGTACGAAAACCCCCATCTTTGTGGCCGCCGAGGACGGCAATGTTCTGGGCTATTGCTTCTGCATTGTGGAAGAATACGAAAAAGACCCGGTGATCAACGATCATACAGAGCTGTACATCGACGACCTTTGCATCGACGAAGTCTGCCGTGGCAAGGGTGTAGGTAAAGCACTGTACGAAAATGCCTGCCGCTATGCAAAAATGCGCAATTGCTGCAGCGTTACCCTGAATGTGTGGTGCTGTAACGAAAATGCCATGGGCTTCTACAAATCTCTGGGTATGCAGCCCCGGAAGATCTACATGGAGACCCTTTTGGAGGAAAACTGATGCTGGAAAAAGGCAAAATTTACGAGGCCGTGATCTCTGACTATACCGCCAAGGGACAAGGCGTGGCAAAAATCGAAGGCTGCGCCGTGTTTGTTCCCAACGCCATTTTCGGAGAAAAATGCCTGGTAAGAATCGAAAAAGCCCAAAAAACATGGGCAGCGGGCAAGATCACAGAGCTTTTGGAAAAATCACCCCACCGGGTCAACCGGGAATGTCCCGTTGCCAAGCTCTGCGGTGGCTGCGACTTCTGGCATATGGACTATGAGGAAGAGACCCGTCTGAAAGCGGACCGGGTACGGCAGGCGCTGAACCGGCTGGGCGGGGAATCGTTGGAGGAGCTCCCCATCCTCTCTGCCCCGGACTGTTACGGCTACCGCAATAAAGCCCAGTACCCGGTAGCCAGCCAAAAAGGGCGGGTATATGCAGGCTTTTTCCGCGCCGGCACTCACAGCGTTGTGGAAAACAAGCGCTGTCTGATCCTGCCGGAGGAAACTGAACGGGTAAAAAAGCTGGTTATAGATTATGTAAACCATTATAGAGTTACCGCCTATGAGGAGGCCACCGGGAGGGGGCTGCTTCGGCACATTTATGTCCGCCGGGGCGCTGTTTCCGGGCAGGTGCTGGTTTGCCTTGTGGTCAACGGACGGAAGCTGCCCCATACGGAGGATCTCATTAGCCGCCTGCAGGCCGTTCCCGGCTTTACCAGCCTTGTGCTGTCCGTCAACACCAAGCCGGGCAATACCATCCTTGGGGATGAATTTATTACCCTTTACGGACCGGGCTATATTGAGGACACCCTTTGCGGACTGACCTTCCGGCTGTCTCCCAGGTCTTTTTATCAGGTAAATCACCACCAGGCGCAGCGGCTGTATGACGCTGCCATCCGGCAGGCGCAAATTACAAAGGACGATTTCGTGCTGGATCTGTACTGCGGTGTTGGCACCATCACCCTCGCCATGGCAAAAGCCGCCGGCAAGGTCATTGGCGTGGAGGTGATCCCCCAGGCGGTAGAGGACGCGAAGGAAAACGCGCTTCGCAACGGCATTGACAATGCGGAATTCTTCTGCGGTGACGCGGGAAAAGCCGCTCTGTCACTGGAAGCCAAGGGCATCCGCCCGGATGTAGTGGTAGTTGACCCGCCCCGGAAGGGTCTGAACGCGGATACCATAGAAGCCCTTTCCAGAATGTCCCCCCGTCGGATCGTGTATGTCTCCTGCGACCCGGCAACCCTGGCCCGGGATGTGGCACTGCTGAAGGAAACAGGCTACCGCCTGCAAAACGCCATGGCCGCGGATCTGTTCCCAAGGTGCGCGCATGTAGAAAGCGTTGTTTGTTTGAGTAGGGAAAAGGCAAATGCACCAAGCCAGAACTTCAGAATAGCGCAACAGGACGATGCGGAACATGTTCTGTCCCTTTACCAAAGCGCCAAAAGCAGTGCATTCTGTGTGTGGAACGACAGCTATCCTTCCATTGCAGAAATCGAGCATGATTTAGAAACAAAGAATCTGTATGTAATGACCGATGACAGTAAAGTAATCGGTGCAATTTCTGTTGTGCCCGAAAACGAGCTGGATGATTTTGCTTGCTGGTCATGTAAGGATGGCAAAGAAATTGCCAGAGTCGTAATTGACAAAGCCTACCAGGGTTATGGCTTATCTTTTGAAATGGTACAAGGCATTGCGTCAATTCTGCGAAAGAACGGTTGCAAAGCAATCCATTTGTCTGTAGTAAAAACCAACGTCCCAGCCTATAAGACATATATAAAAGCAGGCTTTGCCGTGGTTGGAGAAGCGCAGATGTATGGCAATGACTATTATCTTATGGAGAAGGTAATCGATGCAAATAGCACCTCTTCCACACATAACATGAAGCTGAATCCCGTGCCCTTTGGTATGATCAAGCGAGGTGAAAAGACCATTGAGCTGCGCTTATTTGATGAAAAGCGGCAGAAAATCAAGACAGGGGATACCATTGTCTTCACCAACAGCACCACCGGCGAACAGCTTGCCGCAACAGTTGTGAAGCTGCATGTATTTGATACATTTACTACGTTATACCATTCCTTGCCGCTTTTAAAATGCGGATACACGGCAGAGGATGTTGACACCGCGCACCCCTCTGATATGGAGCAGTATTATTCCCCTGAGGAACAGCGGAAATACGGTGTTTTGGGGATCGAACTTTCTCTCTTAAAATAGTCCTCTGACATTCCATATGATAAAGACGGCATCCAGTGGGTGCCGTCTTTATCTGCTGCATATATTGGAGCTTTTTATTCTGTAAACGTGTATCTCAAAAAATTGCCATTGCCATCTCCGGTGGTAATCACCGTATCGCCATTGGCATTTTGGGAAACGTCAATAATCGGGAATCTTCCATTTGCCTTGACATAGCTTTCAGGGCTGTCTGCTTCCACTTCAATCAGTTCCTTCTTTGCATACTGCTCACCGCCGCAGGAATTTATGTCTTCAATAAAAACTTCATATTCGTTCATGTTGGTATCTCCTTTTTGTTTTGTAGTGTGGATATTAATTGGTTATCCTAATACATCCCAAACAGTCGCTTTACCAATGAAGTACCATTTTTCTCTGTGAAACATAGATACCCTCTCTTATTGTCAAATT
>JAZNNO010000053.1:0-15257 GCA_045580345.1 Faecousia sp.
TTCTTCCTTCACGCGGCGTTGCTGGGTCAGGGTTTCCCCCATTGCCCAATATTCCCCACTGCTGCCTCCCGTAGGAGTCTGGGCCGTATCTCAGTCCCAATGTGGCCGTTCATCCTCTCAGACCGGCTACTGATCGTCGCCTTGGTGGGCCGTTACCCCGCCAACAAGCTAATCAGACGCGAGACCATCTTTCAGCACATAAAGCTTTGGTATCAAGAGGATGCCCCTTCGATACATTATGCGGTATTAGCAGTCGTTTCCAACTGTTGTCCCCCACTGAAAGGCAGGTTTCTCACGCGTTACTCACCCGTTCGCCACTTTCCTCAGATTCAATCAACCGAAGTCTCAATCACCTGATTCTCGTTCGACTTGCATGTGTTAGGCACGCCGCCAGCGTTCGTCCTGAGCCAGGATCAAACTCTCAAAAAATTGTATCTTAAAACCTATCAAGGCTCTAAAATCGTTCTTTGATAAATTCGTCTAGCAAATTTTACTCAAGAATTTTCGTTGGCTTAAATTCGTTTACACGAAACTTAAACAATTCATTTATTGTCCAAGGTGTTTGTTCGTCTTTGCGTTATTCAATTTACAAGGTACATGCGCCCGCCGCCGCGCGGTGAGCTTGACTATAGTATCACAGAGAAAACCATCTGTCAAGAAGTTTTTTCAACTTTTTACAAATTTCTTTCTCCTTCGCGCCCTTGCGCCGGGCACCCGAGTATATTAACAGAAGTCTATTCTTTTGTCAAGGACAAATTGCATAATTGAGGCATAAAAAACAGGGCCCTTTCGGACCCTGTTTTTGTGCAACATTATCAATTTACATCATCGATCAGGCCGTAGCCCCCATCGTTTCTGCGGTAGACCACCGCAAAGGAGCCGCCGTTATCCTCATCCCGGAAGGCAAAGAAGCTGTGTTCCAGCAAATTCATCTGCAAAATGGCCTCTTCCCGGGTCATGGGCTTGAAATAGAACTGCTTGGTACGGACCAGCTTCAGATCCTCTTCCGGCTCTTCTGCCGCAAAAGAGGTCTCCTCCACAGTACGGGTAAAGGCATCCTGCCGCAAGCGGCGGGCCAGGCGGGTCTTATTTTTGCGGATCTGGCCTTCAATGGTACCAACAGCCGCATCGATGGATGCGAACATATCCGAAGTGCTTTCGCTGGCACGGAACCAAGTTCCGGCGCCGTGAACCGTAAGCTCTACTTTGTTACGGTTCTTCTCCACAGAAAATACAATCAGAGCTTCCGCATCCTCCTCAAAATACCGGGAAAGCTTCATTACTTTCTTCTCGGCGTAGGCGTGAACATTACCGGGCAGTTTCACTTTCTTTTCACTGTACTGAAATTTCATATGCGGTCGCTCCTTTCATTTCACCGATATATCGGTGTACTATAACTATACCACGGTTTTCTGAATCCGACAAGGTTAGTCGTCATATTCCTCCGTATCCAGAAGCTGTGTCATAATTAAATTGTAGGTCATCTCGGCCTTGTCCTCAAAAAGCTTACCCAAACGGAGGGCCTGGCGCTGGTTGGGGGCCATCAGCTCTAAGGTCATCAGATTGCCCATTTCATCATCCAGGGTCATCACCACGGAATACTCGCCGCTTTCACGGGGAACTACCTTGGATTTCACAAAGCTTTGCCGGCGCAGCTGGCGGTTAAACTTATCGATGGCATTTTCTGCCCGCTGTCTTACACTGAACGCCAGGGAGTCCTCTGTCAGTTTGCCATGCTCCTTGCCCTTCTCGGTAATGGTGTAACGCTCATCCTCGGACTGGGCGATATGGCCGCTGGCCACCATCTCGGGCAGCGCAGTACACACATCAAAATAACTCAGGCATTCGTCCTGATAGCAAAGCTCATAGACCTCCTGGGCAGTCATAGGATACTGCACCCGGGCTGCCACAAACAGAATCAAAACTTTCACATCCATCATATCGTGGATGAATCCCAATCTCTTCATAATTATCACCTCTACTTTTATTATACAGGACTGCCGAAAAAAATCAAGCACAACAGCAGCTGCAACGGCATAATCTGTCACGAAAGGGTGAATCGTTATGGATGATTGTATTATTTATACTGCAGGGTACTCCCCCGCTATGAGTTATTGCATACAGATCTTGAAGAAGGCCGGCTTTACATTGCTGTCCGAGCCCAGTATGGAAGTGACCCATCTGTTGCTGCCTGTTCCCAGCTTCACACCGGACGGGAGTATCGTGGGCGGCGGAAACTTAAGGACACTGCTGACCCTGTTGCCGGGCAATATCACTGTTATCGGCGGAAACTTAGATTGTCCTGAGCTGGTAGGTTACGCAACGGTGGATCTGCTGCAGGATGAGAGCTATCTTACAGCCAATGCCAAGATCACCGCCTACTGCGCCATCAAGGTTGCGCTGAATCAATTGCCGGTAATTCTGGACGAATGTCCGGTGTTGGTGATCGGTTGGGGGCGGATCGGCAAATGTCTGTCCCGACTGCTGCGGCAGATGGGGGCTAAGGTAACTGTCTGCGCCAGGAAAGCCAAGGATCGCAATATTCTGTCCGCTATGGGATACGATGCGGTGGATTTTCACGAGGTGGACTTATCTGCCTATAAAGTGGTATACAATACAGCGCCCACGATGGTTTTCCCCACTTGTCCGGGTAATGGGCTGAAGATCGATCTTGCCTCCCGGTTGGGGCTGGGAAGTCCGGATGTGATCTGGGCCAGAGGCTTGCCCGGCAAGGATGCCCCGGAAAGCTCCGGTAAGCTAATTGCCAAAACACTGATTCCTATATTCAGAAAGGAGTAAGTATGAATATCGGCTTTGCTGTGTGCGGCTCCTTCTGCACCTATCAGCAGGTTTTCCCTGTGATGGAAGCATTGGCTGAGAAGCACACAATCATTCCTATTTTTTCAGACATTTCCTACACAACAGACAGCCGATTCGGCACACATAGCGACCATATCGACAGAGCAAAACAAATATGCGGTCGGGAAGTTCTGCACACGATCCCCCAGGTAGAACCCATCGGCCCAAAAGGGATGCTGGACGCATTGGTCATCGCCCCCTGCACAGGAAATACCCTTGCAAAGCTGGCCCACAGCATTGCAGATGGCCCGGTTACTATGGCGGCAAAGAGCCATTTGCGGAATGGGCGGCCTGTGATCGTAGCTGTGTCCACCAACGATGCCCTGGCAGGCGCTGCAGAAAACATCGGAAAGCTCCTGGGGCGGAAGCATTACTATTTCGTACCCTTTGGGCAAGATGCTCCCGAGAAAAAGCCCACAAGTATGGTTGCGGATTTTGCAAAAATTCCAGATACTCTGGCGCTGGCTTTGGAGGGGAAACAGATTCAGCCGATTATATTATAAATGAATCCGGGTCAGCAGAAGTTGACCCGGATGTTCATTTTATATTCTTTCCACTTCGGCAAGCCAGATGCGGCCGGTGGCATCGCTGGGCATCCGCCAGTCCCCACGGGGACTAAGAGAGATATTCCCCACCTTCACGCCGTCGGGCATACAGCTGCGCTTGAACTGCTGGCTAAAGAAACGGCGGTAGAACACTTTCAGCCATTTTTTGACGGTTTCACCGTCGAAGTCATCCCGGAAGGCCCGGCAGGCCAAGGCATAGATCTTTGCGGGGGCATAGGCATACCGCAACGCATAATACAGGAAGAAATCGTGGAGGGCATAGGGGCCAACCAAATCTTCCGTCTGCTGGGAGATCTTACCGGTTTCGTCCGGGGGCAGAAGCTCCGGGCTGATGGGTGTATCCAAAATGTCCAGCAGTACATCCTTTGCTGCCGCAAACTGAGGCGACTCCGCAATGGCTGCGATCATCCAGCGTATCAGTGTCTTGGGAACGGATACGTTCACGCCATACATACTCATATGGTCACCGTTATAGGTACACCAGCCCAGTGCCAGTTCACTCAAGTCGCCGGTGCCCACCACGATGCCGCCCACCTGACCCGCATAGTCCATAAGAATCTGGGTGCGCTCCCTGGCCTGGGCATTTTCATAGGTTGTATCAAATGCGTTGGGATCATGGTCAATATCCCGGAAGTGGGTATTCACCGCATCTTTGATGGAGATTTCCTTACAGGTAATGCCCAGCTTTTCCATCAGCGCCCAAGCATTGCGGTAGGTGCGGTCTGAAGTGCCGAAGCAAGGCATGGTGATACCGCAAACATCGCTCATCGGACGGCCCAAACGGCGCATTGCCTCCACCGCCACCAAGAGAGCAAGGGTGGAATCCAGGCCGCCGGATATACCGATCACTGCCTTTGCGCCAACGGTCTTCAGCCGCTGGGCAAGGCCGGTCACCTGGAGATTGAAAACAGAATTGCAATGCTCTGTCCGGGCCTGTTTGGTCTGGGGAATGAAGGGCAGCTTATTGAGCTTATAAAGGCTGCCATCGGAACGGAGGGGTTTGCTGCCGCAATCCACTGTGCGGGCAGGCTCCATCTTTCCGTGTACACATTTATTCAGCCGCCGCTCACTGCGGACACAGCCCACATCCGCATCCTGCACCAGCAGGTAATCTGTCTGCAATTCCTGGGAATTTTCCGTCAGCACAGCACCGGTCTCTGCAATAATGCTATGACCGGAGAATACCATATCCTGGGTGGATTCGGTGTAACCGGAAGATGTATAGGCATAAATGCAATTGCAAACAGCGGATTGATGTTTTACCAGTTCCCTCCTGTCAGCCCGTTTGCCCGCAGTTTCGGGGGAAGCGGACAGGTTTACGATCACCTCTGCACCATTTAAGGCCAGCAAGGTAGACGGGGGCAGCGGTGTCCACAGGTCTTCACAAATCTCCATACCGATCCGGGTGCCGTCACCCAACTTAAATATCAAGTCGCGGCCCACAGGGATCTCATAGTCGCCGGCAAGGCCTAACTCCTTAGCGGTAACTGTGGTTTGGCTCAAATCTTCCGAAGACGAAAACCAACGGCGCTCATAAAATTCCTTATAATTAGGCAAGTAAGTCTTGGGCACGATGCCGTGGACCTTGCCGCCGGAGAGCAGTACGCCGCAATTATACATTTGGCCTCCAATCACTAAGGGTAAGCCCACCGCCACATGCAACGCCGGAAATTTTTCGGTATACTTACAAATTTCGTTCAAGCCTGCAACGGCTGCATTCAAAAGCGTTTCCTGGAAGAACAGGTCTCCACAGGTATAGCCGGTGAGGGCCAATTCGGGAAACACCACCAAGTCACAGCCGGCATTTTCCGCTTCGGCTATTTTATCGCAAATGTCCCGGGTATTTTGCTCCGTATCCCCTACCCGCACCGCAGGTACAGCACAGCCGATTCTGATATAATCCAGCATGGTAAGCCTCCGTTACTGTTAATACTGTCATCATACCACATTTTTCCCATTTTGCAATAAAATAAAAATTTTCATTTCCCTAAGAAGAAAACTGTGCTATACTGTAAGAAACTGGAGGTGGGACTATGCCGAAATCTGATAATCAAAAATTGAAGATCTTTTATATATTGGACTATCTGCAAAGAAACTCCCACGAGGATGGCCTCGTGAGAGCTTCTGACTTGATCGCTATGCTGGACAGGCAGCACAATATCTCCTGTGACCGGAAGACGGTCTATTCTGATATTGCTGCGCTGCAGGAATACGGTGTGGATATCGTTTCTGTACCCGGCAAAAATGGTGGGTATTACATCGCATCCCGGAATTTTGAGTTGCCGGAGCTGAAGCTGCTCATCGATGCCGTGCAGTCCAGCCGCTACTTAACAGAGAAAAAGTCTAAGGAACTGATTGAAAAGCTGCTGACTCAATGCAACGAGCAGGATGCCAGCCTAATGAAACGCAATGTGCTGGTTTCCGGCCGGGTCAAGAGCATGAATGAGACCATTTATTACAACGTGGACACCATTCAAAATGCCATTACCCAAAACAGGCAGATCACTTTCTCTTATTTTGACTGGGATTTGGGTGGCAAGCGGAAGTTCCGGGACAAGACCTATGTCGCCAGTCCCTACGGGCTGTGCCAGGACAATGAGAATTGCTATCTTTTAGCTCTGTCTGAACGGCACGGCATTACCTCTTACCGGGTGGACAGAATGATGGATATTCAGCTTTTGGCCGCCAAGCGCACGCCATGCCCAGAGCTGACCGGCGCTGCCCTTACCGAGCACGCCAACCGGCTTTTCCAAATGTATTCCGGTGACACGACCAATGTAAAAATGCGTTTCCACAGAAGCCTTATCAATGTGGTCATTGACCGGTTCGGCAAGGACACTATGCTGATCCCCGACGGAGATGAATACTTCAATTTTACCGTAAATGTTGCCGTATCGCCCATGTTTTTAAGCTGGGTGATGGGTTTTGGCAGCAAGGCCAAGATCCTCTATCCCCAAAGTGTTGCGGATCAGCTGTGCGATCTCTGCCGGGAGGCTATGAGCCAGTACTGATCTCCTCCCGCTCCTGGGCCAAGCGGAAAGAGCCGAAAATTTCTTTCCAGGCTGGCTGCACCCGGCTGGCTGCTTTCTCATCCGCCAAGGCGGTGAGAACATAGTGGTAGTGGCCGTCGTCTAAAACGCAGCCCCGGCCAACCTGCACGCCGTTTTCCCCTCCGGTTGCCCACACCCAGCGGTAGCGTTTCACGCCCTTTTCCTCGGTCTGCATAATTTGCAAATCTTCCCGTTCCATTCCTGTGGCATTACGGATAGTTTTATTGAGGTCCCCGGCAGCTACCGTCTGCACGGTAACGGAATAATCGTCGCAAATGTACAGTGTTCCTGTCTTTTCGCTTTGCAGCACAGGCGCAGAAAGCTCCTCCGGCAGCTGCAGCAGCACCCGCTGCATGGTTGCAATTACCGGAGTTTCCTCCACATCGCCCACAGTTTCCAGGGTTTTCTCGCCGCCACAGCCGGCAAGCAGCAATGCAAGTATGGGTATCACCCAAAGTTTTTTCATACCGACCCCTCCAGAAAGGATTTTGAATATGCATATCTACCTGTTAGCAGTAAATGCATTGGGGCTGCTCATTATGCATTACGACAAGTATTTGGCACAAAACAACAAATGGCGCATTCCGGAGAAGACCTTACTGGGCATTGCGGTCATGGGCGGCAGTATGGGGTGCATTTTGGGCATGTACTCCGCCCGCCATAAGACCCGCAAACCAAAATTCACCATTGGACTTCCGGTGATTTTGGTCATACAACTGTTTATACTTAATTACATATAAAATCGGCACAGAGTATTCTGTGCCGATTTTATTATACGGGATTGTTTTCTATAAATTCGTCCAGCAGGTCTGCGGCTGTCATCACCATACGCACGCAGGGGCGCTGGGCGTAGTACTGGGCCGTTCTGGGTGACGGATCGGGATCGGAGGGTGGGTTATTCAGCAGCTCCCGGCAGATGATGCTACCGTTTATCTCCCGGAATTTACCTGCCAATTCCTGGACCCGGGTATAAAGCTGTTTCTTTTCCGCTGAGGCATTGGGATCGTCATAGCCGTACAAGTAGCTCAGCACCATAAACATACCGCTTACTGCACCGCAAACCTCCCGGAGCCTGCCCATTCCGCCGCCAAAGGCGGATATGGTTTTTGCTGTGAATTTTTCGTCCAGGCCGGTCACATCACAAAAGGCCACCGCCACTGCCTGGGCACAGTTATAACCTTGCAGAAACAGTTCTGCCGCTTTTTCTGAATGCGTCATTTATAATCCCTCCATCAATTTTTCCGCGGATACCATTCCGTCAATGGCAGCCGACATTATGCCGCCGGCATAGCCAGCTCCTTCTCCCGCAGGGTATAGGCCTTGCAGGCCTGTGGACTGACCGGATTCGTCCCGATTGATCCGCACAGGCGAAGAGCTTCTGGTCTCCGGGGCGGTGAGTACACTGTCCGGGTGTGCAAAGCCCTTGAGGTTGACCTCCAACTGGGGCAGTGCTGTTTTCAGCGCGGTGGTGATTTTCTCCGGCAGGACATCATGGAGGTCACACCAGGTCACACCGGGCTTATAGGTAGGTTGCACTGATCCGGCTGCCGCAGAGGGTTTCTCATTTAAGAAATCCCCTACCAGCTGAGCCGGGGCTTTGTAGCTTCTGCTCACAGCATAAGCTTTTTCTTCGATCTCCCGCTGCCAGTACACACCGGAAAGCGGGTGGTCTGTGGGGAAGTCTTTGGGGTTTAGGGTTACCAACAGAGCTGCATTGGCATTTTCTCCATCCCGGTCCGCATAACTCATGCCGTTGGTGACAACACCGCCCTCTTCCGAGGCGGCAGCTACCACATAGCCGCCGGGGCACATACAGAAGGTATAGACCGTTTCGTTATCCAAATGCTTCACCAGCTTATAGTCAGCCGGGGGCAAAACCGGATTCACTGCGCCATACTGGGCTGCATCCACAAGGGTTTGGGGGTGCTCGATCCGCACACCCACGGCAAAGGGTTTGGCCTCCATAGGAATGCCCTGTTCATAAAGATAGGAAAAAGTATCCCGGGCGCTGTGACCAATGGCAAAAATCACATTGTCACAAGCAAGGGTTTCTGTGTTGTTAATTTCCAATCCGGTGATCTTCCCCTCTTTTTGCAGGATGCCTGTGACCTGTGCGTTAAAACGCACCTCGCCGCCAAGGCTTATGATGCGTTTTCTCAAGTTCTGCACCACTTCCAGCAGCACATCCGTGCCGATATGGGGCTTGGCATCAAAGAGGATATCCTCCCGGGCACCGGCTTTCACAAACTGCTCCAAAATCCAGCCGATACGGGGGTTATTTACGCCGGTGTTCAGCTTGCCGTCAGAAAAAGTACCGGCACCGCCCTCACCGAACTGTACATTGCTCTTTGTATCCAGTTCCCCAGTTTCCCAAAACTTTTTCACCTTTTGGTGCCGGGTCACAGCATCCTCGCCCCGCTCCAAAACAATGGGTCTCAGGCCCGCCATTGCCAGCACCAGGGCTGCAAACATACCTGCCGGGCCAAAGCCCACCACCACCGGACGATTTTCGGGAACTTTATCACATTTGGGCACTTTATAGTACTTATCCGCAACGATACTTGCCCGCTTGCAACGGGAATTTTTCAGTATTTTATTTTCGTTACCGCCCACAGCCACATCCACCGTGTATACGATCCGCACATCCGGCTTCTTCCGAGCATCTACTGAACGGCGGACGATGGAAAGCTTGTAGATCTTGGATTGGGGTATGCGCAAGGCCTGGGCCGCCTCAAAGGGCAGTTGGGCCGGGTTATGCTCCGGAGGCAGGGATATTTCCCGAATTCGTATCATTTTGTTTCCTTTCCGGCGTGCAGACCTGCGCAGCGCCCGGAGCTCCAGGCCCATTGCAGATTATAGCCGCCGCAATCACCGTCGATATCCAGCACCTCACCGCAGGCGTACAGGCCGGGCACCAGTCGGCTTTCCATGGTATTTTCATCAAACTGGTCTGTCAGCACACCGCCGGCTGTGACCTGGGCGCTGTCCATTCCAAGGGGTTCGGTTAAATGAATTTCCAAGTTCTTCACGGCTTCGCAGACCGCTTCTAACTCAGCATTGCTTAATTCCTTTGCCAAATTCTTGCCCCGGACACCGGCAGTTTTGGTCAGCACACGGCCCAGCCGGTTATGGAGAATGCCGGTGAGCAATTCTTCCATAGGCAGGTCACTTCCTCTGCGCTTTTGTAAGGCATTTTTCAGATTTTCTTCCGTCCAATCCGGAAGAAAATCTATCCGGGCAGACCACTCTCCCGGGCCGTAGCACACATCCCGGGAGATCTCAAAGACCACCGGGCCGGAAATGCCCATTTCTGTCAGCTGCAGCTCACCGCTGCTTTGGTTAAATAATTTTTCGTCTTTTAATATCTCAATATGGCAATTGGCACGCACGCCCTTAAGGGCTGCACAACCGCTCCAATCTGCTTTGATCTGCACCAGGGAGGGACGCAGGCGGGTGGATCTATGTCCCAGTTTCGCTAAAAGCTTATAGCCGGACATGGTACCGCCCAGCTTACTGCCTGCCAAACCGCCGCAGGCAATGATCAACTTATCGCATTCAACAGTTTCCTCTCCGCCGGTAACACAGAAACCTTTGGGTGTTATTTGCACTTTTTCTGCATCAAAGCCCAGTTTCAAGGTGATATTGGGCTTATTCAGATTCAGCCGCAGCACATCCACCACAGAATTGGCCTGGTCGGAATAGGGATAGACCTTGCCGCTGGTCTCTGTCACCGTATAAAGTCCCAAATCAGCAAACCAGTTAAGGGTCGCCCGGGGATCAAAGGCCAAAATTGCGGGTTGTACAAAATCAGGGTTCGTACCATTATAGCCGCCCCGATCTGCATTTATGTTAGACAGATTACAACGACCATTGCCGGTAGCCTGGAGTTTACGGCCTACACGGGCTTGCCGCTCCATCAGAACAACCGTCGCATTGGGATTCTCCGCTGCCGCCAATGCTGCCGCCATACCGGATGCGCCGGCGCCAATTATGCCAATTACCATAGTTTCACCTGCTTTCTCCCCTATTATAGTAAATTTTCCGTCTGGAAACAAGGAAAACTTTCTTGCAAAGTAAAAAAGCTGTGGTATAATACCATCAAACACCAAGAAAGGCGCGCTATGGACCGGAATAATATTGACAAAATCGCAAAATCACCGGAAGACCGGGTACTCCTTGCCAAGGTTTGGGACAAGATAGGCACCGGCTTGCGGAAGAATATCCCTGCAAACACCTGCTTTTTGTCTCAACGGGAGCAGGAGCTGTGCTGGTATCTGTTCGGTCAAATGGACGGGCTGACTGCCTTTGGCGGTTATGCGGATGCTGAGCGGAAGATGCTTGTGTATCTGCCGGACTATTTGGACGAAAGTTACTTCCGGGAAGAATATGCCCCGCTTGTATGCTTGCGGGCCACTTTTTATGAAGGCGACTCCCCCACCCATCGGGATTTCCTGGGGGCTTTGATGGGTGCAGGTATCGGACGGGAAACTGTGGGCGATATCTGCGTAGGAAATGGCAGCTGCGACTTTTTTGTGACCACCGAGATCGCCCCCTATGTGGAACAGAATTTCTTATCTGCCGGACGCACCAAGCTCCGTCTGGAACAAATCGGCTTGGAGCAAGTTTCTGTACCGGAGCCGGAAACAAAAGAAATCAAGAACACCTTGGCATCTTTGCGGCTGGACAGTGTGATTTCTGCAGGATTTCGGATCGGACGCAACGCGGCCTGCGAATATGTAACTGCCGGAAAGGCAGCTATCAACGGGCTGCCCTGTGAAAAACCGGACAGGGTCATCGCCGAAGGAGCAACCGTCTCCGTCCGGGGCTTGGGAAAAATCAAATTATACTCCGTCAACGGCCAGACGAAAAAGGGCCGCATTTCAGTGGTGATCCACCGCTATGTTTGAGGTGAAATATTATGGATATGAATGCTGTGATCGCACGGATCAACGAATTAGCCGCCAAGGCAAAAAAAGAGGGCTTGACCGCCGAGGAATTAGCCGAACGGGACAAGCTCCGCAGAATTTACATTGATTCCGTAAAAGCAAGCCTGGTAGGGCATTTGGACAACACCTACATTGTCCGCCCCGACGGCACCAAGGAAAAATTAGAACGCAAAGAGAAAAAATAAAGGTGCCAAACAGGCACCTTTATTTTTTCTCAATCCATATCCCCCAGCTGTTCTTTCGACCAGCCGGCCTTGCGGTAATCGCCCTCTGCCGGGTACACCTTACGCAAAAGGGCTGCTGTGGCAGTTTTATAGGCTGCGTTTTCTTTGATTGCCAGGCTGCCGTCAAAGCTTCCTCCTGCGGCCATGGTCACAAAGGGCATTCCACGGGAAAGTGTATGCCAGGTGGTATGCAGCACACCCATCAGCTTTGCGTCCTTCGCAGTTTGCAGACAAGAGGTCAGCTTGCTGACACTTCTGTCCCAAGGGCAGATCAGACAGCGGAATCCTGCCTTACTAAACACCGAGGAGGTTTCCACCGGTGCTTCGGATGCGTGATACTGCCAATCTGCAATGATAACATCTTTACGCAAGCTGTCCAACATATACTGCTCACACTGGGCAGAAGGGGCATTGCAGTAATAGTGGTTTTTGGCATTATAGTGAGGATGTCTATACAGGAACATATCGCCCCAAATAATAGTCTGTCTCCCCTGCTCCTGCAGTTCTGCAGTTACCTCGTTGATATAATCGCAGATGGCATCCATAGACTCGGTACGGGAAAGGTCAAAATTGTATGCCTCGTCACAACCGATATGGAAATAGTCGCCGCTGCCGCAAAGTTCGATCAATTCCTTCCGAATCTGCCGCAGAAGCGCCTTTGCCTTTGACTTTTCGATAGCCCAGCACCAGCCGTCCTCGCTAAACAGGGTCTGCAATTGGGGGTTTTGGTCCAGCACTACATGCTTTCCATACCGGACACGACCTGCGGAAGCATGCCCCCAGTGGTTAAACATGGGAATCACTTCCATACCCAAGGCGTTTGCCTCTGCAATCAAAGGGCGTATCTGATCTTTTGTATATCCCTGCTGCCAGGAGAGCTCGGGCATACAGTCATAGCGCAGCATTCCCCAAAACTCAAGGACAATATGGGTATATTTCAGCGCGCCACACAGGCGGATAAACCTTTGCAGCTCCCAAAGCTCTGTTTCGGGAAATACGCAAAAATGCACCATTCTGTTGGGAATGCTGGGTGCATCGCAGATTTGGCAGCAGTCCAGCCTCAGTTCTCCGTCCGTATCCCCGGGGCGAATGCGATCCAGCAGGGTCATAAAGCCCTGTAACAGATTCTCTCTGCTATCAGCCGCTATGCAAATGCCATCTTTCTCAATGTTTATAGCATAAGCATACCCATCCGCAGAAGGCATATCGGCTTTGCCTATGGAGAAGATATAGTCTGCCGTTTCCGCGATTTGCAGCTCCGAATATTGGAAGGTAAATCCGCTCCAGAATTCAGCAATGACCGGCTCTGTCAGGCAGCTGTTACCCACAGCCTTTATTGTTCCGCTAAAGGAGAAGCTTCCCTCTTTATTAAGTACTTCACGGGGTGAGAAAATCATATGAACCACCTTCCTGCATTTTTTCTAAGTATACCATCAAATACAGCAAAAAGAAACGCATTATTCGAGCCAAAAGGTGGACTTTTTATCAGTCCGTAAAGGCAAAGAAAAGAGCAGGTGTTTCCACCTGCTCTTTTATCCGTTTTTGATTAAATCAAGCTCAGGACCAAGGTCAAAACGATCCAAACCAGTGCGGTCCACTTGGTGATCTTAGCCAGTTTCTTTTCCTTGGTAGCAGACTTGCTCTGATTCATAAAGGAACCGGCATTGCCTGCAACAGCGCTGGACAGGCCTTCCTTGCCGGTCTGCATCAGAACCACCACGATAAGAATAATGCTGGCGATTACTTCCAAAATAGTAAGTGCAATAGTCATCTTTGTTACCTCCCTCCGCTTGTGTCACCCACAATGCGGGTTGTATGTGTACACCGGAAACTCCCGGTTTTATTTCAATCTCAGCAAGTATAACACAAGAAAATCAGAAATGCAAGGGGTTTTTCCGATTTTTTTACTTTGTTACCCAATTTCCTGTGGCCAGGCAATTGAGATATGCATTGATAAAGGGATCCAATGCGCCGTCCATAACGCCGTTTACATTGGATGTTTCGCAGCCGGTGCGGGTATCCTTGACCAAAGTATAGGGCATAAATACATAGTTGCGAATCTGGCTGCCCCACTCGATCTTCTTTTGCACACCCTTGATATCAGAGATCTTCTCCAAATGCTCACGCTCCCGGATCTCCACCAGCTTACTGCGCAGCATTCTCAGACAGGTTTCCTTGTTCTGGAACTGGCTACGCTCTGTCTGGCAGGACACAACGATACCGGATTTGTGGATCAGACGGACAGCGGAGCTTGTCTTGTTGATGTGCTGACCGCCGGCACCGGAGGAACGGAATACCTGCATTTCGTAATCCTCGGCTTTGATCTCAAAGTCCTCGCTGTCATCTTCGATCTCGGGGATAACTTCGATAGCGGCGAAAGAGGTCTGCCGACGGGCATTGGCATCAAAGGGAGATACTCGGACCAGGCGGTGAACACCGTTTTCGCCCTTCAAGAAGCCGTAGGCGTTCTCACCCTGGATGACGATATCAGCGGATTTGAGGCCCGCCTCTTCGCCTTCCTGGTAGTCCATAATTTGATAGGTGAAGCCGTGCGCCTCAGCCCAGCGGGTATACATCCGGTAGAGCATTTGGCACCAGTCCTGCGCCTCAGTGCCACCGGCACCGGCCTGGAAGCTGACCAGGGCATTGTTTCGGTCATAGTTACCGGTGAGCAAGGTCTGCAAGCGGCAGTTTTCCATATCGTCAGTGAGCTTTTGGAAACCGTCTTTCAGCTCCTGGAGCATGGAGTCGTCATCCAACTCCTCAGCCATCTCGCAGATGGTCATTAAGTCTTCCCAGGATGCAGTCATCTGCTTATATTTTTCAAGCTTGGTTTCACAGCTTCTGGTCTTCATCACAATTTGCTGGCTCTTTTCGGGATTATCCCAAAAACCGGGTGCCTCCTGCATTGCGTGCAGACGTTCCAGCTCCAGCTTCATCCCCTCAATGTTCAAAGAATCAGAAAGACCATCCAGGGTAGGCTTAATATCATTTAATTTCTGTTTGTAGCTGTCGAACTCAATGTTCATTACACAGTACCTTCATTTCATAAGTTTCTTAGCCCACATATTATACCCGTAAATGGTCATTCTGTAAAGAGGAAAATTGGATAAATCAAGAAAACCGGGTGTTTCCACCCGGTTTTTGTTACCTTTCGCTGGGGCCGCCGTCGTCCTTATCGAAAATCAGATCGTCCAGATCTGCGCAATAGTCATAATGCTGTGCCATAGAAGTCCCTCCTTTCTTTGCCAAGGTTACAGTATAGGGGCTTATAACCAAAAATGCTGTCACAATTTATTCCCCTGCAAGAAAGATTCGCAGGTTGACATCAGCGCCTTTTTCCGCTACAATATTCCAGTATATGCACCAGTAGCTCAGCTGGATAGAGCATCCGCCTCCTAAGGTTATACTAAATCACTCGCCTTTGCTCAAAAGGCGAGCGATAATATAGATAAAATTTCATACACGTCTCTGTACCTCAGCAGGATAGAGGGTCCGCCTCCTAAGCGGAACGCCCCCGGTTCGAATCCGGGCAGGGACGCCACAAAAAACGCCGAAAGCCTTGATTTTTCAAGGTTTTCGGCTTTACTTTTTTGTCGGGTGTCCTTGTTT
>JAZNNO010000054.1:0-27858 GCA_045580345.1 Faecousia sp.
ATGTATCCATCACATTCTTACCGCACTGGGAGGCCAAGCTGTTTCCGGCTTGACCCTAACGCCTGGCATTTCATAGATTTCTCCTTAGAAAAAGCAGGTCGAATGTTATTCATTTGTCAGTTAAATAATACTGCATTTTGGTTTCAGTGTCAACAAGTCTTTCGCCTATCATACCGCTTTCGAATAATGATTGCAAAAACCGATCCCCGGCATTATAATATCCGTAGTAAATAGCGGGAGGTGGTAACTTGTCTACAGCATACGCAGGATATACCGGAAGGGTAATGCTGGTCAATCTATCGGATGAAACCGTCCAGGATTATCCTTGGAGCGACGCCGAACGGAAACGATACCTTGGTGGAAAACCCATGGCCTATAAGCTCCTTTACGATCATCTGACAGGAAAAGAACATGCTTTTTCGGAAGAGAACTGGATAATGATCTCAACCGGTCCGCTAACTCTCACCGGCACTCCCAGTTCTTCCCGTTATGACATAACGACCATATCACCTCTTACCAACACACCGGTATCCTCCAACTGCGGCGGAGAGTTCGGTCTTTGGCTCAAGCGGGCAGGTTTCGATGCGCTGATCCTTGCCGGCCGGTGCAGCACTCCCCACTGGCTTGAGATTCGGGATGACCAATTTATTTTCCATGATGCAGCCGGCCTTTGGGGTACTTACTGCGATGACTGCCGTCAGCAGCTGGGCTGCTTTATGGGCGACGGTCAACACGGAAGTCTGTATATTGGGCCTGCCGGAGAAAACGGTGTCCGGTTTGCATCCATCATGGATGGAACCCATACATCCGGACGAACGGGTATCGGTGCCGTTTTCGGGTGGAAAAACCTAAAAGCTATCACGGTTACAGGAACAAAGGCTCTACCGATCCGCAACCCGAATAAAGCTTCCTTACTGAACAAGAAATACTCCCAAATGCTGCACGCACACCCTTTGACCGGCAAAAACAGCCGCAGTGGAACACCCACCTCAAAACCCTGTTCCGGATGCCCCATTTTATGCCGGCGGCAGTTCACCAAAGGAGCAGATCGTCAAACAGATCTGTTCAACCGGCTGGGTATGGATTCCGGTTCCTCACTAGATGCCGCCAATTGGGCATATGCAGCCTCCGCGCAGGGCGTTTTTGATTGGAATCTTCCGACCCGGGAACAGCTATATGAGGATATTGCTTTTCGCCGTGGCGCAGGCAAAGAACTGGCTGAAGGCGCAAAATATCTCTCCGGGAAATACGACTTCAAATTACCAAAGGAAAAAGGATCGGCCCATGACAGCCACAACCGAGATGACAGCTATCTCGCACTGTTACGGGGCTGGGGCTTTGATCCGGATGCTATGTCAGACGAAATCCGTCTGAATTGCATGCTACTGTATTTAGATCTGTGCGAGGCGCTCTCCGCATCCGGCCTGTGTATGTTCACCGTCAACGCATTCTGCTCTGGAATACTGCTGACAAAACCGGTTTCCTTACGCAGCAAGCTTATCCGCCGTATCGTATCGCTCCGCGCTGACCGGTTCCTGCATCGGATCGTCCGTAAACCGGAAACTCTGAGTATTCCGCTGCCTCTTTTCTGGCAGACGAAGATCTTATATGCTGTTTCTGGGTTGAAACTGACACCGGGACAGTTGATCCGGGTAGGTGAGCGGTGTTTTGCGCTGGAACAGTTGCTGTCGCTCCGCTTTGGCGGTGATGCAGAAAAGCTGCCAAAGATGCTTGTTAAAGAAAGAATCTGTACCCCCAGCGAATATTTCGCAGCCCGTGGTTGGTCTGCCCAAGGTATTCCCCCTGAACTATAAATCACTTAAGATGAATCCCCACAGACAGCTCCCTATGAGATAGCTGTGGGGATTCTTCTGTTTATCCACACATTGGAAGAAACGGTGATTTCTCTTTAAAATAAGATCGGAATGAAAGCTGGCTAAGTCTGCAAAATAAATTGCAAAATCTCAACGACAGCCCCCTTGCCTAAAGGGGGCTGTCATATTGCCGATTTTAGGCAATATGACTGGGGGATTCTGCAGCAAGGAATCCCTCCACCGCTGACGCGGTCCCCCTCCCTTTAGACAAGGGAGGCTTTTTATTTGGAATATTTACAAAATTGTCTGTTATTTTCCTGTGAGTTGTGCTATAATGGTAAAAATTATACCCTAAGGAGACCGTTATGGGACTTGTTTCTAAAATTTTCGGCACCCGTTCGCAGCGGGAAATCAAAAAGATACAGCCTCTTGTAGACAAGATTTTGGCGCTGGAGGAAGAATATAAAGCCCTCTCCACCCCCGAACTGCAGGGAAAGACCGCTATCTTCAAAGAGCGCTATGCAAATGGCGAGACCTTGGATGATCTGCTGCCGGAGGCATTCGCTGCCATCCGGGAGGCTGCCTGGCGTGTACTGGGTATGCGCCCCTATCCTGTGCAGCTCATTGGCGGTATTGTCCTGCACCAGGGCCGTATCGCAGAAATGAAGACCGGCGAAGGTAAAACTCTGGTGGCCATTCTGCCCTGCTACTTAAACGCCCTCACCGGCCAGGGTGTCCACGTGGTTACTGTCAATGACTATTTGGCGACCCGTGACTCCCAGTGGATGGGAAAAGTCTATAAATTTATGGGCCTTACCGTAGGCTTGGTGGTGCCCGGCATGAAGCCCCCCGAGCGGAAAGAGGCCTATGCCGCCGACATCACCTACTGCACCAACAACGAGCTGGGCTTTGACTACCTCCGGGACAACATGGCGATCTACAAGTCCGAGCTTGTTCAGCGGGGACATGCCTTTGCCATCGTGGACGAGGTGGACTCCATTCTCATCGACGAAGCCCGTACTCCTTTGATCATTTCCGGCCAGGGTGAAAACTCCTCCCAGCTGTATGAGCTGGCTGACCAGCTGGTTGCCTCCATGCGCAAGCAGGTCTTTGCCAAGACCGACGAGAAAGAGGAGCAGGACAGCTTGGACTGCGACTATGTGGTGGACGAAAAATCCCGTTCCGTCACCCTCACCGCCGCCGGCATTGCCAAGGCGGAGAAGTTCTTTAACCTGGAAAACTTAGCCGATGCGGAAAACACCACCATCTCCCACCATATCAACCAGGCTATGAAGGCCCGGGGCATTATGAAGCGGGATATTGACTATGTGGTCAAAGACGGCGAGATCATCATTGTTGACGAGTTCACCGGCCGACTGATGTACGGCCGCCGCTACAACGAGGGTCTGCACCAGGCCATCGAGGCTAAGGAAAAGGTCAAGGTCGCCAGCGAAAGCAAGACCCTGGCTACCATCACCTTCCAGAACTTCTTCCGTCTTTACGATAAGCTTTCCGGTATGACCGGTACAGCGCTGACCGAAGAAGAAGAATTCAATGCCATCTATCTGCTGGACGTGGTGGAGATCCCCACCAACCGGCCCATTGCCCGTAAGGATCTGCCCGATGTGGTCTACAAGACCGAGGCCGGCAAATTCCGCGCCATCATTGCCCAGGTTGCAGAGTGTCACCGGAAGGGTCAGCCTGTGCTGGTGGGTACTATCTCCATTGAAAAGAGTGAGATCCTCAGCAAGCTCCTCAAGCGCACCGGCATCCCCCACAATGTTCTGAATGCAAAATTCCACGAGCAGGAAGCGCAGATCGTGGCCCAGGCCGGTAAGCTGGGCGCTGTGACCATCGCCACCAATATGGCAGGCCGTGGTACGGATATTATGCTGGGCGGCAACCCGGAATTTATGGCTATGAGCGAGCTGCGGAAAGAGGACTATTCCGAAGAGCTTTTGCAGCAGGCCAATGCCTACTCCGAGACCGATGACCCGGAGATTCTGGCTATCCGGGCAAAGTATGCCCAGCTCCACGCCAAGTACAAGAAGGAAATGGCAGAAGAAGCTGAGCAGGTGCGCCAGGCCGGCGGTCTTTATATCATCGGCACCGAGCGCCATGAATCCCGCCGTATCGACAACCAGCTCCGTGGCCGTTCCGGCCGTCAGGGCGACCCCGGTGAGAGCCGGTTCTACCTGAGTCTGGAGGACGATCTGATGCGTCTGTTCTCCTCCGACCGGATCATGAATATGATGAACGCGTTGGGTCTGGACGAGGACACTCCCATCGATGCCAAGATCCTCTCCGGCGCAGTGGAAAATGCCCAATCCAGTGTGGAAAGCCGCCACTTCCGTTCCAGAAAGAATGTGCTGGAATACGATAACGTGATGAACACCCAGCGTGAGGTCATCTATGCCCAGCGGCAGAAGGTGCTGGACGGCGAGGACCTGCGGGAGAATATGCTCACGATCCTTAAGGATCAGGTGGATACCGCTGTTGCCGAGGCTCTCAGCGAAAACGCAGGTATTGTAAACGATGATGCACTGAACACTTTGGAAAAGACCATGGGCGGTCTGTACATCCCCAAGGACGCCAAGCTCACCAGCGACAATGCCCATGACCTGTCCGAGGAGATCTACAACCTGGCCCTCAAGGTTTACGAGGAAAAGGAAACCGCCATCGGCTCTCCCATGATGCGGGAGCTGGAACGGGTGATCATGCTCCGGGTGGTAGACGAATACTGGATGGACAACATCGATGCTATGGACGAACTGAAGCAGGGCATTACGCTGCGGGCTTACGGCCAGCACGATCCTGTCATTGCCTACAAGGAAGAGGGCTATCAGATGTTCGAGGCTATGGTGGCCTCTATCCGTGAAGAGACCCTCCGCCGTATTTTCCTGGCACAGCTGCGGCCTGCCCAGGAGATCAAGCGGGAAAAGGTGGCCAAGGAGACCGGCACCAGCGGGGATTCTGTCATGAAGCAGAAGCCCGTTCGCAGCGAAAAGAAGGCCGGCCCCAACGATCCCTGCCCCTGCGGCAGCGGCAAGAAGTATAAAAAATGCTGTATGCAGAAAGATAAACTCAATTAAAAACATGTCTATTATTACAAAAACGCAAGGTTCGTTTGAATATCTTGTTGCGGAGAATATCCCGGTTTCCCATGCCTTTACCGGCCGTATGGGCGGCGTGAGCGAGGGATATCTCAGCAGTCTTAATTTGGGTATGCACCGGGGCGACGACCCGGAGAATGTGGCAAAAAACTATGACATCGTAGGAAATGCCCTGGATTTTTCGTCCAGAAAGTTGGTACTTGCCAACCAGATCCACTCGGATATCGTCCGGGTGGTGACGGAAAAAGATTGTGTGGGCAGCCTGTCCCATCAAGCCTACCCCCAATGCGATGCCCTTGTGACCAACACGCCCGGTGTGGCCATCGCCGTATTCTCCGCCGACTGTACCCCCATTTTGTACCATGACCCTGTCACCGGGGCAGTGGGCGCTGCCCACGCAGGCTGGCGGGGCACTGCCGCAGGCATTGCCGCCAATGTGGTGGACACCATGGTTGCCGCCTTCGGCTGCAAGCGGTCAGATATCCGGGCTGCCATCGGTCCAAATATCGGCGTTTGCTGCTTTGAGACCCACAACGATGTGCCGGATGCAATGCTTGCCGCTTTGGGTGAGGATGCCAAACCCTATATTTTCCCCCAGGGCGAAAAATTCCGGGTGGACTTAAAGGGCATCAATGCCCATTTCCTGCGCCGTGCCGGCGTAGAAAACATCGAAATCGCCACGGAATGTACTGTCTGCGAATCTCACCGCTTTTGGTCCCACCGGGTAACCAAGGGCAAGCGAGGCTCTCAGATCGCTGTGATCATCAGATAAGGAGGTAAGAGATGAAAAAGCTCCTTGCCACAGTTTTGTGTCTGTGTCTTTTGCTTTGCGGCTGCGGAAAGTCCGGCGTTGATTCCTATAAACCCACCGGCGACGGTTTGGACTACGGCCCGGAACACACCGGTCCGCAAACGACCCCCGAGCAGAACGATACGCCCGAAAGCTTCAGCCTGGCTTACTACAAGGAAAAGACGCTGAACCCCTATCAATGCAACGATTTTACCAACCGGGCGCTGTTTTCCCTGCTGTATCAAAGCCTGTTTTCCATTGACCGGGAATACAATGTGCAGCCCCAGCTTTGCAAGACTTACACCGTTTCCCAGGACATGAAGACCTACACCTTCACCTTGGAAAATGCAACCTTCTCCGACGGAAAGCCCGTCACCGCCAAGGATGTGGTGGCAAGCCTTACCGCCGCCAAGGAAAGCGATTACTACAAGGGCCGGTTCTTCCACATCAATGAGATCTCCGTCCAGGGGCAGAGCGTTATCATCACCTTAAATGTGCCCTACGAAGACCTGCCCATGCTGCTGGACATCCCCATCCTGCCGGAAAGCCAGGTAGGCTCGGAGCGGCCCATCGGCTCCGGCCCTTACGTGCTCCACTCCGCCGCTGTGGGTGACAGCCTGCAAAAGCGGGAAAATTGGTGGTGCAAGGCAAAGCTTCCCATCAGCGCCAACACCATTGCCCTGTTCGCCGCCACCAACGCGACGGATATCCGGGATCAGTTTGAATTTTCCGATCTGACCCTGGCCTGCGCCGACCCGGGCAGTGACCGGTATGTTGACTACCGGTGCGACTATGAGCTTTGGGATGCGGAAAACGGCACATTCCTGTACCTGGCCACCTCCAAGGACAGCGAGGTGTTCCAAAATATCTCTGTCCGCTCTTCACTCACCTATGCCATCGACCGGGCCACCATCGTCAAGGAGTTTTACCGGGGCTTCGCTGCGGCAGCCACCTTACCCGCCTCTCCCAGCTCTCCCTATTACAGCGATGTTTTGGCCCAGCGCTACAGCTACGATCCGGGCAAATTCTCCCAGGCCGTGACTATGGCAAATTTAGAGCAGACAGAGGTCATCTTCCTGGTAAACAAGGACGACAGCCTGCGGCTGCGAGTCTCCCGGAGCATTCAGAAAATGCTCAAAGACGGTGGCCTCAATGTGACCATGAAAGAGCTTAGCGGCAACAGCTATCTGACGGCCCTTAAGTCCCGGCAGTATGACATCTATTTGGGACAGACCCGGCTCTCTCCCAATATGGACCTGTCCGCCTTCTTCCACACCTACGGCGAACTGAGCTGGGGCGGCGTGAATGATGCCGGCACTTACGCACTGTGCCTGCAGGCTTTGGAAAACCACGGCAACTACTTCACCCTCCACAAGCAGGTGATGGATCAGGGCCTGCTTGTTCCCATTCTGTTCCGCAATTACGCCATCTTTACCGACCGGGGCGTGATCCCTGATTTAGCTCCCGCCCGGGACAATCTGTTCTACTATTCCACCGGCAAGACCCTGGAAAATGCCAAACTGGAAACCAAAGAATAACTTCACCCCCCAACGGGTTTCCCGTTGGGGGCTTTGCTTTGCCAATTTTCGTCAAAAGGTTGCATTCACCAAAAGAATATGCTATAATGGTCAAGACTATAATTGCTGATAATATGCGCACTTGATGATTTCCTGATGTAGGAAAAAAAAATATGAGAGTAGGTAACTGCTATGAATCAAACAAGACGTTCTATTTCCAGCGCAAAAGGCCTGATTCGCGGCCTGGAAGGTTTTTTAGAGGTTGTGGTTTTGACTTTCCTGTATTTTGCCTTTTGGTCGGACGATTACAATGCTCTGCATATCCTGTCCGCCTTTGGCGGTTACGGACACTGGATCATCATTGCCATCTATGCCGTTTTGACTTTGGTGATGCTCTCCGCCTTTGACGGATTGCTCTTCGGTTATTTGCGAATTTCCGATATTCTTTTGTCACAATCTCTGTGCATGTTCATCGTCAACTTCGTCACTTACTGGCAGCTGTGCCTCATTGGCGACACACTGCTGTCCCCCATGCCCATGGTGAAGCTGATGATCGTCGATGTGGTGCTGATTATCGCCTGTGTATTCTTCTACACCTGGATCTACCACAAGATCTATGCTCCCAAGAAGATGGTTATGGTCATCGGCCGCCGGGATGCAATCTCTCTGAAGTTCAAGATGGAGACCCGCCCCGACAAGTACCATATTGAGAAAATCATCTCCGCAGAGGAGGATTTTGACAGCATCTGCAAGCAGCTGCTCCATTACGAATCCGTCATCATCAATGACGTTCCCGCAGAGATCCGCAACCAGATCCTGAAGTTCTGCTATGCAAACGAGATCCGTACCTATGTAACTCCCAAGATCTCCGACATAATCGTCCGGGGCGCTACGGATATTACCCTGTTCGACACCCCCCTGCTTTTGGTGAAGGGCAACGGTCTGACCCCTATGCAGCGTATCTTCAAGCGGGCATTGGATCTGGCTCTGTGCCTGCCCGCAACCATTGTGGCTGCCCCCATTATGCTGGTAACCGCCATTGCCATTAAGGCAGAAGACGGCGGCCCTGTGTTCTTCAAGCAGGCCCGGGCTACGCTGGACGGCAAGGTATTCAACATTCTCAAGTTCCGCAGTATGATCGTGGACGCAGAAAAGGAAGGCCACGCCATCCCCGCCACCGACAAAGACCCCCGCATCACCAAGGTGGGCAACATCATTCGCCCCTGTCGTATCGACGAGCTGCCCCAGCTGCTGAATATCATCAAGGGCGATATGAGCATCGTAGGCCCTCGTCCCGAGCGGGTGGAGCATATGGAAAAGTACGGCGAAGAAGTTCCCGAGTTCATCTTCCGCACCAAGGTCAAGGGCGGTTTGACCGGCTATGCCCAGATCTACGGCAAGTACAACACCTCTGCCTACGATAAGCTCCGCCTGGACCTGATGTATATTGAAAACTACTCCATTATCCAGGATCTGAAGCTGATCTTCCTGACCCTGCGTATTTTGTTCAAGAAGGAAAGCACCGAGGGTTTCGAAACCCCGGAGCAAGCCAAAGAAAAGGAAGAGGCCATTCCCGGCAGCAAATAACCATGTGAGGTTTTCTATGAAAAAAGCCATTTGTATCAGTTGCTCTGATCATTATGATCACCGACTGTATATTGCCACCCATTGTCTGCGCGCCCGGGGCTATGATGTCAGCTATATCACCAGCGATTTTGACCATACCACCAAAGCGAAATTCACTTGCAAGGTGGAAAACTGCATCCAGCTGCCCGCCCGGCCCTATCAGAGGAATTTTTCCCTGTCCCGGATTTTGTCCCATCGGGGCTTTGCCCGGGATGTGTTCCGCTATCTGGAGGCCTTGCCGGAACAGCCGGATGTGCTGGTGGTCCTGCTCCCTCCCAACTTTTTGACTTATTACAGTGCAAAGTACAAAAAGCGCCACCCCAACGTAAAGCTGATTTTTGAGATTTTCGATATGTGGCCGGAGACCTTCCCCGGTAAGCTGAAAAAGCTCCTGTTGCCCGTGTTTTGGGCTTGGGCCGGTGTGCGGGATTGGAGTTTAGCCAAAGCCGATTTTATAGTCACGGAATGCGAACTGTTCCGTCAGAATTTAGGTCTGTCCGACGAAAAATCCCAAACCGTCTTCCAAAGCGCACCCCCTTTGGAAATCCCCGTACCGCCCGCCTCCTTATCCTCTGATAAGATTGAGCTTTGCTACCTGGGCGCCATTAACAATATTATCAGCATTCCGGACATTGCCGGGCTGCTGAAACAGTTGACTTCGCAAAAGCCCGTGGTTTTACACATTATCGGCAAGGGCGAGCGGGAAGAGGAATTTGTGGAGGCCGCAAAAGCGGCCGGCGCAGAAGTCATTTTCTACGGTGCTGTCTATGACGACCGGCAAAAACTGGACATTATGAACCGTTGCCATTTTGGTCTGAACATTATGAAGCCCTCCGTCTGCGTAGGTCTGACTATGAAGTCCGTGGATTATTTCCGGTTCCAACTGCCCATTATCAACAACATCCCCGCCGACACCCAGTGTTTGGTGGAAAAAGAGGGCATCGGTCTGCAGCTGACGCCCGACTGCACCCAGCGCATTTTGGCTATGACCAACCAGGAATGTTTGGCTATGCGACAGCAGGTTGCAAAGGTTTTTGCAGAAAAGTTTGAACGTTCCGTCATTGCGCAGCAATATGATGAGATCCTTGACCGTATCGGCATACAGCCCTAACCGTTTACCGACTGGAGGAGACTTTTGTGAAACGCATTTCCGTTGCTATGGCCGTGTATAACGGCGCACAGTTTCTGCAGGAACAGATTGACTCCATTCTGTCCCAGTTGGAATCAGAGGACGAAGTGGTAGTTTCCTACGACCGGTCCACCGATAACAGCTGGGAGCTTTTGTGCGACTACGCCCAAAAAGACCCCCGGGTAAAGCTTCTGCAAAACACTAACCCCGGCGTCATCGGTAATTTCAACAACGCCCTGTCCCATTGCACCGGAGATTATATTTTCATTTCCGACCAGGACGACCGCTGGGCGCCCAACAAAAGACAGATTATGGTGGACGCATTTGCCGAGACCGGAGCGGATATGATCATTCACAACGCTGTCCATACGGATATTGACGGCAATCCCATCAGCAAACCTTTCTTTGAACTGTTTTCTATCCGTCCGACGGACACTGCTTTCAGCATTTTTGTCCGGCCCAGATACAGTGGTTGTACCATGGCCTTCACCCCGGAAATGCTGGCTAAGTATCTGCCCTTCCCGCCAAAGATCGACGGCTATGATATTTGGATCGCCATTCTCAGCAAGCTCTATGGCAAGGTGGGCTATGTGGACGATGTGCTTCTGTACCACCGCCTCCACGACAGCAATGTGACCACCAAGACCTCCAGGCCGCTGTCCGTAAAGCTGAAAACCCGGCTCTACACCGCAAATCAGCTGTGTAAGCGTCTACGCAGGGAGCGAAAAAATGAAAAACACTGATTTCGCCGCCATTGTGGTTGTGTATAACCAGGCCTGTTCCGAAAGCCTTACCTGCCGTCAGCTTTCCGCGCTGACGGAAAATACCCCCCGGGTCCTTATATTCGACAACAGCACCCGGGATTTTGGCAACCGGGAATACTGCGAGAAATCCGGTTGGGTCTATTTGGGCGGAGAGGGGAATTTGGGCCTTTCCAAAGCATACAATGCCTGTATTGACTATCTGAAAAGCCAGGATTTCTCCGGCTTTGTCTGTTTGTTCGACGACGATTCCGCAGTAACCGAGGATTACTTCCGCGCCTTGAAAGAAGCAACTGCCGGGGCAGGTCAGATTTTTGTGCCTTTGATTTTTTCCCGGGGGCGGCTTCTTTCTCCCTGTCGGATCACCCCCTCCCACAAGGCAATCCTGTTCGCCGACGAACAGGCCGCCCGGGTCTACCGGGGAGAAGATCTTTCCGCCATCAATTCCGGTATGGCTATGGATATGGCGATTTTTGACGATTACCGCTACGATGAAAATATTTTTCTCGACGGCATCGACCACACCCATTTACAAAAACTGGCGGCAAAGAACATCCGGCTGACCATTATGGATATTCGCTTTGACCACCTGTTTTCCGGCGACGAAAAACCCTCCCGGGACGCCGCAGCTACCCGCTTTCGGATTTTTGCCCGGGATTATGCCTATATTTTCCGCAACCACAAAGCCCGCTACTGGTATCTTGTGGGCAAACGGGCTTTGCGCCTGACCCTTCAGTACAAATCCCTTGTTTTTCTCAAAACTATGATACCCTAAACTCCTAAAAAAGGATCGTGAGGACCGCTATGAAGCGAACAGAACTTTTGAAGCATTTGCCCAGCCTGTTGCTTGGCACCATCGCCCTGGGACTGTGCGCAGTGCTCAACCCCATAAACCATTATGCCTGTGCGCTGATGCTGGTAATTTGCGCTGTGTTTGTGTATCTTTACACGGCATTTATCCCGGCCAAGCGTAACTGGTGGGATATTCGGGCTCTTTTTTCTGCCATTTGGCTGTTCACCATCGGCCTTGCCAGCCTGCGGCTGACGGATTATCAGCGGCCCTGGGAGCTTGCCACTTGGCTGATGCTCTCCGGCAGCTACGCAATGTTCTACCTGGGCTCTACCTTTGGTATTCACCTGGGCAAGAAATGCTATGATAAGTACAGCTCCGGCATCTCCATCAAGAATATTTCCTTCCGCCTGCACGGTGATCGGCTGTTCTGGATCTGCTTCGGCGTGACCATCTTCTGTATGCTCTGCTTCGCCGCCAATATCGCGCTGCGGGGCTTCATTCCCTACTTTGCCAGAACCGGCAATGCCTATGTGGAGTTTTACAGCAAGTTCTACATCTTCTGTGTTGCCGGAACCGGAATCTCCGGTCTCAGCTACTACACCTTGAAAACTCAAAAGCTGTCCGTCTGGAAGAAGATCTTCCTGTGGTTCAGCATTGTGTATTCCACCTTCCTGTTCCCCATGCTGGTGGTGTCCAGAGGTATGTTCCTGACTGCCGCCCTTTCCCTGACCACTGTGGTGTTCTATCTGAACAAGCGGCGGTTCCTGCTCCTGGTGCTGAGCATCGCCGTCATAGGTGCTTTCTATATGGAAGGCACCAAGGCCAGAGGCTATTCCGAAGCGCAGCTGAACGAATTCTTTGAGCCCTCTGTCATCGCCCCCGACAACGAAAGCACCGACCCCTCCTCTCCCAGCGATACCCCGGAGGAGACCCCCAACGAAACCCCCGGCTTCCAGCTGTCCGGCTCTGCCGCCTTTATCTACTCCTACCTCACCGTCAGCCACGATAATTTCAACGAGGCTGTCCGCACGGTGGATACTTACACCTACGGTCTGCGGCAGCTGCTGCCCTTTAATGTCATTCTGCGAATAGGCGCTATTGATGCTACAGTGGAAGAAGTGGGCCACAATTTTGTCCGTGAACATTTGAACACCACTAACCTGGTAGGCGAAGCTTATTACGATTTCGGCGCTACCGGTGTGATTTTGCTGATGCTCCTGTGGGCTATCGCTTTTGGTATGATTCAGAGCATTGCGCTGGAGTCTGACGGACCTTTCGGCCTGATGGCCCTGGGCAATACCATTACCCCGGTTGCCCTTTGCTTCTTTGAATCCTGGATGAGCATTTTCTCCCACTGGATGCACTGGGGCTTTGTGCTGGTCCTGTTCCTGATCGCAACTGTAACCAAACAGAAGAAAACTTCCGAAAATACATAACAAAGGAGATTTTCGATGAAAGGTATCATTTTGGCCGGTGGCTCCGGCACCCGTCTGTATCCTTTGACCCTTGTCACCTCCAAGCAGCTGCTGCCGGTGTATGACAAGCCCATGATCTACTATCCCATGTCCACTTTGATGCTGGCCGGCATCAAGGACATTCTCATCATCTCCACCCCCACCGACACCCCCCGTTTCCAGGCCCTTTTGGGTGACGGCAGCCGCTACGGTGTGAATTTAAGCTACGCGGTGCAGCCCTCCCCCGACGGCTTGGCACAGGCCTTTATCATCGGTGAGGAATTTGCCGGCGACGAGCCCTGCGCTATGGTGCTTGGCGACAATATCTTCTACGGCAACGGCTTCTCCGCTATTTTGGCCCGGGCCTGCGAAAACGCAGAAAACGGCCGGGCGACTGTGTTCGGCTACCATGTCCATGATCCCGAGCGGTTCGGCGTGGTGGAATTTGACGATGCAGGCCGCGCCATTTCCATTGAGGAAAAGCCCTTAAAGCCCAAGTCCAACTATGCCGTCACCGGTCTTTACTTCTACCCCAAGGGTGTGGCCGCCAAAGCCAAGCAGGTCAAGCCCTCCAAGCGGGGCGAGCTGGAGATCACCACCTTAAACGAAATGTATCTGCAGGAAGGCACGCTGAGCGTAGAACTGCTGGGCCGTGGCTTTGCCTGGTTGGATACCGGTACATTCAAGAGCCTTCTGCGGGCGGCTGAGTTTGTGGAAATGAACCAAAGCCGGCAAAATGTACAGATCTCCGCACCCGAGGAGATCGCCTATGTGAAGGGCTGGATCAACAGAGATCAGCTTTTGCAGGCTGCCGAAGCCTACGGCAAATCCCCCTACGGCGACCACCTGCGCCGTGTGGCAGACGACAAGCACCGCTTTATCCACAAGCACTAAGGAGATAGAAAGTATGACCATTATTGTTACCGGCGGCGCCGGCTTTATCGGCAGTAATTTCATTTTCCATATGCTGGGCAAGTATCCCGACTATCGGATCATCTGCCTGGACAAGCTGACCTATGCAGGCAACTTAAGCACCCTGGCGAGCGTGATGGATAACCCCAACTTCCGCTTTGTGAAGCTGGATATCTGCGACCGGGCCGGTGTTTACAAGCTGTTTGAGGAAGAAAAGCCCGATGTGGTGGTGAACTTCGCCGCAGAGAGCCATGTGGACCGCTCCATTGAAAATCCCGAGGTGTTCCTGCAGACCAACATCCTGGGCACACAGGTGCTGATGGATGCCTGCCGGAAGTACGGCATCACCCGTTACCACCAGGTTTCCACCGACGAGGTCTACGGCGACCTGCCCCTGGACCGGCCCGACCTGTTCTTTACTGAGGAGACCCCCATTCACACCTCCCCCCCCTATTCTTCTTCCAAGGCAGGCGCTGACCTGCTGGTGCTGGCTTACCACCGCACATTTGGTCTGCCGGTGACCATCAGCCGCTGCTCCAACAACTACGGCCCCTATCACTTCCCCGAGAAGCTGATCCCTTTGATGATCGCCAATGCGTTAAACGACAAGCCCCTGCCTGTGTACGGCGAGGGTCTGAATGTCCGGGACTGGCTGTATGTGGAAGACCACTGCAAGGCCATCGATCTGATCATTCACAAGGGCCGTGTGGGTGAGGTGTACAACATCGGCGGCCACAATGAAATGAAGAACATCGACATTGTAAAGATCATCTGCAAGGCTTTGGGCAAGCCCGAGAGCCTCATTACCTATGTTGCCGACCGGAAGGGCCACGATATGCGTTACGCCATCGACCCCACCAAGATCCACACGGAGCTGGGCTGGCTGCCGGAAACCAAGTTTGCAGACGGCATTCAGAAGACCATCCAGTGGTACTTGGACAATAAGCAGTGGTGGGAGACCATCATCTCCGGCGAGTATCAGAACTACTATGAGAAAATGTACGGCAACCGCTAAATCTCTTCGCCCTTTTCCCATACTTTCTTGCCAAAACAAGAAAGTATCCTGCCGGAGGCATAAACCGCAGATTGCACCTGCAATGATAGTACTCATTAAGGAGATATTATGAAAGTATTTGTAACCGGTGTGGCTGGGCAGTTGGGCCACGATGTGGTAAATGAGCTGATTTCCCGCGGCCATCAGGCCATTGGCAGCGACATAGCCCCTCAATACAGTGGCATCGCTGACGGCAGCCCCGTCACCACCTGCCCCTATGTAAGCCTGGATATCACGGACAAGGCCGCTGTCAATAAAACGCTCATGGTCCTTGCCCCGGATGCGGTAGTGCATTGCGCCGCCTGGACCGCTGTGGACCTGGCAGAAGATGCTGAAAACCAGGAAAAAGTCCGGGCCATCAATGCAGGCGGCACGGCGCATATTGCTGAAGCCTGCGAGGCGCTGGATTGCAAAATGCTCTACATCTCCACCGACTATGTATTCGACGGACAGGGCGAAACTCCCTGGCAGCCGGATTGCAAGGACTACAAGCCCCTCAATGTGTACGGACAGACCAAGCTGGAAGGCGAGCTGGCCGTTTCCGGGACTTTGGAAAAATACTTCATTGTCCGCATCGCCTGGGTGTTCGGCCTAAACGGCAAGAATTTCATTAAAACGATGCTGAATGTGGGCAAGAACCATGACGCCGTCCGGGTGGTAAACGATCAAATCGGCACACCCACCTACACCTATGACCTTTCCCGGCTGTTGGTGGATATGCTGGAAAGCGAAAAATACGGCTACTATCACGCCACCAACTCCGGCGGCTACATCAGCTGGTACGATTTCACCTGTGAAATTTTCCGCCAGGCGGGCTACACCACCAAGGTCCTGCCTGTCACCACCGCTGAATACGGCCTAAGTAAGGCCGCCCGGCCCTTTAACAGCCGGCTGGATAAATCCAAATTGACCCAAATGGGCTTTGAACCCCTGCCCACCTGGCAGGATGCCTTGGCCCGCTACCTGAAGGAGATGGCATAATGGGACAGATCACTGTTGAAAAGAACGTAGGCGGTATTGACGGCCTCTGCGTCATCACCCCCGCCGTCCACGGCGACAACCGGGGCTACTTTATGGAGACCTACAGCCTGCGGGATATGCAGGAGGCAGGCATCAATATTGATTTTGTGCAGGACAACCAGTCCATGTCCGTAAAGGGCGTGCTGCGGGGCCTCCACTTCCAAAAGAATTTCCCCCAGACCAAGCTGGTACGGGTAATCCAGGGCTCTGTTTTTGATGTGGCTGTGGATCTGCGTCCCGGCTCAAAAACTTACGGCAAGTGGTACGGCGTGGAGCTGACCGCTGAAAACAAGAAGCAGTTCCTCATCCCCCGGGGCTTTGCCCACGGTTTTTTGGTGCTGAGCGACACCGCCGAGTTCTGCTACAAATGCGATGACTTCTACCACGCCAATGACGAGGGTGGTCTTGCCTGGAACGACCCTGCCATCGGCATCACCTGGCCGGAAGTTGTCGGTCAGTACAAGGGCAGTGCTTCTGCTGAGGGTTACACCCTCTCCGACGGCACACCCCTCAATTTAAGCGAAAAAGATCAAAAATGGTTGGGTATTGCCCAGATTTAAGGTGAAACTATGTCAGAAAGCAAGGCGCTGCGCTCCGGAGTTGGTTACACCCTTGGTAACATTCTGATCAAGGGCATCAATTTCCTGACGCTGCCCATTTTCAGCCGACTTCTCTCCCCGGAGGAGTTTGGTGTTTATAATGTATTTGCGTCCTATGATATGATTCTGTTTGTGCTCATCGGCCTGGCCATGCACACCAGTATCCAAAGCGCAAATTTGGAATTCCGGGGCAAAATCAACAGCTATACCTCCTCCATCAGTCTGATCTATATTCTGAACGGACTGGTGGCGCTTGCAATGGCTGTTTTGTTCCGCCGGGCGCTGGGACAGGTTTTATCCCTCCCCCCCGCAAGCCTTACAATCCTGGTGCTGGGCAGTTTTTCCACTGCGGTAATTCAGCTGTACAACACCCGTATCAGCTTAGACTATTCCTACAAAAAATATCTGCTGGTTTCCGCCTGCAGTTCTGTGCTGAATATTACCAGTTCTTTGGTGCTGATTCTGACGGTCTTCTCCGAAAACCGGGCTATGGGCCGGATCATCGGCGCATCCGTGCCGGCATTCCTGATTTCGGTAGTACTGCTAATTAGCTTTTTCCGGAAGGCAAAGCCCCAAATTTCCAAGACCTATTGGAATTTCGGTGTCAAATACAGCCTGCCCATCGTGCCCCACGGCATTTCCCAAATGCTGCTGAATCAATGCGACCGGATCATGATCAGCAAAATGGTCAGCGACGCAGCCGCCGGCATTTACTCTTTGGCCGGCAATATTAAGCTGATTTTGGCAATTATCACCGATTCCGTCACCACCGCCTGGACCACCTGGTTCTATTCTCAGATGGACAAGGGAGAAAAGACCGCCATTCAAAAGCGGGCGACCCAACTGTTATTGCTGTTCTTTATTCTGACCACCGGTCTGATGGCGCTGTCTCCCGAGCTGGTGCAGCTGTTGGGCGGCGCTCAGTACGCCGAAGGCAAATATGTAGCCATTCCTATGGTGCTGGATGCCTTTGCATTGTTTTTATACAATTTGGTAGTTCCCGCCCAGTACTATGCCAAAAAGACCACCTACATTATGTACGGCACTGTGGCTGCCGCGGTGGTAAACATTGTCTTAAACTACGTATTCATCAAGCTTTACGGCTTTGTGGCTGCGGCATACACCACCCTGGCATCTTATTTGCTGTTTGCAGCGGTACATTATTTCATCTCCGGAAAACTGCTGAAATTCTTCGTAGTACCGCCCAGCCGGATGCTGGGTGTCTGCGGCGCTGTGGCTATGATAGCCGCCTGGCAGCTGCTATTTGTGGACAGCATTCTGCTGCGCTGGGGCGTATGCGCTGTGACGGTCATTCCCGTGGCACTTTATTTGCTGCGGCAAATGCGCAAGGATAAGGTCACCGTCTAAAATATACAAATTTCCAAAAATTTTATACATTTTATACATTGAAAAGCAGGGTCAAAAACCCTGCTTTTCTGCGTACACAAGGGCAAAACACTATATTTTTGTGCATAGTTACCAAAACAAACCCGGTTTTTTCATTAACTTTTGGAATGAAAATAATGAATATGGGCTTGCATATTTATTCAAGCTGTGCTACAATCTTGCCATAACATAAATTACACGGGCTATCCCCGCGGATATCAGGAGGAAACAAAAATGGATAAGAAAGACATCAAGAAGATCGTTTTGGCCTACTCCGGAGGCCTGGACACTTCCATCATCATTCCCTGGCTGAAGGAAAACTACAACGATCCCTACATCATCGCTGTGGCCGGTAACGTTGGCCAGGCCGATGAACTGGAAGGCCTGGAAGAGAAGGCTTACAAGACCGGCGCTCACAAGTTCTACGCTGCAGACCTCAGCGAGGCTATGGTTGACGAGATCATCATTCCCTCCATGCAGGCCGGCTGCATCTACGAAGAGTACCTGATGGGTACTGCCTTCGCCCGTCCCATCATCGCCAAGGCTCTGGTGGAGATCGCTTTGGCTGAGGGCGCTGACGCTATCGCCCACGGCTGCACCGGTAAGGGCAACGACCAGGTTCGTTTCGAGCTGGCTATCAAGCGCTTCGCTCCCGATATGAAGATCATCGCTCCCTGGCGTGAGTGGGATATCAAGTCCCGTGAGGAAGAGATCGACTACGCCGAGGCTCACAACGTACCTCTGAAGATCAACCGGGAGACCAACTACTCCAAGGACAAGAACCTGTGGCACTTGAGCCACGAGGGCCTGGACCTGGAAGATCCCTGGAACGAGCCCCAGTACGAGAAGCCCGGCTTCCTGGAGATGACCATTTCTCCCATGCTGGCTCCCGACGAGCCCACCTATGTGACCATCGACTTTGAGAAGGGCGTTCCCGTTGCTCTGGACGGTCAGAAGATGTCCGCCACCGATATGATCTGGAAGCTGAACGAGATCGGCGGCAAGAACGGCATCGGTTTGTTGGACATTGTTGAGAACCGTTTGGTCGGTATGAAGTGCAGAGGCGTTTATGAGACTCCCGGCGGCACCATCCTGTACAAGGCTCACAGAGTTTTGGAGACCATCTGCCTGGATAAGATGACCGCTCACAAGAAGCAGGAGCTGAGCGTATGCTTTGCAGAGCTTTTGTACAACGGCCAGTGGTACACCCCCCTGCGTGAGGCTCTGTCCGCTTTCGTTACCGAGACCCAGAAGAATGTCACCGGTACTGTCCGGCTGAAGCTGTACAAGGGCAATATGATCAACGCAGGCGTGAAGAGTCCCTTCTCCCTGTACTCCGAAGAGATCTGCACCTTCGGCGAAAGCGACTACGATCAGTCCCAGGCCACCGGCTTTATCAACCTGTGGGGCCTGCCCACTCAGACCCAGGCTCTCATGGAACAGGGTAAGCTGAACAATGGCTAAGATGTGGGAAGGCCGGTTCAGCAAAGCGCTGGACCAACAGGCCGACGACTTTAACTCCTCCATTCACTTTGACTGCCGGATGTTCCGGCAGGATATCAAGGGATCCATGGCCCACGCGGCAATGCTCTCAGCCCAGGGGATCATCCCCTCCGCTGATGCCGACACCATCATCGCCGAGCTGGAAAAGATCTTGGCGGACTTAGAAAGCGGCAAACTGGCAATCGATATGACCGCGGAAGATATCCATATGTTTGTGGAGGCGGAGCTCACCAAGCGCATTGGCGATATTGGCAAAAAGCTCCACACCGCCCGCAGCCGTAACGACCAGGTTGCCCTGGATGTGCGTCTGTACTTAAAAGAAGAGGCAGCCGGCATCGTGGCAATGCTCAAGGGTCTGCTGGAGGACATTCTCTTCCAGGCAGAGCAGCATAAAAACACCATTATGCCCGGTTACACCCACCTGCAAAGAGCCCAGCCCATCACCTTTGCCCACCATCTGTTGGCATACGGTATGATGTTCACCCGGGACATTGGCCGCATCGAGGATGCGGTGAAGCGGATGAACTATTCTCCCCTCGGCTCTTGCGCCTTGGCCGGCACTACCTATCCCACCAACCGGGAAATGGTGGCAGCCAAGTTAGGCTTCGACGGCATTACCCTCAACAGCATCGACGGCGTGTCCGACCGGGACTTCTGCGTGGAGCTGCTGAGTGCCTTCGCCACGGTGATGATGCACCTGTCCCGTTTCTCCGAGGAGGTCATCCTCTGGGCAAGCTGGGAATTCAAGTTCATCGAGCTGGACGACAGCTACACCACCGGGTCGAGCATTATGCCCCAGAAGAAGAACCCGGATATCGCCGAATTGGTGCGTGGCAAAACGGGCCGCGTCTACGGCGATCTCATGGGAATGCTCACAGTACTGAAGGGCCTGCCCCTGGCATATAACAAGGATATGCAGGAGGATAAGGAGTCCATCTTTGACGCCATCGACACCGTCAAGCAGTGCTTAACCGTATTCCCGCCCATGATCCGCACCATGAAGCCCCTGCCCGAGAATATGCTCCGGGCCGCACAGAAGGGCTTCATCAATGCCACCGACCTGGCTGACTACCTCACCAAGAAGGGCGAACCCTTCCGCAGTGCTTATAAAACTACCGGTCAGATCGTTGCCTACTGCATTGCAAATAACAAGGTGCTGGAAGAAATGACCATCGCAGAATACAAAGAATTTGACACCCAGTTTGAAGAAGATGTTTTTGAAGCCATCGACCTGCGACGATGTGTGGAAAGCAGAATCTCCGCCGGCGGCACCAACCAGGCTTCCGCCGACGAGCAAATAAAGTACATTCAAAAATTTATTTAATTTTAGGAGGAAACCAAAATGAAAAAGTTTATCGCATTGACCCTGGCACTGGTTCTGTGCCTGTCCCTGTTCGCTGCATGCGGCGCTAAGGACGAGGCCGGCGCTAAGATCGCTGCCCAGAAGGGCACCACCAGCTTTATGTACGCTGACAAGCTGGCCAACACCAAGACCACTACCTACGACACCTTCGCACTGGCTGCAAAGGACATGATCAACGGCAACGCTGATTACCTGTTCGTCGACAAGACCACCGCTAAGTCCCTGGCTAAGGAGATCGAGGGTCTGAAGATCATCGAGATCGCCCTGTCCAGCGAGAACTACGGCATCGGTATCGACAAGAACCAGGCTGACCTGAAGACCAAGATCGACAACATTCTGAAGGAAAAGGCCACCGAGATCGACGCCATCAAGGAAAAGTACATGAATGGCGAAGAAGATAAGTATGTTGGCATCACCTCCGGCACCAAGGACGGCAGCAAGGCAGCTGAGCAGCTGGTTGTTGCTACCAACGCTGAGTTCGCTCCCTGGGAGTACAAGGAAGGCAATCAGTTCTACGGCATCGACATGGAGATCGCTAAGCTGATCGCTGACGAGCTGGGTCTGGAGCTGGTTATCGACGATATGGAGTTCGACGCTGTTGTTGGCGCTGTTGGCAAGCAGAATGTTGACATTGCTATGTCCGGTATCACCATCACCACCGAGCGTCTGAGCGTTATCAACTTCTCCGAGCCCTACTACACCGAGTCCATCGTCTGCGTGGTTCCCACTGCCTACACGGAGCTGGATTCCGCCGGCACTGTTGTTGACATGCTGAACGTCATCTGCGCAAAGTAATTTAAGTAAATCAGAAAAGGTAAGGTGAAGGCTTAGCGCTTTGGCTAAGCCTTCACTTTGGTTAAAAATATGACTATAACTCAAATGTGGAATGAATTTATCAAGCAGTTCATCACCCTAAAGGGATATGAAAATGTGCTGAACGGCCTGTGGATCACCGTGCAGATCGCCGTTGGCGGCCTGCTGATCGGTATTTTGATCGGTACTATCATTGCCGTTGTCCGGGTGATGCCCAAGTATAAGAGGCTTCCCCGGATCTTGGACAAGATCTGCGTATGCTATATCGAACTCTTCCGGGGCACACCTATGGTGGTGCAGCTGCTGATCGGCTACTGGGTACTGCTGCCTGCGTTGGGCATCACCGTGGACTCCGGTGTTCCGGTTGCCATTATTATGTTCGGTCTGAACAGCGGCGCTTATGTCAGTGAGATCATGCGCAGCGGCATCCAATCCGTAGACCCCGGCCAAATGGAGGCCGGCAGAGCTGTCGGTCTGACCTACGCCACCACCATGCTGAAGATCGTGGTTCCCCAGGCCGTCAAGAACATCCTGCCCACCTTGGGCAACGAGTTCATCGTGCTGATCAAGGAAACCTCCATCGTCAGCTTTATTGCGGTGACCGACCTTTACAAATCCTTCAAGCAGCTGGGTGATCCCACCTACGATTACACCATGCCCTATCTGATGCTGGCACTGACCTATTTGATCATGGTGCTGCTGATCTCCTGGGGCGTGAGAGCGCTGGAAGCAAAAATGAAGAAGAGTGAAAGATAATATGGAAAAACAGTTAGTTTTATCGGTTAAAAATCTGACCAAGCAGTTTGGGGACAACCAAGTTCTGAAGGGCATCGACTTAGATGTTTACGAAGGCGATGTGGTAGCGATCATCGGCCCTTCCGGCTGCGGTAAATCCACCTTCCTGCGTTGCATCAACTGCCTGGAAGACCCCTCCGGCGGCTCTATTATGTTCGACGGCGAGGATCTGGCCGATATGAAGGTGGACATCAATATCCACCGGCAAAAGATCGGCATGGTGTTCCAGCAGTTTAATCTGTTCAACAACCTGTGCGTGCTGGACAATATCACCCTCGCGCCTGTTACCATCGCCAAGAAGAACAAAAAAGCCTTGCGTGCCCAGGGCAAAACCGTTGCCGATGTAAAGGCGGAGGCTGAAAAGCGGGCTATGGAGCTGCTGAAGGCCATTGGCCTGGAGGACAAGGCAGCCGCGTTCCCCTCTCAGATCTCCGGCGGTCAGAAGCAGCGTGTGGCCATCGTCCGGGCCTTAGCTATGAACCCCAAGGTCATTCTCTTTGACGAGCCCACCTCCGCCCTTGACCCGGAAATGGTCGGCGAAGTGCTGGATGTTATGAAGGCCCTGGCTAAGCAGGGTATGACCATGGTTGTGGTTACCCACGAAATGGGCTTTGCCCGTGAAGTCTCCAACCGGGTGATCTTCATCGATGACGGTGTCATCGCCGAGGAAAACACCCCCGCTGAGTTCTTTGGCAACCCCCAAAGTGAGCGTCTGAAATCCTTCCTGGCAAAAGTGCTGTAAAGGAGATTCGAAGATGAAAGGCAGAAATTTTCTGAAGCTGCTGGACTACACCCCGGCAGAAATTACGCAGCTGATCGATTTGGCTGCTGATCTGAAGGCCAAGAAAAAAGCCGGCATTCCCCACAAAATGTGCGAGGGCAAGAACATCGTTCTCCTGTTTGAAAAGGACTCCACCCGTACCCGCTGCGCCTTTGAGGTTGCCGGTTCTGACCTGGGTATGTCCGTGACCTATTTGGGGCCCTCCGGTTCTCAGATGGGCAAGAAAGAATCCATCGCCGACACCGCCCGGGTGCTGGGCCGTATGTATGACGGTATTGAGTACCGCGGTTACGGCCAGGAGATCGTGGAGGAGCTGGCCAAGTACGCAGGCGTGCCTGTTTGGAATGGCCTCACCAACGAATTCCACCCCACCCAGATTTTGGCGGATATGCTCACCATCCGGGAGCATTTCGGCGAGCTCAAGGGCAAAAAGTTAGTGTTTATGGGCGACGCAGGCTTCAATATGGGTAACTCCCTTATGGTGGGCTGCGCCAAGCTGGGTATGCACTTCGTGGCCTGCGCTCCTGCAGACTACTTCCCCAACAAGGAGCTGATCGCCACCTGCCAGGAAATCGCCAAGGAAACCGGCGCAAAGCTGGAGTTCATCGAAGATCCCAAGGAGGCCGTCAAGGGCGCCCACGTGATCTACACCGATGTTTGGGTGTCCATGGGCGAGCCTGCCGAGGTTTGGGGCTACCGCATCCGGGAGCTGACAGCTTACCGGGTGACCCAGGAGCTGATGGACATTGCAGGTCCCCAGTGCAAATTCATGCACTGTCTGCCCGCTTTCCACGATCTGAACACCAAGATCGGCAAGGAAATGGGCGAGAAGTTCGGCATCGACTGCATGGAAGTCACCGACGAGGTGTTTGAAGGCCCCCAGTCCAGCGTCTTCGACGAGGCCGAGAACCGGATGCACACCATCAAGGCAGTTATGGCTGCTACTTTGTAATGCTGAATGCATAATGAAAGGGAACGACCGATGGTCGTTCCCTTTTTTTAGCTTTCCATTTGCTTGCCTAAAAAGCCGGCGATGGTCTGCGTGATCTTCTGATCCGCCTCCGTGACCGGTGCGCTGTCTTCTCCCATCAGCAGCATCACACAGCCCATGAGATCTCCCTGGCTGAGAATAGGCGATGCCGCCCCCAGCGTGTACTTATCGGTGTTATCCGTGGGACGGACCACAGGCTCGCCGGGGTTATAGCGGTAGTGGGTGCGCTGCTCCATAAGCTTTTCCAACTCCGGGGAATTGGGCTTGTCCATCAGCTCCCGCTTGGGTGCGCCGGACAGGGCAATGATGCTGTCCCGGTCCGCCACAGCGGCAATGCGCCCGGTGCTGTCACCGATGGACTCGCAGATCTGTGTGGCAAAATCCTGCAGATCGCTCATGGGGGAATACTTCCGGAAGATCACACCCCCGTCCTTTTCGGTGTAAATCTCAAGTGGATCTCCCTCGCGAATGCGAAGAGTTCTTCTGATTTCTTTGGGAATTACAATACGCCCGAGGTCATCCACCCGACGGACGATACCAGTAGCTTTCATATATATCTATCTCCTTATTTTACAAATTACGATGCTATTATTTGTAAAAGGCAGAAGATTATACTGCTGGATTTACATTTTGATTGTACTGTGCTATGATAAAGAAAAACGAGGTGATATCATGCGCATTCAAAAATGCTATATGGGATATTGTGCTGTTACTTGGTTGTTATGGATTACCACTCTTGTATTAGTTCCGATTTCTGGTGGTGCATTTGATGTCCACAACGAAGCACTCTATCATTTTGTAAATAAGCTCTCAAATATTTCTGTGTTGATTTCTTGGCTTCCTGTCCACCCAGTTTTATTTCTACTTTCGCTTGTTTCTTCTATTAAAAACAAGCGAAAAGGATATATCGCATTTAATATTTTCAGTATCCTCTTTACAACCATTTTAGCATTTGCTATATTGGGTTTCCACGTATGGCTTATAGGCGGTGTTTAATTATTCAGCGGAGTGAAAAATCACTCCGCTGTTATTATGTATCGGTCAAAATCTGTGGTTTTTCGTCAAAAATTTTTCATAAAAATCACCCGAAAGCCTAGTAATTATAAGGCTTAATCGCACTTTTGTCCTATTATAACACATTCCTCCACTCTTCTGACAATGCCAGTTGCACCCCAAGGGCACTTCCTTCGGGCGCTTTCATATATCTTTCTCCTTTTCCCGTAGGGGCGGGGTCTCCCCGCCCGCGGGACGGGAAACCCGTCCCCTACAAAGCATTTTAGCATTTCTGCAACAGCTGCATACATTTAGACAGCATGCGCATCACGTGGAAGGGGCCTTTATAGGTGTGGCCCTTGCAGGCGGGCTCTGTGGGCAAGCCGTCCCGGCGCAGGTAGCCGAACCATTCGCCGTATTCTCTGTCCGAGAAATGGGCAAAGGCATACTCGCTGACCTGGTTGAAAATATCCCAATACTTTTTATCGTTCGTAATGCGATAGAGCATCAAGGATGCAATCATAGCCTCGTTGTGGGGCCACCAAAGCTTCATATCGTGCTCATAGGCCTCAACAGGCAGGCCCAAAATATCCTTAAAGTACAAGATACCGCCGTATTCCTTGTCCCAGCCCAAAGCAAAGGCATTGTCAAACACCTGTGCGGCAAATTTTATAAGGGCATCATCCTGTCTGCGTTCCGCCTCTTCCAGCAAAAACCACGCGCACTCAATATCGTGTCCGGGATTGATCACTCTGCAGGTAGCCGTGTTCAAAATCACGCTGTTATCATCGGCGTTGATGTTTTCAAACATGGCCTTGTATTCCGGCTTATAAAAGCACTGAATATCCTTGATCAAATCTGTGATGATCCCATCATAATAGGAAAACCGCTCCTGATCCGCATCCCGCATAATAGATGCCACATTCATAAGGATCATAGGATTGGCAAGGGTTTTGGTGTTGCGGGTTTCTGCGTAGCTTTTGGGTGTGATCTTATAGGGATCTGTCTGCGGGTCTTTATACATCCCATACACAAAGTCAAAATACTTTTGGGCGGTTTTCAGATAGGCGCTGTCCTTGGTCGCCATATAGTATTCCGCATTTGCCATGATGTAAAAGGTTTCAGAGAACCAATAGCGGCGTTTCCGCAAGGGGCGGCCGTCCCGGGTGACCGTAAAGAACATACGGCCATCGCTGTCTATACAATGCTCTGTAGCAAAATCGATGCAGCTTTTGGCAAAGGTCAGATATTCTTCTTTTTGATCGATGTGATTGTAGATATAAGAGAACATCCAGCCTGCCCGGCCCTGCATCCAGACACTTTTATCCTCGGAATAGACCTTTCCCGTGCGGTCCAGGCAGTTGATAATGCCGCCGTATTCCCGGTCCTGGGCATTTGTAAGCCAAAAGGGGATGCAGGAGTCCATCAGTTCGCTTTTCAGTTTGTTATATAATTCTTTCATAGCGGCACCTCACAGATTGGCAAAATTCACGCAAGGATATTGCGCTACCTGCTCTACCATTTCCATGGCATCGCCATCCGGCGACCAAAGCATTTCCGCGTACAGCGCCACAGGGAATGTGATTCGATTGCCCAGCATAGCATCTTCAACCAGCGCCTCCACAATGGTATCTTCCTTACCAAAACGGGCAACCGTGGCAATGATTTGGCGGACATAGTCTGCATTTTTTAACCAACTTGCCTGCTGGAGCTTCCAGGCCCTGTCCTTTTTCATCTGCCGCCGCTTGATATAGTTGCCGGTTCTTTCACCCAGGATATAGGGCGCAGTAAAATGTTCAAAGGTTCCCCAGTCTAAGTTCAGCATTCCCTTTAAGACCGCGCCCCATTTTTCATCGCTGCCCCGCAGCTGCAGGGTCTGTTCGGTAATGGCAACGGTTTCGGCAAAGCCCTCCACATGGTCGGCAAGATAATTATAGGGGAAGCTGCCGCAATCCTCCCAAACGATATGGATCCGCTTGTCCACTTTCTTTAAGTGCTCCAATTTTTCCCGCACAGAGGTTGCGTGCAGGCCAAATTGAATTTGCAGATCGGGATACTTTTCAAAAAGGCTTGCCGAAATATCGTTTACCAGCTCTGTGACGATCTGGGCAACGGGTTTTCCGCCAATTTCCGACACGCTGTGCTCGGTAAAGGTCTGGAAATAGATGCCGTCCGCGCCGGTGTGGCTATACTCTTTTTCGTAGGTCTTCAAGACCCGCTCTTTGATTTCCGCGATCAATTGGTCACCAAAGCGGTCAAGAACATTTTTACAATTGGAGGTATCCCAGCCCCAGGCAAAGCCCCAGATGATCTGAATGCCGAATTCGTGGGCGTAGTCCACAATGTCTTTGGCGTTGAGCGGAACGAAATCATTCCAGATAATCAGCTGATTGAGCCGCAGACGTGCCATATTTTCGATATAATTGCGGTAGTCATTGATGGGATGCCCCCAGGTAAAGATGCCGCGGGTCTTGATGGCCGGTGCAGAAGCGTGATAATACTCCGGCAGAAGAAAATCAAAGATTTCATTATGGAGCTTGACTGCGCCACCGTGGATGGGGGCAGCAATGGTAAAATAATCATCCACATAATCTACCGCGCCGTAAAACAGGGCGCAGGGGTCATTGGCTGTAATAATTACCAGCCTCAGT
>JAZNNO010000055.1:0-46915 GCA_045580345.1 Faecousia sp.
GTGCGGCACTCTTTTTCCAATGCAAAATGCATAATGCATAATGCATAATGAAGGAGTTTTTTACTATGGCATCTAACAGAATAGGACGCATTAACGAGGAAATTCAGAAGGAACTCTCCTCTTTAATCAGAAATCTAAAAGACCCCCGGGTGCAGGATACCATGATCTCCATCACCCATGTGGAGACCACCCCGGACCTGCGCTGGGCCAAGGTCTATGTGAGCTTTTTGCAGGAAGAGCGGGCGAAGGATGCCCTAAAGGGTCTGAAATCCGCCGGCGGCTACCTGCGCCGGGAGCTGGGCCGTGCGCTGAATCTGCGCTATACCCCGGAACTGAACTGGGCGCTGGATGATTCCATCACCTACGGCGCAAAAATGATGAAGCTTATCAACTCTTTAGAGGTAAAGAAAGATGAAGAAACTGACGAGGGTTGAAACGGCAGCGTTTCTGGCAGCCAATGACGGCTTTGCCATTCTGACCCACCGCCGTCCCGACGGAGATACCTTGGGCAGCGCCGCTCTGCTGTGCAGAGGTCTGCGGCAGCTGGGCAAGGTAGCCTATATTTTGAAAAATCCGGAGATCACCCCCAAGTATGCCCCTCTGCACAAGGGTCTGACAATGCCCTCTGTACAGGAGGGGGATGTGCTGATCGCTGTGGACACCGCATCCAAGGGTATGCTCCCCGAGGCCTTTGCCTATTTGGCGGATAGCATTGCTCTGCGGATCGACCACCACGGCACTGCCGAATCCTTTACAGATTGGGAGCTGGTAGAGCCGGAGGCAGCTGCCTGCGGTGAGATCGTGTATGCCGTATTGCAGGAGCTGGGCACTCAGCTGGACGAGCCTATGGCGGATGTGCTGTACACCGCCGTTTCCACGGACACCGGCTGCTTCCGCTATGCCAACACCACCCCCAACACCTTCCGGGTGGCGGCAGATTGCGCGGCAGTGAGCAAGAATCTGTTCGCTATGAATCAGCTGTATTTTGACACCAATTCGCTGGGCCGTCTGCGCCTGCAGGGTTATATGGTGGAAAATGCTATTTTTCTGCAGGAGGGTAAGGCTGTGATCTGCGCCCTGCCAAAATCCGTTGAGGAAGAGCTGGGCCTTAGCGAGGACGATATGGAGAATATCTCCGGCTTCCCCCGTTCCATTGAAGGGGTGAAGGTGGCGGCCACCATCCGTGAGGACGCACCCGGCAAGGTGAAGATCTCCGTCCGGGCAGTGCCCGGCTGCGATGCAGCGGCGATCTGCGCCAAGTTTGGCGGCGGCGGTCATAAAGGCGCTGCCGGCGCAAGTATGACCTGCTCTATGGATGAGGCTGTGGAGGCACTGAAAAAAGCAATTCCCACACTGGAGTAAAAGGTATGGATGGAATTATCATTATAGATAAACCCCAGGACTGGACCAGCCAGGATGTGACCGCCAAGCTGCGAGGGGTATTTCAGACCCGGCGCATCGGTCACGGCGGCACGCTGGACCCGATGGCAACAGGCGTTTTGCCTGTGTTCGTGGGCAGAGCCACCCGGGGCGTGGAGTTCTTTGAACACGCGGACAAGACCTATGAGGCGGTGCTGCGTTTGGGAATCACCACTGACACCGAGGATATTTCCGGTGAAGTGCTGGAAGAAAAAGCAGTTTGCGTCACAGAAGAGGATGTTTTGGCGGTTTTGCCCCAATTTCGGGGTGAAATCCAGCAAATCCCCCCCATGTACTCCGCTATCAAAATTAACGGCCAAAAGCTCTGCAACTTAGCCCGCAAGGGGAAAGAAGTGGAGCGGCCTGCCCGGACCATTACCATTCATGCTTTGGATTTCTTAGGTATGGAGGACAAAAAAGTCCGCCTGCGCATCCATTGCTCCAAGGGTACGTATATCCGTACTTTGTGCAAGGATATTGGCGCGGCGCTGGGCTGTGGCGGCTGCATGGAGAGTCTGCGGCGGGTGAGTGCCGGCAGCTATACCATCGAGGAGGCTGTTCCTTTGGCGGATGTGGTGGCAAGCGAAAATCCCGGTGCGCTTTTGCGGGGCGTGGACACCCTGTTCACCCAGTACCCGGCTGTGACTTTAACGGAAAAGCAGACCCTGCGCTGCCGCAACGGCAATTCCTTTTCTGTTACCCATCCCGACGGTACTTACCGGGCCTATGATGGTTCTGGCGCGTTTTTGATGCTTGCCAAGGTGGAAGATGGAGTTATGTCAACCATCAAGAGCTTTTTTGAGGTTTAATCTTTGTTATGGATCAAAAGACGATTTTTGCCCTGGGATTTTTTGACGGGGTGCATTTGGGTCATCAGGCGCTACTAAAAGCCTGCCGGGAGTTGGCAGAACAAAACCGTTGCCGCACCGGTGCTGTGACCTTCACCGCCCACCCGGACGCATTGGTTTTGGGAAAAGCCCCGGTGCTGATCAACACGATTGGAAATCGTGTATGCCTGCTGAGGAAATTCGGTATGGACAGGGTGGTTGAGCTGCCCTTTGACAAGGAAATTATGACGACCCATTGGTCGGATTTTCTCACCCAGCTGGTACAGGCGGGGGCAGCGGGTTTTGTCTGCGGAGATGATTTCCGTTTCGGCGCAGGCGGCCTGGGCACAGCCAAAAAGCTTGCAGCTTTCTGCAAAAGCCGAAATATGCCCTGTACCATCGTTCCGGAACAGATCATGGACGGTGACAGAATTTCTTCTACCCGTATCCGTGGCCTTTTGGAATCAGGAAATGTGCTGCCTGCCAACCGGCTTTTGGGCCACCCCCATGTTTTGTCCGGTATCGTGACCGAGGGCAAGCAGCTGGGCAGGAAGTTGGGGTTTCCCACTGCCAATCTGCCACTGCCTGATGGGGTGCTGATCCCCAAATGCGGTGTGTACGCAACCAAGGTCACAGTGGATGGAAAAAACTATCCCGCTGTCACCAATATCGGCACCCGGCCTACGGTAAACGGACAGGGCGTGAACGCAGAATGCCACCTGCTGGATTTTACCGGAGACCTTTATGGCAAGGAAATTACTGTGGCTTTTTATGACTTCCTGCGCCCGGAGCAGAAGTTCGATTCCTTGGAAAAACTGCAGGCGCAGATTGCGGTCGATACTGCCAAGGTAAGAAAAATGTTTTGATTTTTTGAAAAAAACCCGGGAATAAATGAAAATTTTCCTTTACATTTGGAAAAACTTGTGATAAGATATTCGGGCTGACTATGTGCAGCACAATATTTCTATGCCCGCAGCTCAGTTTTGGGATCACACCGACCCTTTACTTGGCGCGAGGTAAATTCAAAAAAGGTGGAAAAAACAATGATTCTGAAGGAAAAGAAGACCCAGGTCATCCTGGAGAACGCAACCCACGAAGGCGATACCGGTAGCCCCGAAGTACAGGTCGCTATCCTGACTGCCCGTATCAACGAGCTGACCGATCACCTGCGTACCCACAAGCACGACAACCACTCCCGTCGTGGTCTGCTGATGATGGTTGGTAAGCGCCGCAAGATGCTGGACTATCTGGCAAAGAAGGATATCAACCGTTACCGTGCTCTGATTGCCAAGCTGGGTATCCGTAAGTAAGACAAAAGAAGGGCGACGGATACCGTCGCCCTTCTTTTACAGCGGATCTTTTTCGCCGGATTCGCCCGATAACCGCTTCGAAATACACAAAGTATGTCTTCAGCGGCTATCGAACGACCCGACGAAAAATCTTTCGCTGTAAGCAAATCCACAAACAATAAGCAATAGGGAGAATTTTAGCAGTTGAAAGAGCTGTTGAAGCATCGACAGTTGTTTCAAGTGCTAAACCTCCCGAACACACAATACTAAGGAGGTTATACTATGATTACCAAAAAGCAGTTCCCCAATCACAAGGTTTTCGAAATGGAAATCGGCGGCCGTCCCTTTACCGTAGAGACCGGTAAGGTGGCAGAGCTGGCCAACGCAGAGTGCATCTGCCGCTACGGTGATACCGTGGTGCTGACCACCTGCACCTGCAACCCCATCCCCAAGTCCGGCATCGACTACTTCCCTCTGACCATCGAGTTTGAAGAGAGAATGTACTCCGTAGGCCGCATCCCCGGCTCTTTCAACCGTCGTGAGGGCAAGCCCTCCGATCGCGGCATTCTGAACAGCCGTATCATCGACCGTCCTATGCGTCCTCTGTTCGACGAGGAGCTGCGTAACGATACCGTCGTTACCTGCACCGTGTTCGCTAACGACCACGACAACCCCGTTGAGATCGTAGCATCCCTGGGCGCATCCATCGCCATCGCTTCTTCCGATGTGCCCTGGAACGGACCTGTTGCTACCACCAATGTTGCCCACCTGGGTGACAAGTATATCGTAAACCCCTCTGCCGACGAGCGTGAGGCTTGCGACTGCTTCGTGTGCATCGCATCCACCTTTGAGAAGGTGGTCATGATCGAGACCGAGGCCAACGAGGCTCCGGAGCCCATCGTGCTGGAGTGTATCCGCATTGCCCACGAGACCAATATGGAGATCGTGAAGTTCATTAACTCCATCGTAGACGAGATCGGCAAGCCCAAGTTCACCTTCGAGAAGGCTGCGGTGAACCACGACCTGCTGGACGATTTGTGCGAGTACGGCATGAATCAGATCGAGTATGCTCTGGACACTGACGACAAGAACGTCCGTGAGGAGCGCCTGACCGCTGCCCGTTTGGACTTTGCAGACAAGTTTGCTGAAAAGTACGAGGACTTCGAGGAGCATATCGAGGTTTGCCTGTACAAGATGCAGAAGAAAGTCGTTAAGAAGTGGCTGCTGGCCGGCAAGCGTGTTGACGGCCGTGGCATGGACGAGATCCGTCCCTTGAGCGCCGAGGTCGGCCTGCTGCCCCGTGTACACGGCAGCGGTCTGTTCAGCCGCGGTCAGACTCAGGTTCTGTCCATCTGCACCCTGAACACCCTGTCCGCCGCTCAGAAGCTGGACACCATCTACCCCGAGGAAAATCGCCGCTATATCCACCACTACAACTTCCCCGCCTACTCCACCGGTGAGGCAAGAGCTGCCCGCTCCACCTCCCGTCGTGAGATCGGTCACGGCGCACTGGCTGAGAAGGCATTGCTCCCCGTGATCCCCTCCGTTGAGGAGTTCCCCTACGCTATCCGCGTGGTTTCCGAGGTTCTGTCCTCTAACGGTTCTACTTCCCAGGGCTCTATCTGTGGTTCTACCCTGGCTCTGATGGATGCCGGCGTGCCCATCAAGCGCCCCGTTGCAGGTATTTCCTGCGGTCTGATCTCCGACCAGGAGACCGGCGAGTGGAGAACCTTCACCGATATCCAGGGTGTTGAGGACTTCCACGGCGAAATGGACTTCAAGGTTGCCGGTACCACCGAGGGTATCACCGCAATCCAGATGGACCTGAAGAACAAGGGTCTGACTATGGAGATCATCGCTGACGCTCTGGAGCGCTGCCGTAAGGCTCGTCTGGAGATCCTGGACGGCATTATGCTGCCCTGTATCGCTGAGCCTCGCGCTGAGGTCTCCGAGTATGCTCCCAAGATGCTGAGCTTGAAGATCCCTGTGGACAAGATCCGCGAGGTCATCGGCTCCGGCGGCAAGACCATTCAGAAGATCTGCGCTGACACCGGCGCGAAGGTGGACATCGACGACGATGGCTCCGTCTTTATCTCCGCTGTGGACGCTGCTGCTGCTTACGCTGCCAAGAAGATGGTTGACGACATCTGCTTCGTTCCCGAGGAGGGCAAGCTGTATTACGGTAAGGTCGTTCGCATCCTGCCCATCGGCGCTTTCGTTGAGATCGCTCCCGGTCACGACGGCATGGTCCACATCTCTAAGCTGGAGAACCGCCGCGTTGAGAAGGTTGAGGATGTGCTGAACCTGGGCGATATGACTTGGGTCAAGTTCATGGGCTTCGATGAGAAGGGCCGTGCAAACTTCAGCCGCAAGGACGCTCTGAACGAGATGGCCAACAACGAACAGTAATCATAAAAAGGACTTGTGTCACTGTTAGACACAAGTCCTTTTTGTTGTTTCGTAGGGGAGGGATACGATCCCTCCCCTGCGATTTTTTATAATTATCTGTCCTGGGGCAGGGTGTTGTTGCGGTACTGGGTAGGGGTCATGGCAAAATGCCGCCGAAAGGCCCGGGAGAAGTGAGCCGGGTCATAAAACCCTGCGTCCTCTGCGATCTGCACGAGGCTTCGGTCACTTCTGTCCAGCAGTTGCCGGGCATATTCCATGCGAATGTCGTTGATGTACTGGTGGGGCGTCTGAGCGGTTTTCAGCTTGAATGCCCGGATAAAATGGGTGGGGTGCAGGTGGCATACCTCCGCCAGCTCCTCTATGGTAAGATTTCTCCGGAAATTTTCGTTGATGTAGGACAGCACATTGCGTATTTCCTCGCCCCGGTCGTCGTTGACGATTTGATTGTGCTTGCCTGCCAGCCGGATGTATTCCGCGATCAGCTCCAAAATGATCGCCTTTACCCGCAGGCGGCTGTAGATATCCCAATTTTGGCACAGATCGGCAAATTCCCGGAACAGCTCCGTCACCCGGGGCGTGTTGGAGGCATCCACCCGGTGCTGCACATTTAAGGGGCTCAGCAGATCACTGGAGGGGTAAAGGTCAAAGTGCATCCAGTATTTCTCCATAGGCTTGTCCGGGAAATTGTGGTATTTGTGCGGCACATCGGCAGGAATGAAAAACCAATCCCCGGGCCGGGCAGTATAGTCCACCCCGTCGATGCTGATTTCAAAAGTGCCCCCTACCACAAAATAGAATTTGTTTTGGCAAAAGGTGTGATTTCCCTCATACCGCCAATCAGTTCCCAGCCTGGGGGCATAATGGCCGCCTTGCCGGTAAATGGCGTTCAAATTCAAAAAATCAAAGTTCTGCAACTGTTTCATATTGCACCTTCAATGCTAATTTTGTACAAGGATATGTTAAAGCTGTACCTTGCTTTTTTATTGTAGCAAAGGGATAATAAAATTGCAATATCATGACAAGGAAATGTCAACAAAAAAGGAGCAATAAAAATGGCTACAAGAAGTTTTCAGATGGAATATGCCTATCCCAAGGAGATGGAGATCGCCAAAAAAGAGCGCTGGCCCATTCTGATCCCCATCGGCACGATGGAGTACCACTCCACCATCTGCCCCTACGGCTGTGACAGCTTGGTATCCATGGGCATCGCCCGTGAGATTGCCAAGGAGCTGGACTGTGTGATCATGCCTCCCGTGTGGTATGGCGTTGCCAGTTATGCTGTGGGCGGCCCGGAGACCGGCACGATCCAGGTGGACTGCGACACCTTCGAGCAGTATGTCTATATGATCCTGAAGTCCCTGTTTTTGGCGGGCTTTAACCGGAACATTTATATGATCGTAGCCCACCAGACTGAGGACTACAACCCCTTGGAGCTGGCTTGTATGAAGGCAGCCCGAAAGCTGGTCTTTGAGTACCTGGACGATACCAAGGGCTATGGCTGGTGGGGCAAGAATGAGAACAAGGCATTCTACCAGCAGATGTCCGCTGAGGACAATCCCTGGAACTGGGTCAAGACCATTCGCAGCTTCTCCGCCAATGCCAAGGCTATCTATGGCGGTGGCGACCACGCAGGCAAGGTGGAGTGTTCCGTGATGGAGTACCTGTATCCCGGCTCTATCAAGATGGAGCGCCTGTGTGAGACCGACGACTGGTTTGCCCAGGCATCAAAGGATATGAGCGTGGAGCTGGGCGAAAAGCGGGTTGCCCAGTCCGTTGCTGACTATGTAGCAGAAATAAAAGCCCAAAAGGGTATGAAATAAGGAGTTTACTATGGCAACAAGAAGTTTTGATATGGCATACGCCTACCCCAAGGAGATGGAAATTGCCAAGAAAGAGCGCTGGCCCATTCTGATCCCCGTGGGCACCATGGAGTACCACTCCACCATTTGCCCCTACGGCTGTGATGCGCTGGTTTCCCAGGGCTTTATCCGGGAGATGGCTAAGAAGATCGACTGCGTGGTAATGCCCACCATTTGGTACGGCGTTGCCAGCTATGCCGTTGGCGGCCCGGAGACCGGCACGATCCATGTGGATTGCGACACCTTCGAGCAGTACATTTACAGTATTTTGAAGTCCCTGTTCCTGGCGGGCTTTAACCGGAATATCTATATGGTCATTGCTCACCAGACCGAGGACTATAACCCCATGCAGCTGGCCTGTATGAAGGCTGCCCGGAAGCTGGTGTTTGAGTACCTGGATACCACCAAGGGCTATGGCTGGTGGGGTAAGAACGAGAATAAGGCATTCTACCAGCAGATGTCCGCCGAGGACAATCCCTGGAACTGGGTCAAGACCATCCGGGTTGCCACCAATGCCCCCGAGGCCCTCAAGAAGCACGGCCCCGGCGGCCATGCCGATGCAGGCGAGTGCTCGATGCTGGAGTACCTGTATCCCGGCACTATCAAGTTGGAGCGGCTGTGTGAAACCGATGACTGGTTTGCCCAGGATGCTGACCAGATGACCATAGAAAGAGGCCGGGATTACTGCGAGGAATCCATCGACAACTACATCAAGGAAATCAACGCCCAGCGGGGCATCCGGTAAACCCAATATTGAAAGGAGTTTGTTATGACCATCGAGAAAAGATATGAGTTTAAGAAGGAATTGATGCAGATCCACAAGCCCGATCTGCGTGACCCCAAGCGTACGCCCAAGGATAATGAGTTTGTATTCACCGACGGTACTGTGGTGCTGCTGCCCCCTATGGCAGATGCCACCGTGACCCAGGGCGCTCGCGACTTTGAGCAGTTTATGTACACCTCTATGGGCGTTGCCGTGCTGGTGTCCAAGAATCCTGTCCCCGGCGCCAAGACCGTGAAGATCGTGCTCAATCAGAACATCGGCGCAGCTTCCGGTTATATGGGCTACCGGATCACCATTGAGAAGGACGCGATTCTGCTGGAAGGCTATGATAGCCGTGGCGTTGCCCAGGGCCTGTACTTTATGGAAGACCTGATGGGTGTCCGTCAGGCTCCTTACCTAAAGCAGGAAGTTATCGCCCGTAAGGCTGTGTTCGAGGAACGGACCTCCCAGTCTCCTTTCGGTATGTTCCAGTGGAATGATGAGGCCTTTGCCCATATGGCCCATATGGGTATGGACACCATCGCCCTGTGGCTCAACGGCCCCAATAAGGACCATTTCGATAATTTCATTGACATCAACGCTTTGGCTGAGCGGGCAGAGAAGTACGGCATTGACCTGCGATTTGGCCTGTATGCCAAGCACAATGTCCACCCCGATGATCCCGGCGCTGAGGAGTTCTATGAGAATCTGTATGGCCCGTTGCTGGATGCTTGCCCCAAGTTCAAGGGTTTCGGCCTGGTGGGCGAAGCTACCGAGTTTCACAGTAAAGATCCCAAGGCCGGCAAAGCACCCCGCCTGATGAACTTTGTGGACAATATCCCAACCGGTAAGTGCACTCCCGGTTGGTGGCCCTGCTATGACTATGCTGAGTGGGTATCTCTGATCCACAAGGTCGCCAAGCGCCACTGCCCCGATATCCAGCTTCAGTTCTCTACCTATAACTGGGGTTATGCCCCCGAGGAGGACCGTATTGCCCTCATCGATCGCCTGCCCACCGACATTACCGTCCAGGCTACCTGGGATATGTTCGAGCAGCGGCAGATGGGCGATTCCATCCAGGACGGCGTTGACTACTCTTTGAATTTTGTCGGTCCCGGTAAGTATTTTGTTTCCGAGGCTGAGGCTTGCAAGCGCCGCGGCATCCGCCTGTCTGCAAACGCACAGGCATCTGCCCGTACCTGGGACTTCGGTATGATTCCCTACGAGCCCATGCCCTATCAGTGGATGAAGCGTTGGCAGGGTCTGGTGGAGGCTGCCGACAAGTGGGGTCTTACGTCCATTCTGGAGAACATCCATTACGGTTTCCATCCCTCCATTATGGTGGAACTGGAGAAGTTTATGTTCTTCACTCCCTACGAGGGCGCTACACCCGAGCAGTGGCTGCTGAAGCTGATCGCAAGAGAGTACGGCGACGAGAATGTGGCTGCTGTTGACCTGGCTTTCCGCAAGTTCAGTGAAGCCATCAACTACTATCCCGCTACCAACGAAGACCAGTACGGCGGTTTCCGTACCGGTCCGTCCTTCCCCTTCTGGATGCAGGATCCCCGGGTGGGTCTGACGCCTCTGCCCAACGGCGGCAGAAAGCCCGTCACCCGTCTGGGCGCCCACCAGTACTACTGGGCTTGGTACACCCCGGATATTGCCGGCCGTAACTCTCTGCCCGGTGTGCGTATCTATGACGAAATGGAACTGCTTGACAAGTGTCGCGCTCTGCTCCGGGAGGGTATGGACAGCCTGCTGACCATTGAGAACGAGAACCGTAGTTTGGAGAAGCTGAAGGCGCTGACCACCTTTATGATCAACTCCTGCACTACCGTTATCAATATCAAGGAGTTCTACATCAAGCTGCAGCAGCTGTCCATCATTGGCGACAAGGAAAAGGCTGCCGAAAAGCTGGACGAGATCGAGGCACTGCTCATTGCTGAGCGGAAGAACGCCGAGGACACCATTCCTGCGGTGCAGGCTGACAGCCGTTTGGGCTGGGAGGCTATGCAGGACTACCTGTGTGACGAGGAGGCTCTGCGCTGGAAGATGCGCCAGATCGACTATGAGCTGGAATTCGAGCTGCCCAAGTTCCGCAAGTCCAACTCTCTGTAAGGTGATGATTATGGCAAAAGATTATGAGTATGAGTTTAACGGCTATAAAGCCTATGTAACCGTTCCGGAAAATCCCAACGGCAAGTGGATCTGGAAGGCGGAGTACCGCACCGCCTTTAACAAGGCGGAGCTGGCGCTGATCGAACAGGGCTACACCCATGTGTACTACGAGGTTCGCTTTCAGTACGGCTGTCCCAAGGTGCAGCGTTTGATGCACAACTTCCACCTGGATGTAATCGAAAGATTTAACCTGCAGAAAAAGTGCATTCTCATCGGCATGTCCGTGGGTGGCCTGTATTCCTTCAACTACACTTTGGCTTACCCTGAGTATGTGGAAAAGGTCTATCTGGATGCCCCGGCACTGGATATTTACGATGTGTACAGCCATTTCACCGGAGAAGACGTTCAGTATTATGACAAAATGCTGGAATGCTACGGCCTGACCCGGGAAACTGTCAAAGACTTCAAGGATTTCCCCATATACAATCTGAAAGAATTCTTCGATCACAATATTCCGGTGCTTTTGGTGGCCGGCGATGCAGACCCTGTCTGCCGCCCGGAAAAGAACTATCAAGTTATGCTCCGGTACTGCGAAGAAAATAACATTCCCATCACTGTTCACATCAAGCCCGGCTGCGGACACCATCCCCACGGCCTAGAGGATATTACTCCCGTTTTGAACTTCGTAAATGCATAAGAAAAGCCCTCGGTTCTCAGAACCGGGGGCTTACTTTTACTTTTGGTTTTGTTCCAAATAGATGAGCAGTACGGCGATGTCTGCCGGGCTGACACCGGAAATGCGGCCTGCCTGGCCGATGGATACCGGACGGATCTCACTTAATTTCTGCCGGGCCTCCAAGCGCAGACCGGCGATGGATTCGTAGTCTATGTCAGCCGGGAGCAGCCGGGATTCTTCTTTCTTAAATTCCGCTACCTGCTTTTCTTGCCGGGCAAGATAGCCTGCATATTTCACTTGAATTTCCACCGCTTCGGTTACGGAAAGGGGGAGTTCCGGTCGTTCAGGGTCAAAGGGAGCAATGTCCGCGTAAGTCACCTGGGGTCTGCGGAGCAGGTCTGCCAGTCGGGCAGAATTTTCCACCGGGGTAGATTCCCGCAAAGCAAGCATCGCATTCAGCTCGGGGGAGGCAGGAACACCTTTTGCCTCCAGCCGGGCGATTTCTTTCTCCACGGCCCGGTATTTTTCTTCCACTTTGGCAAGCTGCTCAGCCGGGACAAGTCCCACCGCCGCGCCGATATGGGTCAGCCGCCGATCAGCATTGTCCTGCCGGTGGAGCAGACGGTATTCAGACCGGCTGGTCATAATGCGGTAGGGTTCTTCCGTGCCCTTGGTCACCAAATCATCGATCAGCGTACCGATGTAGCTGGTGTCCCGGGTGAGAATGAGAGGGTCTTTGCCTTGCAGCTTCAAAGCCGCATTGATACCGGCCACCAAGCCCTGCACAGCGGCTTCCTCGTAACCGGAAGAACCGTTGAACTGGCCTGCGCCGTAAAGGCCTGCGATTTTCTTGTATTCCAAGGTGGGCAGTAAGGCCGTGGGGTCAATGCACTCATATTCGATGGCATAAGCCGGGCGCATCATCTCCGCATGCTCCAAGCCCGTGACCGTGCGCAGCATTTTCAGCTGCACATCTTCGGGCAGGGAAGAGGAAAAGCCTTGGATATACATCTCCTCCGTGTCCAAGCCGCAGGGCTCAATGAACAGCTGATGCCGCTCCTTGTCCGCAAAACGGACGATCTTGGTCTCAATACTGGGGCAGTACCGGGGGCCAACACCGGAGATCGTTCCGTCATACATAGGAGAGCGGTGGAGATTTTCCTTGATGATCCGATGGGTCTCGGCGTTGGTGTAAGTCAAGTGGCAAACTGCCTGGTTGTTCAGCTTATGGGTAGTGCGGAAAGAGAAAGGCTCCGGGTCTTCGTCGCCGGGCTGCAGCTCCATCTTGGAAAAATCAATACTGCGGCGGTTGACACGGGGGGGCGTACCGGTCTTGAACCGGCGCAAGGGAAGCCCCAGGCTCCGCAAATTGTCGGCAAGACCCACAGATGCGTGCATACCGTCCGGGCCGGCGGATTCCACACTCTCGCCGGTGATCACGGTGCTGTCCAGATATGTGCCGGTGGCGATGATAACTGCCTTGGTATCATAAATCGCGCCTAACTTGGTGCGCACACCGGTGACGGCATTGTTTTCTGTGTAAATTTCAACGATTTGGGCTTGTTTCAGCTCCAAATTTTCCTGCAGCTCCAGGGTATGCTTCATATATTCCTGGTATTTCCGCCGGTCGCCCTGGGCGCGAAGGGAGTGGACAGCCGGGCCTTTACCCCGGTTCAGCATCCGGTACTGGATGCAGGCCGCACCCGCCGCAAGACCCATCTGTCCGCCCAAAGCGTCCAGCTCCCGGACCAAATGGCCCTTGCCTGTACCGCCGATGGCCGGATTGCAGGGCATATTGCCCACGGCATCCAAATTGATGGTGAACAGAATGACTTTGTGGCCCAGCCGGGCGGCAGCCAAAGCTGCCTCAATGCCCGCGTGACCTGCACCGATCACCGCAATATCGCAGGAACCTGCGTGATAAGTGTTCATAAAGATTTATTCCTCGTCGGGTTTCTTTTCTTCCTTGGGCATCACAAAGGGCTTGCACACCACTTCGCAGCGGGGGATGGGTGTACCCAAAGCGTGGAACTTTTCCTCGTAGCCGGTCATAATGCCAACAATGCCGTTTTCGTGGAGATTCCGGGTGAGATTCTTCACTTCCAGGCCGCAGGCGGCAAACTCCTCCACGGAGAACTCAAACAGGGGTGCATTGTCGGTCTTGAAGTGGATCTCGCCGCCCTCTTTCACGGTGCGGCAGTACTTATCCAGGAAGCCCCGATGGGTCAGCCGGCGCTTGCCGTTTTTCTTCCGGGGCCAGGGGTCGGGGAAGTTGATAAACAGCCGGTCCATTTCGCCGGGGGCAAAAATTTCCTCAATGTTAGCAACATCCATGTCGATAAAAAACACATTTTTAAGACCCATATTCTGAGCCTTTTCCATGGCAACCACCATAGCCTCCCGGCAGCGCTCCACGGCGATCAGCAGCACATCGGGATTGGCTTCAGCGGTCTCGGCGGTGAACTTGCCCTTGCCACAGCCGACTTCCACCCAAAGGGCGGTGCAATCCTTCTTTAGCTCCCGCCAAATGCCCTTGTGTTCGGCAGGATCTTCGATCCGATAAGCAGCGGTGGCTGCCATACGGTTGTCCAAATTCTTCATTCTGCGCATTCTCATAACAAAAACCTCATATTTTCAAGCATTTTCAAGGTATAGTATACCAAACAATGCCCTTGCCGTCAATGCGGAATGCGAAACTCAAAAAGTCTGCAAAACATTGTCAAAACATCGTCTTGACCGTTGACAAGCCCTGTGATACCATTGTAATTGGTGAAAATTGGAACAAATTGTTATTTACTATCCAGGATTGGAGGATATTTATGGATACATCATTACTGGGCTTTTGGACCCAGATGACTGAAAATCCCTTGCTGTTCATCGCTGTTGCGCTGACCTTGGGCGTGATTTTGGTCAATGGCTGGACGGATGCCCCCAACGCCATCGCAACCTGCGTGGTGACCCGGTGTATGTCTGCCAAAGCTGCCATTTTGATGGCTGCTGTCTTTAATTTTTTGGGTGTGTACATTATGACCATGCTCAGCCCCAAGGTTGCTGAAACCATCACCAAGATGGTGGACTTTGGCAATGACCCGAATCAGGCTGTCATTGCCTTGAGCGCTGCGCTGTTTGCCATCGTTACCTGGGCTACCGCGGCCTTTGTCTTTGGCATTCCCACCAGTGAAAGCCATGCGCTGATCGCCGGCCTTACCGGCTCAGCCATTGCCCTGGGCGGCGGATTTGGAGCTGTCAATGGGGCAGAATGGGTGAAGGTGCTGTACGGCATCGTGGTGTCCGTGGTGCTGGGCTTTGGCCTTGGTTGGATCGTGTGCAAGCTGGTAACATTGGCGTTCCAAAAAGTGGAACGGCGGAAGACCGAGCCTGTTTTCAAATATGCCCAGATCGCCGGCGCAGCTTACTCTGCCTTTATGCACGGCGCCCAGGACGGTCAGAAGTTTATGGGTATTCTGATCCTGTGCCTGTTTATGTCCCAGGGCCAGCCCATTCCTGCTGATATGCAGCCCCAGACCTGGATCATGGTGCTGTGCGCTGTGATCATGTGCGCCGGCACTGCCATCGGCGGCAAGAAGATCATCAAGTCCGTGGGTATGGATATGGTGAAGCTGGAAAAATACCAGGGCTTCTCCGCTGACCTGTCTGCATCCTCTGCGCTGCTATTGTGCTCTTTCCTGAGCCTGCCCGTTTCCACTACCCACGCAAAGACCACTGCCATTATGGGTGTGGGCGCTGTGAAGAGTGTCAAGGCGATCAACTTGGGTGTTGTGAAGGAAATGTGCCTGACCTGGGTGCTGACCTTCCCGGGCTGCGGCCTCATCAGTTTCTTAATTACCAAGCTGTTTATTGCAATTTTCTAAGGAGGAAAATATTATGGCAAAAGCTGACCGTTTCTATTATGAGAACTTTATCGCTGCCGCTGACTGCTGCTGCGATGCCGCCAAGTATCTGCAGGAGTGCCTGCAAAGCTATGACTACGCAAACATCAAGGAAATGCTGGAGAAGATGCATGCCTTGGAGCACAAGGCTGACGGCGTGAAGCACGAAATGACCGCTGCTTTGGCAAGAGCCTTCGTTACACCCATGGACCGTGAGGATATGGCCCAGATCAGCGCCAATATCGACGAAGTGGCTGACTTCATCGAAGAGGTGCTGCAGAGAATGTATGTTAACCGCATTACCACTGTGATGCCCGAGGCTGTGGCCTTTGCCAGTATGATCGTTGAGTGCTGCCAAATGATGAAGGAAATGCTTCTGGAGCTGCCCAATTTCAAGAAGCCCAAGAAGCTCCACGAGCAGATCATCAACTTAAGCCACAAGGAAGAGGAGTGCGACAAGCTGTACCTGGAGGCGACTATGAAGTCTGCGGATTTCAGCACCGAGCCTTTGGTTGTTATGTTCTGGCGCGATATCTTCGAGCGTTTGGAGAAGTGCGCGGATGCTTGCGAGCACGTAGGCGACAGCATCGAGACCATCGTAATGAAGAACTCCTAATGAAAAGCACCCCCTTGGGGCGGCGCACCACAGTGATAAATTGCCTAAAAAGGCGTGGATCTCCTCGATTTTGCGTCAAAAATCCTCGCAATCCACAAAGGATTTCTGCGGTTTTTTCCTTATCTCAAGAAAACCCCCATCCTTTTTAGGTGCTTTGCAGTTTTGAAGTGGTAACTTTTTTGATTAACAAATAATAAAATTCCCGGAATGCTAACGCATTTCGGGAATTTTTTGTGAAGTTAAGCGGAAAAGGGGCCGTTCAAAACCATTTTATCACTATGGTGCGCCGCCCCCTGGGTGCTTTTTTGTTGCAATTTGGGGCGGAAACGGGTATAATACCGGTATTACACGCAAGGAGAATGACCGTGGAAAACTATTTTCAGATGAATTGGGATGTCCGGCAGGTGAATACCATTTCCAGCTTAGGGTTGGCCCATATCGGTGATGGCGCTTATGAACTGATGTGCCGGGCTTACTTATGCGAAAAGGGCGATCAGACAGTGCTGAAGCTCCACAAGGATACGGTCCATTTGGTGAAAGCCCCCACCCAGGCGGCTTTTGCTGACAAGATCAAGCCCTTCCTCACTGAGGAGGAATTGGGATTTTTCCGCCGGGGCAAGAATGCCCACACCCACGCCGCTCCCAAATCCGCCAGCCGCATCGAGTATGCCAAGGCCACCGGCCTGGAGGCGTTGTTTGGCGCACTGTACCTGCTGGGTCGCACGGAGCGGCTGAACGAACTGTTTGCGATCATGATGAAAGAGGACGCATAAATGGCCTTTGATGCTTTTTTCCTGTCAGCGGTGCTGACGGAGATCCGGGAGAAAACCCTCGGCGGCCGGGTGGAGAAGATCCACCAGCCCAGCCGGGACACGGTGATTCTCCATCTGAAATCCCCGGAGGGACGCTATAAGCTTCTGTTTGGTATGAATCCCACAGCCCCCCGGCTGCATTTGACGGAAGGCAGCCGGGAGAATCCCCCGGAGCCGCCCATGTTCTGTATGCTTTTGCGCAAGCACCTGTCCGGTGCCCGCTTGGCAGAGATCCGGCAGATCCCTATGGAGCGGTGGGCGGAATTTACCTTTGATTGCATTGACGAAATGGGCGACCCGGTGCAAAAGAAATTGGTTGCCGAGCTGATGGGCAGGACCTGCAATCTGTACCTGCTGGGCGCTGACGGACGGATCATCGACTGCCTGCGCCGGGTGGGCCTGGACGAAGCGGCCCGGCCTGCACTGCCGGGTATGTACTACCAAAACCCCAATCCCATCGAAAAAGAAAACCCTGTAACCTGCGAGGATCTCGCTGAAATCTTGCTGAGACCCGGCGCGGATCTGCTCTGCGACCGGTTGATGGACAATTTCGGCGGCCTTTCCCCCTTGGTGTGCCGGGAGGCGGCCTTGTTTGCTGCCGGGGAAACCGATGCCCGGATAGAGGAGTTGGATATTCCTGCTGTGGCGGAGAAAGTGGAACTGTTCTTCCACGAGCATTTGCACCACCCCGCGCCCTATCTCTATACCACAGCCGACGGAAGCCCCAAGCAGTTTGCATTCTGCCCCATTCGCCAGTATGGCGGCTGCGTGGAGAAAGAATCCTTTGGCAGCCTGCTGGACGGTTTTTACACACTCCGGGATCGGAAGGACGCCATGCGGCAGAAGAGCCAGGGTCTGCGGAAGACCGTGCAGAATCTCTGCCAGCGGCTGACCAAGAAGATGGCCATCCAAGAAAAAGAGCGCGCGGAAAGCTTGGAGCGGGAACGGCTGCGCCAGTTGGGGGATATCCTCACTGCAAACCTGCACCTTATCAAAAAAGGTCAGACATCCGTAACGGTCCAGGACTTTTACGATGAGAATATGGCGGAAATACAGGTTGCTTTGTCGCCCTTGCTGTCACCCCAGCAGAATGCGGCCAAATACTATAAGGACTATGCCCGTATGAAGACTGCTGAAAAGGAACTGACCCGGCAGCTGGAGCTGGGCGCTCAGGAGCTTGCCTATTTGGAAAGTGTCTTAGACGAGCTGAACCGGGCACAGACCGAGGCGGAATTGGAAGAGATCCGCCGGGAATTGCAGGAGGGCGGCTATGTAAAGCTTGATACCGGCAAGCGGAAAATGAAAACCGGCAAGCTGCCCCCTATGCGCTTCGAATCCACTGACGGCTATCCCATTTATGTGGGCCGGAACAACGCCCAAAATGATGAGCTGACCTTTAAGGCGGCCCGGAAGGACGATATTTGGCTCCACGCATCCAAGGTCCACGGCAGCCATGTGATCATCTCCTGCGGTGGAACAACGCCTCCGGACGATACCATTACCCAGGCGGCCCAGCTGGCGGCCCATTATGCGGAAACCGCCGGCGGACAGAATGTGCCGGTGGATGTAGTGCCGGTTAAAATGGTGAAAAAGACCCCGGACAGAAAGCCCGGTATGGTGATCTACCACTCCCACAGAACGGTCATCGTCAACCCCTACCCGGATATTGTTGTCGACCCCCTCAACGCAGAAAAGAAATAAAAAAGGAACGGCAAAGCCGTTCCTTTTTTATTTGCTTCCGTGGGCTAAAGATAAAATGCCTTTTGCCAGTACCTCTGCGGCTTTGAGAGCCTGGGCGTGGGTGTTTCCCGATGCCCCTACCTCTATGAGCAGTGATCCCACGGAAAGGTCTTGGTTGAATCGCTGGGTTCGTAAATTAAGGTTTCGGCAAATGCCCGGGCAAAAGGATTCCAGTTGTGTTTGCAATTTTAGCGCCAGGGAGAGATTCTCCTGCCATTTGGGATGGGTGAGTCCGCCGTAGTCCGTGCCCACCACGAACATCAGCGGCGCAAGGGTTTCCCCTTGGGAAAATACCGTGTGTGCAACTTGGTTGCCGGCGGCATCCTCGTAAGAATCCCGGTGCAGGTCTAACACCAAACGGATAGAGGGGTAGCGTTTCAGATATTCCTGTACACTTCTGCGGCTGTTGGTGTAAGAAAGGTCGTAGGAGGGGTTGTCGTGAACGGCAGTATCGTGAATCACCGAAATGCCGCCTTTTTCCAGCAGATCGGCCAGAAAACTGCCGATGGAGAGCATATTGTGGTTTGCGTCTAAGGTGTGATAGGGGGAGGTTTCCGCATAGTCGCCGCTATTGTAGCTTTCTGTAGTGTGTGAGTGGATGATCAGCACGGAAGGCTCGTCCCCGGTCAACTCCCAGGAAAGGGGCTTTGTCAGCAGTGCAGGCAGGTCTGCCTGATAGGAAAAACCGCTGCTGACTGTGATGGCAGCGGCATCGTCGGGGGAGAAGGTGGGAACTGAAACGGCTGCCGGCTGGGATGGCACGGGCGTTGGTTGGGGAGTGGTGGGGGTTGTGGCTTTGGTCGGCTCGGTGGATCCTATGTTTACCGGCTTGCTGAGCCGCCCGGTTTGCAAAAAGAACATCCAGGAGGCCGCTTTGGGGGATAGAAGAAAATTCAGACTACTGCTCCCTAACAGCCGCAGGATCAGCGCCACCACGATCACCACCGTGCTGAAGCGCAATACCTTTTGTTCCATACTGACCTCCTTTGTTGAAAAAGAAAAGAGAGTGTTTTTAACACTCTCTTTCTGTCTATTCAGGTTTTTTCCATTTGGGCCTGTCCTTGATTCTCTCCCTTAAGTCCCGGAAGAATGCCTGTAAAAGGGCTTGAGATTCAGCTTCCAGCAGACCGTATTCTGCCACCGGGTGGTGGTTAAATTCCATATGGAACAGGTCACAAACCGATCCACAAGCGCCGCATTTTTCATCCTTGGCGGCAATGACCACCCGGGGGATCCGGGCGTTAATAATAGCGCCGGCGCACATGGGACAGGGCTCTAAGGTTACGAACATTTCACATTCCCAAAGCCGCCAGCCCCCTAAATTCTTGCAGGCGTCGGCAATGGCTTCAATTTCTGCGTGGCCCAAAGCGGTTTTGGCGGTTTCCCGACGGTTGCGACCACGGCCCACGATCTCGCCCCGCCGCACGATGACACAGCCCACCGGCACCTCACCCTCTGCGGCGGCTTCTTTTGCCAAGGCAAGGGCCTCCTGCATAAAGATCTCGTCCATGGTGCACCTCCTTTTTGTATTATAATACGCAAAAGAGGTTGTCCCGTCAAGTATACCGCAGGTATTTTGCGAAACAAAGAAAATATTGTACTCCCCAAAAATCTATGTTATAATAAATAAAATTGTGCTATGGAGAATGCTATGAAGACCTTATTGCATATCTGCTGCGCCCCTTGCGCCAACCAGTGCGTAACGAGCCTGCGACAAGATAATATCGAAGTCACCGGATTTTGGTACAACCCCAACATCCACCCCTTTACCGAGTACCGCAGCCGCCGCAACTGTCTGCGGGAGTACGCAAAGGATGTGGATCTTCCCCTCATTGAGCAGGATCAGTACGCTTTGCGGCCCTTTGTCCGGGAAGTGGCGGAGGATATCGCCCATCGGTGCGTGAAATGCTATGAAATGCGCCTGTTCCAAACAGCCAAGACCGCCAAAGAGCAAGGCTTTGACAGCTTTACATCCTCCCTCTTCATCAGCCCCTATCAGAACCACGAGCTGATGAAAGCTGTGGCAGAGCGGGCAGCGGAAACATACGGCGTGGAATTTCTCTACCGGGATTTCAGACCCTTATTCAAGGCCGGGCAGGAACACGCCCGGGAGCACTGTTTTTATATGCAAAAATATTGCGGCTGCGTTTTCTCCGAAGAGGAACGCTACCTGAAAGCGAACAAAATCATTCCGTAGGAGGCAATTATGCAACTGATTGTACCGTGCCTGTTTGGCCTGGAGGGACTTGCCGGCGACGAACTGAGAAGACTGAATATGGAAAATGTCCGGGTGGAGGACCGCCGTGTTCTGTTCACCGGTGACGAGAATGCCTTGGCAAAGGCCAATATCTGCCTGCGTACCGGCGAACGGGTGATGGTGGTGCTGGCTCAGTTCCAGGCGAAAACCTTTGAGGAGCTGTTCCAGGGTGTCTTGGCTGCCAATTTGGAGGACTATATCCCTGCTGACGGCCAGTTCCCGGTAAAGGGTCACTGCCTCAACAGCCAACTGATGAGCGTGTCCGATTGCCAGGCCATCATCAAAAAAGCCGCCTCCCGCCGTTTGGGTGAGAAGTACGGCGTAAGCTGGCTGCCGGAAACGGGTGTGAAGTTCCAGCTCCACTTTACCATTCTCAATGACCAGGTGACCCTGTCTTTGGACACCTCCGGACAGGGCCTTCACAAGCGCGGTTACCGGGCTGTGGGCAACGATGCCCCCTTGCACGAAACTTTGGCTGCCGGTATGGTGCAGCTGACTAAATACCGTGGCCGGGAGTTCTTCTGGGATCCCTTCTGCGGCCCCGGCACCATTGCCATTGAGGCAGCCCTCATTGCCAAGAACCGGGCGCCGGGCCTAAACCGCAGCTTTGCGGCGGAAGATTACCCATGGATGCCGAAAGAAGCTTGGGAATTGGCAAAAACCGAGGCAAAGGATAAGGAATTTAACGGAGATTACCGCATTATGGGCTCTGACAATGACCCGGCCTGTGTATCGCTATCCTTTGCCAATGCCCGGAAAGCCGGTGTTGCCGACTGCGTAACCTTCAAAGACGGCGATGCTACCAAGATGAGCCTGCCGGCAGAGAGCGGTATCATCGTCAGCAATCCGCCCTACGGCGAGCGTATGATGGAGCAAAATTCCGCCCGGGGACTTTACAGCGCCTTGGGCCGCCATCTGAAATTTGCCAACGATTGGAAGAAGTTTATTATCACCTCCGAGCCGGAATTTGAGCATTATTTCGGTAGGCGTGCGGATAAAAAGCGGAAATTCTACAATGGCAAGATCAAATGTGACCTGTATATGTTCACTGACAACACACGGAGAAAGAAATGAAACATTTATTTATCATCAATCCCGCAGCCGGCAGCAAGGATAGAACTGCCGTTTACAGCGAGCAGATCCATAAGCTGTGCAAAGGCTTGGACTATGCCATTGAGGTATCCGGTGCCCCCGGCCAGTGCCGGGAGATCGCAAGAAAAGCAGCCCAGTCCGGTGAGGAGATCCGCATCTACTCCTGCGGCGGCGACGGCACCATGAACGAGATCGTGTCCGGCGTGGCGGGCTACCCCAATGTGGCGGTGACCATGTACTCCGGCGGCAGCGGCAACGATTTTGCCCGGGTGTTTGACGACCCGGATGCGTTCCGGGATCTGGAACGGCTTTTGGATGCGGAGGAAGTGACCTTCGATCTGATCCGCTGCAACGATGATTACAGTTTGAACATCTGCTCCGTGGGCTTTGATGCCCGGATCGGCACGGATGTTGCCAATTATAAACGCCTGCCCTTGCTCAGCGGCTTCCGGGCCTATGCGGCATCAGCGGTGGTGAATACCATTCGGGGTGTGAAGGAGCATTATGTGGTGGAGATCGACGGGGAGCGGATCGACGATGAGTTTACCCTCATCTGCGCCTGCAACGGAAGGTTTTACGGCGGCGGCTTCAATCCCGTTCCCGAGGCAGATCCGGCAGACGGCAAGTTGGAAGTGCTGCTGGTAAAGGGTGTTTCCCGGCTGCAGGTGGCAAAGCTTATCGGCGCTTACAAGAACGGAAAATACAAGCAGCTTCCCAAATGGGTGCGGCATTTCACTACTGACCGCGTAAAGATAATCTGCGACAAGCCATCCCCCCTCAATTTGGACGGCGAACTGCGAATGGCGGAGGTGGCGGATATCCGCCTGGCGGAGGAAAAGATCCGTTTCTTCTACCCCAAGGGCCTTGTTTGGCAGCACGAAAAAGAACTCACATTGGTATAAAATGTAAAGAACGGCCTAAGGGCCGTTCTTTTTGCGCTATTTTGTAAAATTTTAACAAACATAAAGTTGTGTACTTGTGCAAGTACACAAATACAAAGAAACACTTTGGGAAATCCTTGACAATTCCGGGTCTGCATACTAATATGGGGATGTAGGAAGTACACGAACAAGTACAAAAATGGAGGGATTTATGGGAATTTTGTACTTAAGACCGTCCAGGCGGCGGCCCATTCGGACAGGCCCCCCGCTGTTTCCGGGGGATATGCAGAGCGCCCTTCCCTGTGCCTGGTGCCGGGAATGTGGCAAGGAAGTGTTTTTGTGGGGCGAGGAGCTTTGCCCCGGCTGTAAAGGAGGAACAAAATGAACGGAAGAAATTTTGGAAGTCCCTGTGAGGGCTGTATGCGGGTTGCTTGCCCGGAGAAATGCGAAAACAAGCTGTGCAAGGATTGGAAGGCCTGGTTTTTGGGCCGCTGGGCAGGCATTCATGCCTACGGACAGCGTTACGGAAAGTGAGGGATCATTATGCAGTGGAAAGAAGAAGCTATGGAAAAGCTGAAGCGCTACAGCGCTATGCGACTTGCCGAAAAAAACATCCCGGAGCAGATCTGCATGTTGGAGGCAAGTGCTGCGACACTGCGCAGCTCTGCCGCTCCCAAGATGGGAGGACACAGCGGAGTCCGAGGCCGGGAGGATGCCCTTATCAACAATTTGGCGGAGCGCCAGGAGCTGGAGTGGAGCCTTGCCCGGGTGAAGCAGTGGCTGGCGGTAACGAACCGGGGCTTAAATGCGCTGACCAATGAGGAACTGGTGATCCTGCAGAGGATGTATCTGTGCCCGGAGCGGGGTGCTGTGGACCGGCTTTGCGGGGAATTGGGTGTGGAGCAGGCCACGGTCTACCGGAAACGGGACAAGGCTTTGCAACATTTCACAACGGCTATGTACGGTTTCCTGGAAACATAAATGAGGAGGGGATTTGTCCCTCCTCATTAAAATTTTGCCCAAAAAACCCTTGACAAATTTTTCCGGTTGGTGTATGATATGGAAGGTTAGCAGAGGCTAACTGAAAATTTAGGACAAAAGTTAGCCTGTGCTAACAGTATTTTAGAATAGGGTGATCACTATGAACTTGACCGCTGCCGAGCTTGGCAAAGAATATATTGTCCGGGCCATTGAGACCGATGACGAGGAGCTGAATGCCTTTCTGTTCTCTTTGGGCTGCTACAGCGGCGAGCCCATTACGGTGATCTCCCGCAGACGGGGCGGTTGCACCGTTTCCATCAAAGACGGCAGATACAATATCGATAATCAGCTGGCTGCAGCTATCCTCATCTGAGGAAAAAAGCAAAGGACAGTCCGCTGATTGTCTTTTGACCATAAGTTAGCTGCCGCTAACTAAAATGTGATTTCACAGCATAAGCTGTTTAGAAGGATAAACGAGGAGGAATCAACATGAGAATTGCTTTTGCAGGCAATCCCAATTCCGGCAAGACGACGATGTACAATGCGCTTACCGGCCGCAACGAAAAAGTCGGCAACTGGGCCGGCGTTACCGTTGACAAGAAAGAAGCCCCCATCAAAAAGGTCTATGCCGGTGACAAGGAATTGATCGCCGTGGATCTGCCTGGCGCCTATTCTATGTCGCCCTTTACATCGGAGGAGAGCGTTACCAGTACTTATGTAAAAAATGAAAATCCCGATGCCATTATCAACATTGTGGACGCCACCAACTTGAGCCGCAGCCTGTTCTTTACCACCCAGCTGCTGGAGCTGGGCATTCCCGTGGTGGTTGCGCTGAACAAGACGGACATCAACAAGAAAAAGAAAACTACCATTGATGCCATTGCCCTGTCTTTGAAGTTAGGCTGCCCTGTGGTGGAGACGATTTCCACCGACAATTCCAACGAGGATATGATTGAGCTGGTACAAGCAGCGGTGAAAGTCAGCGGCAAGGGTCAAAAAGCTCCCTATGACCAGGGTGCGGTGGATCTGACCAGCAAAAAGGCTGTGGAGGAGGCAGACCGGAAGCGGTATGCTTTCGTAAACGGTATCGTCAAGGAAGTGGAAAAACGGAAGGTCTTGACCAAGGATAGGAATTACCAGGATAAGATCGACGCTGTGCTGACTCACCCTGTTGTTGGTTTGCCTATCTTTGCGGTGGTGATGTTTCTGGTGTTCCAGATCTCTCAGGCCTGGCTTGGTGTGTGGATCGCCGAGGGCTATGAGTTTGCAAACGGCACGGCGATCCCCGGCCTTGTGACCCTCATTGATATGTTCAAGGAATGGGTGGCAGGCCTGCTCACCGGCGGCAACGACTTCCTGGTTGCCCTGCTCACCGAGGGTATCATCGGCGGCGTTTCCGCAGTCGTTGGTTTCCTGCCCCTGGTTATGGTGATGTACTTCCTCATTGCTTTGCTGGAAGATTGCGGCTATATGGCCCGGGCTACCGTGGTGCTGGATCCCATTTTCAAGAAGGTGGGTCTGTCCGGTAAATCCGTGATCCCCTTTGTGATCGGCACCGGCTGTGCCATTCCCGGCGTTATGGCTGCCCGCACCATTCGCAACGAGCGGGAGCGCCGCGCTACCGCTATGCTTGCCCCCTTCATGCCCTGTGGCGCAAAGCTGCCGGTCATTGGCCTGTTTGCCGGCGCGTTCTTTAACAAGGCAAGCTGGGTGGGTACACTGATGTACTTTGTCGGCATCTTCATTATTTTGATAGGCGCGCTGCTGGTGAATAAAATCACCGGACATAAGAACCGCAAGTCCTTCTTCATTATGGAGCTGCCCGAGTATAAGCTGCCCTCTCTGAAGCGAGCCTGCATCTCCATGTGCAGCCGTGGCTGGGCCTATATCGTCAAGGCCGGCACCATTATTTTGGTATGCAACGCTGTTGTGTACATTATGCAGTCCTTTAACTGGAGTCTGCAGTTGGTGGAGGAGGGCATGGAGCATACCTCCATCCTTGCCACCATTGCAAATCCCATTGCTGTCTGCCTGGTGCCTGTGGTGGGCATTGCTGCCTGGCAGCTGGCTGCCGGCGCTGTCACTGGTTTTATTGCCAAGGAAAACGTGGTTGGCACCCTGGCCGTGTGCTATGGCTTTGCCATCAATGATGACCTGGAAATGGTAGGTTCCGGCAATGAGGTTGCTGCCGCAATGGTGGGTATGACCAAGGTTGCTGCGTTGGCTTATTTGATGTTCAACCTGTTTTCCCCGCCCTGTTTTGCAGCTTTGGGCGCGATGAACTCCGAGATCGGCGACCGGAAGTGGTTCTGGGGCGGTGTTGGCCTGCAGCTTGGCACCGGCTACACCGTGGGCTATTTGGTTTATACCGTTGGCACGCTGATCGTAGATCCTGCTGCGCTGAGTGTTGGCGCTGCCATTGGTGGCGGTCTGTTCGTGCTGGCCTTTGCAGGCGTGCTGGCTTACCTTTGTATCAAGGCGGATAAAGAAGTAAAAACGGCTGTGCGTGTGGGGTGATCGCCTATGAAACCTGTTGATATTCTCGTTATTGCTGTAATCGTGGTGATCCTTGGCAGCGCGATTTTGTTCCTGCGCCGTGCAAAGAAAAAAGGTATTAAATGCGTGGGCTGCCCCGACAGCTCCACCTGCAGCGGTAACTGCGGCAACTGCTCCGGTAGCTGTGGCAACTGCACTGAAAAATAAAACACACCCCCATCGGTTACCGATGGGGGTTAAGCATTCCTTGACAAAGGGTGGTAGATATACTAAAATCTAATTAGATTGTGGGGGGGAGTACGATGGCAAAACGATCCGTATTATTTATTGTAATATGTGTTGTTCTTTTGTTTTCAAGCTGTAAAAACACTAAATTTTGGTGTGATTACTGCCATACCTGGTATCATAATGAGCATCCTCACTATGTTACAGAAAAAACAGTTGACATTACTTTATGTGAAGAATGCTATAAACAATTTCAAAAAGCGGGGGATAGTCCTGTGTCCTGATGAACAGCAAAAAAGCCCAGCCGGAGAAACCCGGCTGGGCGATTTTTCGTTTTTCTTACTTCTCGTTCTTGTAGATTTCCTTGAAGTACTTGTAGGTGCCAACCTTCAGCTCACCGCAGGCAGCCTCGTCACAGGCGACGATGCCGTCCTTGTGCAGCTGCAGAGCGCTGATGGTCCAGGCGTGATCCACGCCGCCCTCAACACAGTGGCGCAGAGCGCGGGCCTTGTTGTGGCCGGAGATCAGCAGCAGTACCTGCTTGGAGTCGCACACAGTGCCAACACCCACGGACAGAGCGGTCTTGGGGACCTTGTTGGGGTCGTTGTCAAAGAAACGGGAGTTGACGATCAAGGTGTCCTCAGTCAGGGCCCGAACGCCGGTGCGGGAGGTCAGGCTGGTGAAAGGCTCGTTGAAAGCAATGTGGCCGTCCACACCGCTGCCGCCCAGGAACAGGTCAATACCGCCGTAGGAAGCGATCTTGTCTTCGTAGCGCTGGCACTCAGCTTCTAAGTCCTCAGCCATACCGTTGAGGATATTCACATTCTCAGCGGGGATGTCGATGTGGTTGAACAGATTGTCGTGCATAAAGTACCAGTAGCTCTGGTCGTGCTCACGGGGCAGTCCAACATTCTCGTCCATATTGAAGGTGACCACATTCTTAAAAGTGATTTTGCCGGCCTTATTCATCTCTACCAGACGGCGATACACGCCCAGGGGAGAAGAACCGGTGGGCAGACCCAGCACGAAGGGCCGGTCTTCCTTGTGATTGTTGATAGCATCGGCAATGTGCTGGGCAGCCCAGGCGCACATACCCTCGTAATCGTCTTTGATAATCAGTTTCATTTAGCTTCACGCTCCTAAATTGAATGTGCAGAAAATTTCTGCAAGGAAATTATACTGCTATTTGTTTCATTTGTAAATAAAAAATTTTTCCCAGTGCTTCCGCCTGCACGAATTTCCATAATTTACGTCATTTTCCGAAAAGAAACAATCATATTTTCTCCATAACAGGCAAAGCTATGGTTGCGGAAAGAGAAAACGCTTTCTTGGAAGTGTTTGATCTTTCCAAGAAAGCAATGGTTTGAAATAACCATAAAAAAGGAGAGAGTACAATGAGCAACAAGAACAACAACCAGATCAATATTCCTCAGGCACGGGAAGCTATGGATCGTTTCAAGATGCAGGCTGCCCAGGAAGTTGGCGTGAACCTGACCAACGGTTACAACGGTCACCTGACCTCCCGTGAGGCCGGCTCCGTCGGCGGCCAGATGGTCAAGAAGATGATCGAGGCTTACGAGCAGGGCATGCAGTAATTTTTTGGCGCAACCGTTGATAAAGCCGTCTGCGGACGAGGGCGGATCTTTTGCCCCAATTTTGCAGTTTGAAAAACGCGAAATACACAAAGTATTCCTGCATTTTCCAAACCTTAACTTGAGCCAAAATCTCTCGCCCTCGTCTCTTGCCGGTTCATCACCGGCTGCGCAGCTGCACCAATGCCAATGGTTCTTCGGAATCATTGGCATACATATTTGCAAAACCGGAAGAATTGTGGTATAATAATATTATCCTGTCAAAAGGAGGGGATATTATGCGCATTCAGGAATCCGGTGAGATGTATCTGGAATCCATTTACGTACTGCTTAAGAAAAACGGCAATGTCCGGTCAGTAGACATTGCCGAGTATATGGGCTATTCCAAGCCCAGTATCAGCCGGGCCATGGGCCTTCTGAAGGACGGAGATTTTATCCGGATCGCCAAGGACGGTTCTATTACCCTCACCCGGGCGGGTGTAGCGGTGGCGGAGAAAATTTATGAGCGCCACACCCTGCTGTCCAATTTGCTGATCCGTTTGGGGGTCAGCCCCGAGGTAGCCAGTGAGGATGCGTGCAAATTAGAGCATGCCATCAGCGATGAATCCTTTGAGGCTATCAAAAAATTTGTAACTGACTATGAAAACAAGCCTGCCGATTGATCGGCAGGCTTTTCTTTATTTTCTGCGCCAAGTGCCGCGGGAGAACAGGATCAGAATAGGGAAGATCTCCAAGCGGCCGGCAAGCATTGCCAGGCTCATAGTCAGCTTGGACAGTGTACCGTAGGCGGCATAATTGCAGGTGGGGCCGACAGCGGCCATACCGGGTCCGATGTTGTTGAAGGTGGCAATGGTCGCTGACAAATTGGTTTCCAAATTGAATCCGTCCAGGGAAAGGATCAGCGTACACACCACCAAAATAATGACATAGGCGGCAAAATTGGCATTGGTGTTAGCCAAAACCTTTTCGTCTACCACCTTGTCGTTGCTGCGGACTACCAGCACCTTCCGGGGATTGAGGATCTGCCGGATATTTCGCTGCAGGGCCTTAAACAGCAGCAGTACCCGGATGCACTTGAGGCCGCCGCCGGTGGAACCGGCACAGGCGCCCACCATCATCAGCATCAGCAGGATCGCCTTGGAAAAAGCGGGCCACAGGTCATAGTCGGTGGTGGTGTAGCCGGTGGTGGTCATAATGGAGGATACCTGAAATGCGGCGTGGCGGACGGTTTCTTCCAAGGTAGCATACAGTGGCCGAATATTCAGCACGATGGCAATGATACTGGCCACAGCCAATCCCACATATAGCCGCAGTTCTTCGTCCTTGAACACGCTGCGCAGCTTGCCAAGAAGCAGCAGATAGTAGCAGCTGAAGTTTACACCGAACAGGAACATGAACACGGTGGTCACATTTTGGATATAGGGGCTGACATTGCCCAGAGAATCGTTAAACACACCGAAACCGCCGGTGCCGGCAGTGCCGAAGGCGGTGCACAGGGCGTTGAGCCAGTGCATCTTGCCAAATAGCAGGAATATCACATTCAAAATTGTGAGCGCTATGTAGATCACATAGAGGATCGAGGCGGTCTGCCGCATTTTCGGCACTAACTTACCCACATCCGGGCCGGGGCTTTCCGCCCGCAGCAGATGCATAGTAAAGCCGGAGCCGCCTCCGCCGGGAAGAATGGCCAGCAGGAAAACCAGCACGCCCATACCTCCGATCCAGTGGCTGAAGCTGCGCCAGTAAAGAATGCCCTTATAAAGGCCTTCCACATTGGAAATCACAGAAGCGCCGGTGGTGGTGAAGCCGGAAATGATCTCAAACAGAGCATCTATGTAATTGGGCACTTGGCCGCACAGCACAAAGGGCAGCGCACCTAAAAGACTCATTACCATCCAGCTCAATGCCACGCAGGCAAGGCCCTCCCGGGCGCCGAAGAGCTTTTCAGCCCGGCGGCACAGGGCATAAAAGATACCGGACAGGCAGAGCATAATGCCCAAGGTGATGGCAAAGGCCTTCACCGCAGCCCATTCGCCGTAGCCTAAGCTGATAGCCAAAGCCGGAATCATAAAAACGGCTTCGACCGCTACGATTTGGGCGATAAATCGCCCCATCATCTTATAGTTCATACTCAGCCCCCGTTATGCGAAGATGTCGCCCAGCTGCTGCAGAGAGCCGCGACGGCTGGTAACAACGACTACCCGGTCGCCGGGTGCGAACTGAGAATCACCGCCGGGGATCTGGGAGCTTGTGCCGTGAATGATGCTGGCTACCAGCACATCGGGCTTGAGCTTCATAGCCTTCAGAGGCACACCGCAGTTGGGGGTGTTTTCGTCCACCAAAAATTCAATGGCTTCCGCCTGGCCGTCGGCAATGGCGTGGACGGATACCGCAGCGCCGGTTTGATTTTCCATAGCCCGGACATAGTGGACGATGATATTGCTGGAAAGCTCCTTGGGGCTGATGATGCTGCCCAACGCCATAGAGCCGGCAATGCTGATGATCTCCTCCCGGCTGAGCTTGGTGACGGTCTGGGTCACACCCCGGGTATTGGCATAGAGGGAGAGGATGATGTTGGTCTCGTCCAGGCCGGTAAGGGCTACTACCGCATCGCAGTCCTGAATGCCCTGTTCTTCCAAAAGGGCCTGGCTGCTGCAATCGCCCTGGATCACCTGGGTGTTGGGCAGACTTTCTGCCAAAGTTTGGCAGCGCTCCGGATTTCGTTCCAAAAGCAGAACGGAGATGTGGTCATCCTCCAAAGCCTGAGCCAAATAGTAAGCCACACGGCCGCCGCCGCAGAGCATCACCCGGCGCACAGGACGGGTGGTAATGCCCAAATTTTTCAGCAATACAGAAAGATCGGCAGTGGGGGCTGTCACGAAGATCCGGTCACCCTCCTGCAAGACGAAAGTACCGCTGGGGGCAACAGCCTGTCCGCCCCGGAGTACCGCGCAAACCAGTACCCGGCATTTGACAACGCTGCTCATATCCATCAGCGCCACATTGTTAAGCTTGCTCTTGCTGTCGATGCGCAGCTCCACGATCTCGGAGCGGCCCTTGGCAAAGGATTCCCGCCGTAAAAAGCCGGGGAATTTCAGCAGCCGCTCGATTTCCAAAGCGGCCTGCTTTTCGGGATTGATGGTCAGGGACAGGGGGAAGGTGTCCCGCATGGTCATGATCTGCTCGGTGTATTCCGGGTTTCGGATCCGGGCGATGGTGTGAATTTTGGGGTTGAGGCCGTGGGCGGTCATACAGCACAGCAGATTGACTTCGTCTGCGTTGGTGGCGGCGATGAGAAGATCCGCGTTATGTACATCTGCCTGCTCCAAAACCTCCTTCGAGGCGCAGTTGCCCTGTACACCGATGGCATCGTAGCGCACCACCAAAGTTTCCAAAGTGTGGCTGTTCTGATCGATGACAGTGAGGGAGTGACCCTCAGTGGTGAGCTGCCGCATCAGCACCTTGCCTACCTTACCGGCGCCTGCAATGATAATGTTCATACAAAAACCCCCATGTACACGGAAATTATCTTTCATTATATCACACTGATGTGAAAAAACAAGCCCGGAATAACTCCGGGCTTGTTGGCGCATTAACTTCCGTAAGGCCTGTAGCCACCGCAGGTCAAACCTGCGCCGCTATTCTTTATATGGGAGGGGCAGTTTCGGCTGTTTGCGCAACTGGCGCATTTGCTGATACCGGCGCCCTTCGTGGCAGCAGCTTGCTTTCGAGCTTCACTTTCAGCAACTGTTTTTTGGTGGAAGGCTTCGCTTTCTGCGCGCCGTCTGTCCTTCTCAGCTTGAATGGTGGCGCGTCGCTGGACTTCCGCCTGTTCCTGCGCAGCGCGCTCCATAGCGCGGTCGTGGGCAGCCTGCTGGCGTTCCATAGCCATATTGTGGCGGCGTTCTTCCTCGGCCTGCCGCTCTATCGCTGCAGTTCTGCGGGCTTCTTCTTCCTGTCTTGCCGCTTCCATAGCATCCTGCCGCTCTTCTTCTATAGCCATATTCAGAGCTTCTTTGTAGTTATCAGCTCGTCCGGACTGCAAGAGGGCGATGAGATTGGGGATGTGGTGGTAGTATTCCGCCGGAATATAGTCGTGCTTTTCGGTGATTTCCTGGTAAATCTCATCGCGAAGAGCCTCGGCCTTTTCTTTGTTTTCTTGGTAGGATTCCAGAATCTTCTCGTGTTCCTGGCATTGTTCCCGATAGTACTGACCGAAAATTTTAGCGTCAGCAAGACCGGTTTCTACCTCCCGATCATAGCAGGAAAGAGCCTGATGAAAGGCCTCTTGGGAGGCTTTGGCGCGGGCAAGGGAATCCTTGTAAGCCTTTTCTTTCTTGGCTAAGCCCTGCTTGTTGTTTTTGTGATTTTTGTTCAGAATATACCAAGCAACACCGGCGGCCACCGTCAAAAGCGGCAGCAGTTCCCATTTGGCAATCAGCCACAGCAGGAAACTGCCGGCGGTTACAGCCAAAGCGATGGTGGTGATTTTGCCGGATTGTGCGGTTTCTTCTTTGGCTTTCTGGTAGGCTTCTTTGCCTTCCGGGAATACAGGCATTGCACTCGCCACGGAAGGCACACCGGGCAATACGGCAACCGACGCCTTCACTTGATCGATTTTATCGATGGCCTCCTTTGCGCACCCATTTTCCAGGTAGTCGTTTGTTTCACCGAAACGGAGTATCAGGCTGTTAAGCTCCCTTAGTTTCTCGATAATTTCTTTGTTGTCCATATCTTCACCGCCTTACTTCAGCTGACCCAACAGCCAGATCAATTTTAACTGCATCGGCTGTAAAGATTCCTCAATGGCATAAGCCTCCGGATCGGCCATTTTGATAGAACCGTCCACGAATTCCTTGCCCAGCTCGGTAAGTTTTTGACCCAACGCTTCTGCGTCCTGCAGATCCTTGTTGTAGATCCAATTGTTTCGCTGAAAGGGATCAGCGATACCATGCAGGATCGCAAGGAAGATGCAGTAAACAGCTTGTCTACCGGGGAAGTTGTCGGTGTTTTTCAGATATGCCACAAAGGGATTCTGCTCCGGATCTATCAGCGCGGGATATGTATTGTAAGGGAGTGTTGAACCGGTAACGGCATCCGCAAAGAAGAATGCAGTCCGGAAAAGCAGTTGGTCTTCTTCAAAATCCGCCTTAGCGATCTGCTTTAAGTAAGAGTACAAAAAAACGGAACGCTCTTCCAGTGTTTTCAGTGCGGAGTAAGTTTTGCTGCCGGACTCTGATAAAAACCACTGGGAATCATGTTTTGTAAGCTCCATTGTTCAATCCTTACTCTTTTTTCTTGTTTACGGTGTCTCTGTAAATCTTGATGAGCTTCTTGGTTAGGTCATCCAGCACATCATTTTCTGCAAAATAAGCTTCGAAGAAATCAATCTCCTTATTGCCCATTACAGCAAATGTCTGGCGGAAGAACACAATCATATTGTGGAACTTCAGATCCTTCTGTTCCTGTGCGGAAGCAGTTGTGCCGCCTTTTTGACCCATAAAGCTCTTAAGCAGCTTTACCCAGAACTTGTCCTCCTGCTTCAGCAGCAGATCAAATTCGCAAATATCGCCTTCGGGGAGACGCAGGGACATCTTTACCCCCTTGTCATCATGGCCGTGCATCAGCATCATCGTCTTGTCGATGTCATATCTACCCTTTTCTTCATTACCTTCAACGAAGATGATCTGAGAGAAAGAAGATGCTGTCTCTACTTTCTTTTCCGGGGGATTGCCCATAGCGATCTGACAACCCTCAAACTTACCGCTGGTTACAACACCGTATTTTGTTGCCAGTGTTGCAGCAACCTGTTCCATAAAACCCATTTTTCGTTCCTCCAGTTTGTTTATGTATTTTGGGAGTGTCCCACTGATAATTATAGGTAACCTAACAAAAAAAGTCCTATGCTGACAGCATAGTTGCAAACTTTTGTCGAATATGGTATGCTGATAGCAAACAAAGAAAAAGAGGGCAATTATGGAAAAGAACACTTCGGAAATCGTAAAAGAGCTGGGGCTTTGTCCGGATTTTCAGACCTTTTACAAGGAAAACAAGGATATTATGGTCTCCCAAAAGCTGACAGACCTGCTTGCCCAATTGCTGAAAAGCAAAAACTTGCAAAAATCCCAAGTCATTAAAAATGCGGAGATTTCGGAAGTTTACGGCTACCAGATCTTCTCCGGCATCCGGGTGCCGGAACGGAAGAAGCTTCTGTGCTTGGCTGTGGGAATGGGTCTGAACATTGAGGAAACCCAGCAGCTGCTTAAATGCGCCGGCTATGCCCAGCTTTATGTGAAGCTGCCCTTTGACAGCATCGTGCTTTACGGACTTTGCAAGGGCTTGTCTGTTGTGCAGATCAACGGACTTTTGTATGAATACGGTTTGGAGACTTTGGGATGAAAGAATGTCCGTTTTGTAAAGCGCAGATCGAGGACAATGCCCGGTTCTGCCTTTACTGCATGAAACCCTTAACGGAAAAAGAGACCATACCACCGCAGAAAAAAGATATGCGGTGGCTTTTTGCCGTGGCGGCTTTGGCGATGGCTGTAGTGGTTATCCTGCTGCTGCCGGACAGAAAACCGGTAAAGCCTCAGATGCCTTCTGCGGCTGTACCCGTTTCTACTGCTGCAACTGCACAGACCGAAATGCCTACCACTGGGCCAACGGCGGATCCTATGCAGGAATCCACCGGGGAAACAGCAGGACCTACGGATGCGACTTCTACGGAAAGTACCGTAATATCCGCTACAGAAATGCCTGCAGGATCCACGATTGCAACGAAACCAAAACCCGGAACAAAGCCTGCAACCAAAGGAACCGAAGGTACCACTGCGCCTGCTACTATACCGGTTGCGCCCGGAACGAAGGGGACTGTTGGAACTGGCGTTGCTGCCACAACAAAGCCTGTGGTTAATACCGGCACAAAACCCGGTACTGTGGTAACTACCGAGCCCACCACGGCACCGGCAACAAAGGCGACCGATGCGCCGGCAACTGTCTTAACCACGAAGCCTGCAATGACGCCTTCTACGAAGGCTACTACTGCGCCTACAACCGCACCGAATACAAAACCAGTTACACAGGCCACTACCGCGCCTACCACACCCCCCACCGAACCTCCGGCAACCGAACCTGTGGATGTGGACTCTCTGCCCAGTAAATGGTGGGAAGATCCCGATACGAACCACGACTATCGCTACCGTCAGGCAGTGCAGGCAGATGTTTTGGGTCTTTCCTATCAGGTAACTGCCAATGATATCGTGATCACAAGAATCGAGCTTGAGGACAGCGGATACCTCCAAATCCCTGCTTATATCCACGGTAAGCGGGTCGTTGCCTTGGGTTACTGGACCTTTGCCGAAGGTGACCCAAGAGAGTTAGAGCTTCCGGAGACACTGCTTGCGCTTCACAGTGGTGTATTTAGTGATGTCCCTATGTTGTCGCCCCGGGTGTATGTTAAGGGTGAAGTTCTGGCAGTTGGAGATGAAACAGAACCCTGGAGAGAGATATATACCAGCAAAACCTGCGTGAATCAATACGGTGAGAAATTCTCGAATTACAGCCGATGGGTCGAATGGAACGGGTGAGAGTATGACAAGAGAAGAATATATAAAAAATCTGCTTTCCATCTATTCCTTGGTAACGGTGCTCAGCGAGAAAAATGACTGCCGTGTTCTGCGTCTGCGGAATAAGCAAACCGGGCAGGACCTGGTGCTGCGGAGCTTTCCCAAGGCGGTGGATGCCTATGAGATCCTGTGCAGCATTCGCTGTGAGAACCTGCCGGAAATTTACGATGCCATCGTTCTGGAAGACGGACAGATCGTTTTGGAAGAATACATTGACGGTATCACTGTGGCGGAGGTTATGCAAGCGGGCAAATACCGCTATTGGGGCGCAAGAAAAGTACTGATAGATGTGTGCAATGCGCTGTCAGTCCTGCACAGCCGGGGGATCATTCACCGGGATGTGAAGCCGGAAAATGTGATGGTGGACGGAAATGGCAGGGTGGTGCTCATCGATTTTAACGCCTCCCGGAAAGAATCCACCGCCTGCAAGGACACCAAAATTATGGGTACTGTGGGTTATGCCGCCCCGGAACAGTTGGGCCTTTCCCAGTCCGATGCCCGGACGGACATCTATGCCGCCGGTGTGCTTTACAATGTTATGTTAACCGGAAAACATCCAACAGAAACCTTTGCCCGTGGCCGCGCCGGATGGATCATCCGCAAATGCACGGCCCTGAATCCCGCTAACCGCTATCAATCTGCAAAAGAACTGGCCGCAAAACTGTAAAGAAAGCCCTCTGCAAATGCAGAGGGCTTTTGCAGCAAAGTTGCCCGGTTTGGAGTGTACTTTTCGATGTTTTAGGTGTACTTTTCGCTACAGCTTTTTCCCTGCGCTTGACACAGGACAGAAAGCTGTGCTATGAATATACAAAATGCATGCAGGAGGATTTTTCAATGGACAGACAGGCAGCCTTTCGGTTTTTGAAAAACAATCCGGTATTCTGGTCGCGGCTGGGCTTTGGCTATGATCCCCCTATGAAAAATGAACAGGGCAAGCCCCTGGTCTTCACGGAGGATTTGGAGCGGTATGCCAAGACTCACAGAATGTTTTCCGCTGCGGGCGTGAAGATCCAGACCAGCATTCTCCATTTGGGTTGGATGGGCATGGACGAATTTGACTATTCCCTCACAGACCGGACGGTAGAGGCAGTTTTTCGGGAAAATCCCAGCACCTATTACATTCCCCGGATCAAGCTGAATGTGCCCATCGACTGGTGCAAGGCGCACCCGGAGGAACTGCTGGTGTACTGGGAAGGACCGCGGGATGCAGAGGGAATCCGCTCCTTGGTGGGCACACCGAAGCAGGACTACTTAGGCTACGATGCGCCCAACGGCTACTACCAGGCGGGCGATTATGTGGACACGCGGGCCAATGTAGGCGGTGTTATTGCCCGACAAAGCTTTTCTTCAAAAGTCTGGCTCCGGGATGCAGGAAACGCCCTGAAAAAGCTGATCGACCGGCTGGAACAGGGCCAATACGGCGACCGGATTTTAGGCTACCATATTGCCTTCGGCGCATCCGGTGAGTCGGTGATGTGGGGACGTATGAACAACCACTACGGCGACTATGGCATTTCCCATACCCGGCATTTTCTGAATTGGGGTCTTGCAAAGTACGGCACGGAAGCGGCCTTGCAGAATGCCTGGGGGAAAGAACGGTTTGCAAACAATACCATAGTGTTACCCTCGCCCGATGAGCGTTATCACCGAAAGAATACTGCTTCGGAGTTTTTCCGGGGTGATACGTTGGGAACGCTTTGCTCCGATATGGATGCATTTCTCTCGGCGTGTTGCGCCGATGCTATCGAATATTTTGCGAAGATCGTTCGTGAAAATGCGCCCGAGAAGCTTACCGGCGCATTCTACGGCTACTATGTCCACACAGACAATCCCAACTATGCCGGACATCTGGCGATAGACAGACTGCTAAACAGTGAGAATGTGGACTTTTTCGCTGCGCCCAAAAGCTATTACCGCTGCGGACCGGGACAGCCTGGCGGCGAGCTGACCGCCGTGCAATCTGTCAATTTGAAGAAAATTTGGCTGGACGAAACGGACAGCCGTACCCATTTGGCCTTCTCCGATGTGCCGGAGCATAAATGGAGCGCCGGCAAGCAGAAATTTGACCCTTCTATTGACAACCGGGATTGGCTGTGCAGCAATATGGATGATTCCCGATGCGTGCTTTGGCGGGAGTTCTGCAAGAATATCTCTCACGGCTCCGGTTTTTGGTGGATGGACCTGGGCGGCGGCTGGTATGACGACGCAGCGCTTATGGAAGAAGTCCGGAAGATGGCTGCGCTGAATGAGCAGCTGCAAGCAACACCCCATGAGAGCCTTGCGGACATTTTGGTGGTGACGGATGAGGCGTGTATCCGAAAAATGAGCATCAGTAAGACCCAGCGACAGGGCTTTATGGAAGACCCTTTGATGGAACTGTCTTTATGCGGCGGTGTTGCGGATCATTACCGGCTGAAGGATCTGCTCCAACTGGACCTTGCCCGGTACAAAATGGTGATATTTGCTTACACCTTCGACATTTCTTCCGAAATGCGGGCGTATCTTGAGAATAACCTGCCGAAAAATGCGCTGCTGGTATTCCACCATGCGGCAGGTATTCGCAAGGATGGCATCTGTTCTTTGGAGAATATCCGGGAGTTTACCGGTTTTGCAATGAAAGAACGGGAAGTGCAGGAAGATTATGTGGGCGTGGAGGTTTGCGACGGGGAAGCGCAAGCTCTGTTTGATGGGGTGTGGCAAAAGGACAGATGCATTGCCATCACTACTCCCTACCAAAAGGCAAAGGTTTACCGCGCCCTTGCCCGGCTTGCCGGTTGTAAGCTGTGGACTGACGGAGGTATCACCCTCTGGGCAGACAAGCGGATGATGGGTGTGTTTACGTTGGATAAGCTCCAAGGCACGCTCGCACTTCCCAACCCGGGCACTTACCGGGAGGCCGTCTCCGGGAAGATATTCCGAGATGTGGCCAAAATCGATCTGGACGAATTAGATACCAATGCAGCGGTATTTGTTCCCGAAGCATAGAAGAAAACAGCCCTGGTTTGCGCTGACGCAAACCGGGGCTGGGTTTATGTAGTTACCTTTAACTTAGTGACATTGACCCTTTGGGGTGGGGTAGTATGCTTACAGGTCCTTGGGCTGCATACCGTAGAACCAGTGGGAGAAGGGCTTGGCCATAGCCTCGGAAACATAGCAGGTACCCTTGCCCAGTCTTGCAATGGAGGAGGGGCGATCCTTGCTGATTTCCCCGTACAGCTCCATACGGGAGATCATCTTCTGCCAGCCGTGACCGCCGCCGTCCACACCGTCGTGGACCACAAAGCGCTCCTTGGCATTGACGATATCGTAAGGTCCGATGGCAGACCCGTATGCCTGACTTACCAAATTGTATATAAGCCAAAATGGTGTACCAAGAAAAGAAATCTGTCTTATTTTTCTTTCGCTGCTGATCCAGAAAGCACTGGTTTGCAGTATGGCGCCCGCAATAGGAAATAAACTGAATAGATTCTTGTATAGAACAAGTCCGGTGGTAAGAATCAACAGATTCAAACCGGTAATGATCATTTTCGTATGTTTATCAATGAATTTCTTATCTTTATTATGGGCAGTAACTGTTGATACGGCTGACAAAACATCGATTGCAGCGCCTTCAAAAGCACCCAGCAGTATGTATTGGAGCACATACAAACAGCTTGATATGGCATTGACAAGAATGATATTCTTTCTTTTCTTAAGATGATAACTCAAAAGAAATGTTGCCATAGTAAGAATGCCAATGATTTGTGCGGTTATGTACATAGTTCCCTCTGCTCAATAAATTATTTCCGCCAAACCCTGGCAGCCCTCTCTTTCGTATTTGCCTTCTTTGCCGGATGGCCAATGTCAGACAGATGCTGGCAAGGATGGAGAATGCCCGCTTTTCTTTATTCCGCAAGAAATTTGAACAGCTCCGGAAGAAGGGCATCGGCCTCCGGATGACCCTGTACACCCAAAATGTTGTCGCCGTATTCTGTGCCTTCTACCACACCGTCACCCGATGCAGACCAGGCATTGATGGACACCAGGGTTTGACTTGGGGGTGTGCCGCCGACGTGGAATGTGCAAAGGCGCATAGTGTCCCGACCCAACACCCGGTGCAGCAGGCTGCCCGGGACGATGTTCACATCGTGCTTGGCCATATCCTCCTGTCCCCTGGCAGGGAGGGCTGCATAATGGCCGCTGACACTCTCCAGCAGAGAAGCGCCCTTCAACTGATTGTCCCGATAATCACAGATGGCTTTCACCAGGTCACCTTCGTAACCTTGTTCTTCCACCCGGCGCTTCAGCTCAAAATATGCATAAATCAACTGGCAACCAAGGCAGATGCCCAAGTATTTCTTGTGATGGGTGACGGCGTGGTGAATTACCTGGAAATGGTAAGGATGGAATTCAGGGCCCCCTTGCACAAGAAAACCCTCACAGGCTTGCAACGCATCTTCTGTCAGCCAGCCGTTCACCGGAGCCAGACCAATGGGCGTGCACCCTGCTTCGAGGATCCGGTGGGCGTAAGTATGTCCCACTAAAATGTAGTCTTCCATGCAGCTCTTTTCGGGATCTCCAACTCTGCACTTCGGGACCAAACCGATCCATTTTTTCATAAGATTTCCTCCGTTTGTTCTGGTATTTTTTGCTTGCTGAGTGTTACCAGCACGGTAGCAATCAGCACAACTACGATGCCGATGCCGCTTTTCAGGCTGATGGCTTCTCCCAATACAAAGAAGCCGGCGACGGCGCAGACGATGGGCTCTATGGCACCCAAAATAGAGGTATGCACCGAACCGATATGCCGAATGGCTAATGTCAGACAGATACTGGCAAGGATCGTACAAACACCGCTCAGTGTCAACCCCAAGAAAGTTTGGAGAGAAACAGAGAATGTCAGCTGCTTGGTCACCAGCACATAGAGGAAGAACAAGACCGCTGATGCGCAGGTTTTCAGGGTAACATACACCGTAGTATCCATAGCGGCCAGCTGCTGATGCTCCGTCCACAGGAAGTAGCAGGCGTAGGCGATCGCACATCCGATGCCCAAAATAATGCCGATGTATGCTTTGCCGGAAGTCAGGGTACCGCTACTGAGGAGTGTTGCGCCCACCAAAGAGAGGATCATAGCCGAAATATTTTGTTTGTTGCAGCGGAAACCGAAGAACAGGACGCTAAAGCCCATAGTAAACAGAGGGAAGGTATACTGCAGCGCAACACCGATGCTGGTGGGGATATACCGATAGGATTCGTACAGGAAAACCAGCGTAGCCACATAGAACAAGGCGCTGACCGGAAGCTTCCAGGCAAATCCCCGGGGGTATGTAACCTTTTTGAATTTGGGTGCGGCAAAGGGCAGCAGAATGATGGACGATACCACAAATTTGATAAACAGAGCCGTTGCCCGGGGGATGGGTTCCTGGGTCAGCACCTTTTGAATGATGACCGGCACAATGCCGCAGATCACGCCCACGGCGATGGCGTAAAAATAACCCATATTGATGCGTTTCAGTTTCACGGATCAGACCTCTCTTTTGCTACAACTTTTCGCCAACAACTTTATGCCATTTGCAACGAAAAAGCAATAGCCCGTTCTGCTTTTATATACTCTTATATTCACCATCGGCGGTGTCGATTATCGTTTGAATTCTACCAGTTTAGGTGTGAATTTTGTATTTTCTATTCCATTTTGACAGCCATTATGATACAATAACTGTAAATTGAAGTGAATTTTGTGCTATCCCGGAGGCGTCTATGGAAAAACTGCAATTGATTTGGAGCGGAGAAACAGAGTTGGCCGTGGGTTGGGTACTGCAACCCCACACCCATGATTTCTTTCACTTGGCCTATGTTCACAAAGGTCAGCTTAGTTTTTTTGCCGACGACCAGGATCATCCGCTGACGGAGGGCTCTTTGATCCTGCTTCCTCCCGGCGTTATTCATGCCGTGCCGGAGGATGCCCATGATCTCTGCACACAGTATGAGGTTTTGTTCCGCATGGCAGATCCGGAATTGCAGGGGATCTTCAACACGAAAAAAGTCCTTGTGTTGCACAAGGCGTCCCATTTGGAACCCTTGTTTTCCTATATCTGTATGCACTATAAAAATACGCAACCGGTGTGCGCTGCAAGCGTTGACACTTTCTTGCGTACCATTTTGTTTTCCTTTTTGACGGGCAAGACAAGTTCCGAGGAGGATTCGACAGGGTATGTGGATGCGGTTGGGTATTCGCCGCTTATTCAGCGCATCCTTTCCCAGGTGGAAAAAGACAGCGACAGAAAATATGACCTTTCCAACCTGGCCCGTACCTTGGGGTTCAACAAAAACTATCTGTGCACTGCCTTTCACCGTGAAACCGGTATTACTATATCCGAATATGTCAACTATCACAAAATCCGCAAAATCCTGATTACCTTGCAATATAACGGCTATAACAAGGATTTTCCCCTCCACGAGATAGCAGATCAGTATGGCTATGTAAACGCGTCCTATTTCAACCGTGTGTTCAAAAGATACACAGGAATGACACCCACAGAATTTATGAATGCGCTTTCGGGGGGCGCTGACAGCCCCTTTCAAAAATACTATACGGAGTATCTGGACCTGAAACGCTATCCCATCAAAGAGTCATTGGAATATATGCAAGGTTTGAAAGCTGCGTCGACCACCGGTGCTGCTTCCGGTATTATGAACGCAGAAGACCCCATCGCTATGATCGACGAAATGATTGCCGCAACCCGTCGGGCAGCCGACGATCTGTATGGTGTACAGAGAATCCTTTAAGCTGGAATCCCGGCCCCAAGGCGCTGGTTTTTGCGGAAGAACACGGTGAAGACAACTTCGCCTGCCACAATACCGATGCCCACCTGCGCAGCTCCGTCATTGGCAGAAATATTACTATCGTTGTAGAAGACGGAGAGATGGACCTGGGCGAATTTGGCCGTATTCATTTCATCGACTGGGATCAGACCCGGGGCAGAACCCGCACTGTCCAGGTTATGGTAATGGGCGAATAATTCCCAATAAAAAGAATCCCGCCGGATGCAATTGCATCCGGCGGGGCTTGTTTTATCTGTTGCTTTGGGGGTTGGGCTGTGATATAATGGGCTACAAGAGATTCTGCAAATATTGTTTCGATTCGAAAGGAGACAGACTATGAAATTTAAGGAAATCACCATTCAGGGCACACCCTATGTACGAGGCCTCTCCTACGGTCAGCAGTGCCGGGAGGAGATTGGTGTATCCATCAAGGTTTATGGTACACTTTTTGAAGAACTGAAAGGACTTTCCTGGAAAGATGCCCGGAAGATTTCTGAATTTTATCTGTCCAAGACCCGTGATTTTGCTCCTGACTATGTAGAAGAAATGCGTGGCATTGCCGAAGGCGCAAATGTAGATATCTTGGATATTGCTGCCCTGAATGCCCGTACGGAAATTATGTTTGCCCAGCTGGATGCGCAGGAATGCACTACTCTCAGCCTGCTGCCTCCTGCCACAGAGGGCGGACAGGTCATTGCCGCACAAAACTGGGATTTTTACCGGCAGCTCCGGGATAGTATGATGATCCTGCACGTTCACCAAGAGAACAAACCCAATTTTGTTATGGTATCCGAGGCTGGTATGATCGGCGGCATTGGTATGAACGACCGGGGCATTGGCGTTTTGTTAAACGCCCTTACCGCCGACACAACCTGCCAGGGCATCCCCCTGCGGACCCGTATGCGGGCGATGTTGGATTCCGATACCCTCGCCGAAGCCTATGCCAAAGGAAGCCACAAGCCTACTTCCGTAGGGCATTTAGTGGCAACCCACAAAGACGGCGTAGCCATCGCCTTTGAGATGGATTCCAAGGGCATCGAGACAATCATTCCGGAGGATGGTGTTTGGGTACATACCAATCACTACCTGGGACCGAAAATGTATCAGGCTCACGATGCAGCTCCCAGAGCCAGCACTTACATCCGTCTGCAGCGGATCCAGGCCCTGGTGAAAGAAGCTCACGGCAAGATCACAAAGGAAACTGTGATGGAAATGCTCCAGGATCACGCAGGCTATCCCTATTCGCTCTGCACCCACGAAAACTCAAAAAATCCGGTGACAACCCAATACGTTACCAATTTCGCGATCATTATGGACTTGACCGAAGGCTGTTTCTATCTGGCTCCCGGCAATCCCTGCGAAAGCGAATTTGAAAAATACGGTATCTGAGAAAGGCACAAACCTACGAAATACCCAAATCAAAAAAAGCATCCCCATTGCAGGTGTTATCCTGCAAACCAGCGCATTCTAGATGACCAGCGAGAAAAGGATCTGGCAGGTTTCGTTTCTCGGTACTCCCGTATATGTCCCGAAAGAAAAAACTGATCCCATATTGGGGAAGAAATATGCCCTCTGCGAGTAAACGCAGAAGGCATATTTTTGTTGGTTAGAGAATAATCAAATTTGTTCTTTTCAGAATAATTTGATTTGTTCGGGAACAGTTGTAATTACTCCCACTCTTTTGTCTGTGTTGTAAACAGTGTGATTTGAGGTCTCTTTCGTGCAATTTTGTGCCGTTTTGTCTCACAAATCTCTGTTGTCTCCACGGTCTACAGGGAAATTGTAGTCAAAAGTGTAGTCAGTGACTTTTTGTGACTACAAATAATTTACCCTTGAAAAATCACTGGGGAATTTACTGGTGCATATTATAACATAAAATATCGTAAATTTCAAGTGTGCGGCAAATTAATTGAGTGAAGCAGGTATCTAACTATGTCAGGAAATACCTGCTTTTTCTTATCTGTTCTTCTGCCATATTTCGTGAACCGTCTCTGCAAAGATGGTTCTTGAATGCTTGTCTGGGTTATCGTTTAAATTCTTTTTGTATATGTAATAGTCTCGGACCTGTTGCCACAGTCCATGCTTCTTAACCCACTCAATTTTGGCAGGTAGTTCCATATAACCTTTGGGTTGGTATTCCCACGAGTAACTGTCCTGCTTTTTGTTGTAGCGAATATATTGCTGCCGACCGTCTTCGCAGTCATATATAATGCAGAAGTCACAACTATGTAAAATGCAGGAGTTTGCCCTATCCTTCACTTTGATGGTGAGAACACGGGTAGAGTCTTCGGTGTAATCATATCCGAAAATCGAATATCCGTAAGGGTTAGTCACTTTGTCGAGACCCATATGAAGAATGTTTCGTATTTCTTCGGCGGAATAGTTTTCGTCGGGGTCATTAACTTCAATATTCACATCGAAGTCAAAACCTGTATTAGAGTTACGGTCACGGGTTATCATCTTTCGTTTGCTGCTACCTACGAAATGGTACTGGAATGTGAAATCATCTCTAACTTCATCTTGCAATCTATGGATGATTTCGAAAAGTTCATCTCTCACTGGCTCCCACTCTTCGTTAGGTACATATTCAAAATCGTGCATAACCACAATGTCTCCTTTCGTTTAAGATTAAATCATTACAGTATATCACTAAATTTCCAATTGTCAACATTTTTATTATAACACTTTTAAGTCTATATTTCTACCCACCCGTCCTCTTGTCGCAACCCCGCAAGGTATGAAAACATAATAATAACGGGTATTAATCAGATAAAAAATCGGGCACATTTTTACCAATTTGGAAGGTCTGATTATAACCATTTATCGGGTATAAAAACGAATTAAAACGACCGTTTTACTATCGTTATAACTACCGATATATCAACCGTTATTCACCCGTATAACAAACGATTATCTATCGTTATTCAACCGATATACAATCGTTCTATCTTCCGTTATACCACAGTTGAACAATATAAGAGAAGATAACTTAATATAAGAGAACCCAACAAAAGAGAACTAAATAGAAGAAACCTTACAGAGAAGATAATTCAATATAATTAATAGCATTTTCTTTTTGTGAGGTTGCTGGTATTACTAACTATTTTATGAATGGCGACCCTTGATTACAGAAGCACTATTATTGCAAATAACCCTTTTGGTAAGAAGCACTATATCATTTCTTAAACAAAAATGAATTGCGAGGAGAGGTTGGTTGGAAAACCACTGCCAAACAATATAAATGTAGCAAACCCATGGACTAAAGTACCTGTTTATGGTATAATAGGAACTGCAATAAGAGATACATATTTTTCATAAACAAATAATTCAATATTTAATTTCAAGAGTACATATTTATCCTTTTAGATGTTTTTGGATAAGTATGTACTTTTCATTTTATTGCTTCTGGTAGCAAGTTTTCTCCAAATCATAATAGAATTCCTCCTCCATATTAGGTGTTAGTCATACCAGAGTGATTGACACCACTTACATAATGAAAGGGGGTGTTTTGATGAAAGTCTTTATTCTTGGTTATGAACAACAGCCAGATGGCAGAGTTCACTTTACACCAAAACTCGGCACACGAGATGTTGTGATTAACCTTCCAACAGATACGGATACGATTATCATTGCAAAAGATAGGAATGTCCAACATACGAAAATCACAATTTATGCGACTGACGAAAGGAATGACTAAAAGTGAAGAAAACCATCAGCGACTTATTTTACGGCAATCTAAATCTTTTTGATAGGCCAATGGAAAACAATGCCGAATATAATCAATCGCTGCGAGAGTCGGCAAAAGCAAGGGATGAACTGGAAGCAACGATGACCGACGAGCAGAAACGACTTTTAAATGTGTATGTCGATAAATGCGGCACCACATCTTGTCATTTAGAATTTTCTGCTTTTTTAATAGGTTTCAGAGTTGCCAGCCGCCTTCTCTGCGAGGCCCTTGTAGAAAAAGACGATGAATAGGTCAAAGTTCTTTTTTTGTGGAAAAAGAGAACCCGACTTTCCTTATTTTATGCGGGGTTATCAAACTTTTGCAAGAAACATCCGCAAAAAAGGAACTTCTGTTTAAGAAAACGAGAACTTGGAGGTGAAATTTAATGAGTACCAGTATCCCAATTACTGAAGAGCAACACATCGAAATTATGAGAGCGATGAACGAGAACACAATTTTTTATAAACGAAACACACAGGTCATTGCGATTTTAATAACCGAATCATCAACGGGGCTTCGTCTTGGCGATGTTTTATCTATGAAGTTGAGTCAGATACACACATCTGAAAAAGGATACCGTCTTAAAATTAAAGAAAAAAAGACTGGCAAGGAGCGAGATGTCCCTATGCCTTCTGAATTGTATGCTTACCTTACTGAATATGCGATTTCGAAAGGAAGAAAGAGAGATGAGACAATTTTCACACTTACACCGAGAGCCGTAACAAAATATATTAAAAAGGTTACGGACTATCTTGGTTTACAAAATGTCTCATCGCATTCTTGGAGAAAAATGTATGCCCTTAATGTATACAAAAAGACA
>JAZNNO010000056.1:0-26175 GCA_045580345.1 Faecousia sp.
TCACCCGTTCGCCACTTTCCTCAGATTCAATCAACCGAAGTCTCAATCACCTGATTCTCGTTCGACTTGCATGTGTTAGGCACGCCGCCAGCGTTCGTCCTGAGCCAGGATCAAACTCTCAAAAAATTGTATCTAAAGCACTAATGTGCCTCAAATCAAGTTTTTGAATAATTTGCTCTTAGCAATATTACTCAAGAATTTTCGTTGGCTTAAATTCGTTTACACGAAACTTAAACAATTCATTTATTGTCCAAGGTGTTTGTTCGTCTTTGCGTTATTCAATTTACAAGGTACATGCGCTTTCCGCCCAAGCGGTCAGCTTTATGAGTATACTACAGAGTCAACCAAATGTCAAGAACTTTTTTCTAAATTCTCAAAATTTTTCCGAGACTTTGCGGCATATTTTTGCGCTCCCTGCTGGAAGCGCTCGGATATAATATCAAAAGGTTTTCTGTTTGTCAAGAGGCATTTTCACTTTTTTATATTTTCTTTTTTCCAGGTTTTCAGGGTCGGCAAATCCCTATGGATCTCCAGGTATTTAGCCGCATCTTTCACCTTCCCCGCAGCGTTCCACACGCATACTTTTACGGATGGTTTCAGGTGCGGTCGCAGGATTTCTACCTGTTCCACAGCATCCGGGGCAACCAGCAAATATTCTGCTGTTTCTAGGTATACCACCGCCGGCGTATTTTGCTTGAGCGATGCAAATGCCTTTTCCGCGTTCTCCCCAAAACCCTTGTGTTCTGTATCCGTTTCCAAGACCACCTGTCCCCCATCCATATAAACCGCAACTGCCTCTATGGGCAGAAGGTCAGCCACATTCACCCGATTCAGCGGCACAAAGAACAGGGGTATCAACAGCGCTACATACAAAACTCTTCTCACGCTTGATTCCTCCCATCCTGAGGATTCAGCTTTTTGCTGCGGAATTTCATTTTCACCAGTCTACGGCGCAAAATTCTTCCGGTACGGGCCAGGTAATTGATCCCCAGGGATTTTAGTCCGGACAGATGAATAATCAGAATCACAAAGCCGGCGACTGTTCCATACAGACCGCCCACCGCCGAAAGTCCTGCAATCACGAAGCGCCACACTCGCAGGGCATTGGCCAGATCCCGGTTCGGCAAAACAAAACCACAAATCCCCGCCACGGACACCGCGATCAGCGCTACCGGAGAGATGATTCCCGCTTCCACCGCCGCTGTACCTACCACGATACCGCCAATCACAGACACAGATTGTCCGATAGCTTGGGGCAGGTGAATACCGGACTCCTGCAAAAGCTCAAAGGCCACCAGCAGGCCTAAAACCTCCGCCGTGGTAGTAAATGGCACATCTCGCTTACTCTCAATAATCGAACGCAAAAGGGGCAACGGAAATATTGCTTGGTGATAAGCCGCAAGGGCAATATACAAACCCGGCAGCAACAGGCCTACCAGCAGTGCCAAATACCGTAGCACCCGCACTGCCGATGCGCCAACATAATCTCTGCCCCGGTCCTCGGGACTTTCCATCAGATACATAAGGTCCACAGGCGCAAGATAACCCAGGGGCAGACCGTCTACCAGCAGACCCACTCTGCCATCTAAGATCCCCTGGCTGAACCGGTCCGGGCGCTCCGTATATTGTAATAGAGGGAAGGCCGTGGCCCGGGAGCCTGTGATATATTCTTCCACCGACGAAGGGCTGATCAGACCATCAATATCAATGTCTGCCAGGCGGGATTTCATCCGTTCCACCAAATCCGGGTCTGTGATCCCCTCCAACCAAACCACACTCACATTGGTAAGGCTCCGCTTGCCCACCTGTGTTTCGTAGAGCCGCAGATCGGGGCTTCGCAAATGGCGGCGGACATAACTGGTATTGGAGCGAATAGTTTCCACAAAGGCATCTTTGGCGCCCTTAACGGTATTTTCCACCTCCGGGGCAGATGTCCCCCGCTTGTCCGGCGTACGCACCTCGTAGGCAACAGCGCCCACCCCTGGAAACAGCACCACGCAAAAGCCGTTCACCAGCAAAAGCGCTACCATATCCAAGTCCATGCAAGGCTTTGCTACATTATTATATATCATACCGTCCATGGCGCCTTGATAGAGCTGCTCCATGGTATCGCCCCGCAAGTGCTGCGTAATGGGCTTAAAAATATAATCAGAAGCGTAAGCTGAAGCAATCAAGCCATCAATAGCATAGGCATACAGTGTATGCTCCCCACAGCGCAGCTCCCGGCGGATAAAATCTGCCGCACCTTGAAATATGCTACTGATATTCTCGTCAGTTATTTCTCCAATATATGTCTTCTCCGGCATCGTATCACCTCATTTACCAGTTTATCCCTTAAATTTCCTTTTATGCATAATTATGTTGATTGCTGATTATCAGTTTTTCCTATTAGCGCCAAATTACTTGCATATGGTATAATATTTTCAAGAAATGCTTGATTTTATCCCCCGCAGGCTTTAAGCTATACACAAAGATAAATTGGAGCGGATACTATGACTATACAGCAATGCAAATATGTCCTAAAGGTTTTGGAATGTGGCTCTTTTAACGAGGCAGCCAAACAGCTGTTCGTTGCCCAGTCCAGCCTGTCGGTCAGTGTGAAGACCCTGGAGCAGGAACTGGGCATCAAGATCTTTGAGCGGAGCTTGGGCGGTGTTTTTCTCACCGAAGAGGGCACGGAGTTTGTCCGGTACGCCCGGCAGTTCGTGGAACTGAATGATTTTGTCACAGGACGCTACAAGGCGGATCTCACCTGCAAGCATTTATACTTAGCCACCCAGCATTACGACTTCGTGGCAGATATTTTTAGCCGACTGGTAAACGAAACCACCGACTCCCAGTACCGTTTCTCCTTGCGTGAAATGAAGACCTACGATGTGATCCACGAAACAGAAAACGCATACTGCGATATCGGCATTATCGCCATCAAGAGCTGCGATACCGGCGTGATGGAGCGTTATCTAAGCAAGAAGGGCTTGGTTTTCACTCCCTTTATCAAGGCTATGCCCCATGTATTTGTCCGGAAGGGCCACCCCCTGTCCCAGTATCAGCGGATCACCCTTAGTCAGCTGCGAGAGTACCCCTCCCTTTCCTACGAACAGGGTGAGCACAGCACCTCCTTCTTCACGGAAGAGTTGATCGGCATCAGTGGCGACCGACAGGTGGAGATCAGCGATCGGGCCAGCCTTATGAACGTGCTGCTGGCCACCGATTGCTACACCATCGGCACCGGCATTATGCCGTCGCTGCTGAACGAGGGGAGAATCGTCAGCATCCCGCTGTCCAGCGATGATTACTACTCCATCGGTTATCTCACCCGGGGAGATAAGACGCTTTCCCCTCTGGCAAAGGAATTTATTGACAGGCTTCACAAGACAGTAGATGAACTACAATAACCGCAAAAGGGCGTGCTGAAGCACGCCCTTTTTTATTGCATTTATTTCGCTGTAGTGGTATAATAGCAAAAACACTTTTCGGAGGATTGTTTATGTCCCAGGTTATTGCGGCGGTTTCCACCGGCAACCAGGTCAGCGCCATCGGCATTTTGCGGCTGACAGGCACCGGCTGCGCTGAGATCGCCGGCAAGGTCTTTACATTAAATAACGGAACACCTCTGCAAGAAGCCCCCAACCGGAAGCTGATGCTGGGCACGCTGCAAGACACCCAAGGTCGCGTTATTGACCAATGTATGGCAGTATACACCCGGGCACCTCACAGCTACACCGGTGAGGATACGGTGGAAATCCAATGTCACGGCTCGCCTGCAGTTTTGGCTGAGGGCTTAAACGCTCTGTTCGCCGCCGGTGCTGCCCCTGCCAAGCGTGGTGAATTCACCAAGCGAGCATTCTTAAACGGGCAGTTGGATCTGACTCAGGCAGAAGCGGTCATCGATCTCATTGAAGCAGAAACTGCCGATGCTGCCGCCAACGCCGCCGGACAGGTGGGTGGACGGTTGGTGAAGACCCTCTCCCCTATTTACGAAGACTTAACCAATCTGTGCAGCCATTTTCACGCGGTTTTGGATTATCCCGACGAGGATATTGATGATTTCGGTTTGAACAGCTACTATAGCTCTTTGCGGGCCAACGCCAAGGCATTGTATGCGCTGCTGCAGACCTATGGGCAGGGCCGCATTCTGCGGCAGGGTGTGGCTGCCGCCATTGTAGGCAAGCCCAATGTAGGCAAGTCCAGCTTACTAAACGCTTTGGCAGGCTACGACCGGGTGATCGTCACGGAAATCGCCGGCACTACCCGGGACACGGTGGAGGAAACCGTAATGCTGGGCTCTACCCGGCTACGGCTCATTGACACCGCCGGCATCCGGGAAACCGAGGACAAAATCGAGGCCATTGGCGTAGAGCGGTCCAAGGCGGCTGTGGATAACGCCGACCTTGTTCTGTTCGTCTGTGACGGCTCGAAACCGCTGACCGAGGAAGACAAGGAAGTCATCGACGTCTGCTTGGATGCGGATAACGCCATCGCCCTTATCAACAAGTCCGATCTTGGCTCTGCTGTTGAACCTTCTGATCTACCCTTTATGCAGGTGATCCCCATTTCCACCAAGACAGGCGAAGGCTTGGATTTGCTTGCCGACGCGGTGGATGTGATGTTTGCAAACGAAACGCCTTGCGACGGTTCGATTCTCACCAACCCCCGGCAATTCGATGCCATTCGCAGAGCCTACGAGGCAATGCTTTCTGCCTTGCAGGCGCTGAAATCAGGGCAGACCCCGGACGCGGTACTCACCGATGTGGAGGCTGCAATGGAAGCTATGGGTGAGGTCACCGGCCGCACCATCCGGGAGGACATTACCGCAAGAATTTTCGAAAGATTTTGTGTAGGAAAATAAGTATGATTTATTTGGATAACTCTGCCACCACCAAGCCTTGCAAAGAGGCTGTGGAGGCTATGACCGCTGCGCTAACGGAGAACTGGGGTAATCCCAGCGCTCTGTATAGCTTTGGCATTGATGCTGCAGGACTTCTTCGCTCCGCCCGCCACAAGGTAGCAAATGCCATGGGCGCAGAACCGGATCGGGTGTTCTTCACCTCCGGTGGCACTGAGGCGGACAACTGGGCCATTTTCGGCACTGTGAAACGCTACGGCAAAAAGAACAAGCATATCATCACCACAGCCATTGAGCATCCTGCCGTACTGCGGTGTATGAACGAATTGGAACATCAAGGCTATGAGATCACTTATCTGCAGCCGGACGAACTGGGCAACATCTCTTTGGAAACTCTAAAAGCTGCATTGCGGAAGGACACGGTTTTGGTGTCCGTTATGATGGTCAATAACGAAACGGGCGCAGTGATGCCCATTGCCCAAATGGCAAAGCTCACCCATAAGCTCTCCCCCGATGCGCTGTTCCACACCGATGCGGTACAGGGATTTTTGAAAGTACCCTTTACGGCTAAGACCTTGGGAGCGGATCTGATTTCTGTTTCCTCCCACAAGATCCACGGACCTAAGGGTGCAGGCGCGCTGTACATCAGCCCCAAGCACAAATCCTTCCCTGCCCTGCTCTTAGGCGGCGGACAGGAGGGCGGTTTACGCAGCGGTACTGAGGGCACGCCAGCTATCTTCGGTTTTGCGGCTGCCTGTGAGGCAGGCAAGGCCACTTTTGCAGAGGACATCGCTAAGGAAAAGGCATTGTTGGATGGGTTGGTCGAGAAGTTATGTAAACTTGACGGTTTGACCGTCAACGGCTCTCATCAAGCGCCTCACATTCTTTCCCTGGCCATTGCCGGGCTTCCCACCCAAAACTCTATTAACATTTTGCAGGATGCGGGCATCTGCGTTTCCGCAGGCTCCGCCTGCGCCAAGGGGCATCGCAGCCACGTGATGACAGCCATGGGCTTAAAGCCAGAACTGATCGACGGCTCTTTCCGGGTGTCTATATGCAAGGACACTACTCAAGAGGAATTGGATCTTTTGGCAGAAGTTATTGAAAAAGAACTTCTCCCCCGGGCAAGATAACAAAAAACAGCGGCAGGCAAAGCCTGTCGCTGTTTTGCTTATGTAATTATTTTACGATCTCGAACTGCTGATCGGGGGTCAGATCCACAACAGTGCAATCATTTGCATAGGTGCACTCGGGCAGGATGATCATAGCTGCCAGCTCGTCTGCATTGGCGGGCAGAGGTGCCAAATGCCAGATAGCGGCATTCATCTTAACCAGAGTGTGCTTAGGAACCAAGAACGCCTTAGCCTGCTCGGTGACGGGAGTACCGGCAGAGGCAGGCGCCACATGCAGGATCATATCGTCGTTCATAGGCAGGATCATTTCCCAAGTGGTGGTATGGTACTCCTGCTGGGTGATGATCATCTTCTCGGGCTTCTTTACCAAAATAGGAGAGTAGCCTACCCGGTGGTTGCTGTCAGCATTCACGCGGTCGGGGAAGAAACGGTGCAGCTCACCGCACAGGGCATGGCCCTGGGGTTTCTCCATATTATAAAACTGGCCGAAGGGGGCAAAGGCCTCGTTTGTGAGGGCTTCCACTTTGATTGTATGCATTATAATTTCCTCCTGTATGTATGATTGATAGGTTTATTTTATCTTGCTTTTGGCTTTCTGTCAACTGACTATTTCCATTGCGTTTTCACCTGTTCCAGCGCAGCAATACCGGCAATGGAGAGCGCCTCGGTCACCACCGGGCTGGTAAGAAGTCCCTTATTGATACAATCAGCAATATGAGCCGCTTCGTATGATAGTTCGTGTTCACAAGGGAACTCGGCAACTTCAGTTTTTCCGTCAATTTGGAAAAGAGCTTTACGGGCTTTCCAGTATTCCGGAATTTCCACGATACCTTTTGTGCCGTAGAAACAGGCAGTATTCTCTAATTTTACACGGGTGCTGTTTTTGATATGGAACAGAATTCCGTTTTCCATACAACCTGCGAGGGCATACTGCCACTCGCCGCCGCTTTCTGTAACAGACCGCACACCGCCGATGGTTTTCATCGAACCAAAGAGCCACTGCAATAGCTGCACCGCATAGATACCGCTGGAAAGGAGCGTACCGCCGCCGGCTGCCGGGTCAAAGAGCCAAGTGTTATATCCGGCAGAGAAGGAATGGCTGAGCTCTGCCATATAGATTTCGCCCAGTTCCCCGGCCTCAATGCGTTTTTTTGCTTCCAGAATCGCCGGCAAAAACAGCATTTTCTCTGCTTCCATTAGGAACACGCCCTTTTCACGAGCCAAAGCAAACAGTTCCCGGGTATTCGCAGCAGAGGTGGTACAGGGCTTTTCACAGACCACGTGTTTTCCGGCTAAAATAGCCGCCTTGGCCATTGGGTAATGCTGGGCATTGACGGAGGAAATATAGACGATATTCACATCACCGTCCGCCAGCAATTCCTCATGGCTGCCGTAGGCCTTGGGGATATCCCAAAGTGCTGCCTTTTCCTTGGCTTTATCCAAGGTGCGGGAGGACAGCGCCACGATCTCCCCTGCCCCGGCAGCCCGCACGGCAGCTATGAACCGGGGTGCAATGGAAGATGTACTTAAGATACCGTAACGGAGCTTATTCATAAATTTCTCCCTTATGTCAATGGGGCGCAGGCGGTTGCCTGTGCCCCATTTTGATTATCTCTTAACTCTTGCGTTGCCGCCCCAGACGCTCCAAACCACGTCCTCGTCAGCAGGCTGTGCATAGTCGGTGAGGAAGGTGGTAGCCAGTGCGCCGGATGCCCAACCGAACTGGATCCACTTCTCGGACTCCCAACCACGCAGAATGCCGTAGAGCATACCGCCTACGAAGCCATCGCCGCCGCCGATACGGTCCAGAACGTGGATACGGCGAGGCTCAACCACATGCCACTCGTCGCCGGCCAGCATAATAGCGCCCCACAGGTGGGAGTTGACGTTCTCAACCTGGCGCAGGGTGGTAGCGAACACGGATGCGTTGGGGAACTGCTCCTTCACGCGCTTGATCATCTCCTTGAAGGAGTCGATCTTGGCAGCGATGTCCTTACCGCCGGCCTCGGGGCCCTTCACGCCCAGGCACAGCTGGAAGTCTTCCTCGTTACCGATGAGGATATCAGCAACAGAAGCGATCTCAGTGAAGATATCGTGCAGCTCCTGCTCACGGCCCTTCCAGAAGGAAGCCCGGTAGTTCAGGTCAAAGGAGATCAGAGTGCCGTACTTCTTAGCAGCACGGGCCAGCTCCAGGCAGAACACGGAAGTGTCGTGAGACAGAGCACCGATCAGACCGGACAGGTGCAGGATACCAACACCCTCCTGGCCGAAGATACGCTCCAGGTCAAAGTCCTTAATGTTCAAAGTGCGGCCAACTTCGCCGGCGCGGTCGTTGCAGACACGGGGGCCACGGGAGCCGTAGCCGGAGTCAGCGATGTTGAACTGATGGCGGTAGCCCCAGGGATCGCCCTGCTCTACTTCCTTGCCTTCGTAGTCCATACCGCGGGAGCGCAGGTCGCGCTTGATGAAGTCAGCGATGGGGCTGTCCTTCACAAAGGTGGTCAGCACTTTGGTGGGCAGGCCCAGGTATGCGGAGATGGAAGCCACATTGGTCTCAGCGGAGGTGGCCTGCATCATAAACATATTGGAAGAAGCAACGGGCTGGCCGTTGGGAGGGGTGATACGAACACCCATGCTGGTGGGAACTACCAGAGCGTACTTGCAATTTTCACGAATCTTCATAGCTTCATTTCCTTTCTATTACACGTCGTACTGGGTAGCGGAGGTATTGCCGCCGTGGCCGGTCCAGTTGGTGTGGAAGAACTGGCCGCGAGGAGCATCGGTACGCTCGTAGGTGTGCGCGCCGAAGTAGTCACGCTGCGCCTGCAGCAGGTTTGCGGGCAGACGGTCGCAGCGGTAGCCATCGTAGTAAGCCAGAGCAGAGGAGAATGCGGGAGTGGGCATACCGGTCATAGCGCCCTGGGCAACCACCTTACGCCAGCCGGGCAGCAGGTCTGCGATCAGCTTGGTGAAGTAGGGATCCAGCAGCAGGTTCGTCAGGTTGGGGTTAGCATCGAAGGCGTCCTTGATCTTGCCCAGGAAGACGGAGCGGATGATACAACCGCCACGCCACATCAGCGCGATACCGCCGTTGTTCAGATTCCAGCCGTAGGTCTTGGCAGCTGCACGCATCAGCGTGTAACCCTGTGCATAGGAGATCAGCTTGGAGGCAAGCAGAGCGCAGCGGATGTTCTCGATCCACTGAGCCTTCTCCTCAGCAGTGAACTTGGGAGCAGCCTCAGCAGCGCCGGGCAGGACCTTAGCAGCTGCAACACGCTCGTCCTTCATAGCGGACAGGCAGCGGGAGAACACAGCCTCACCGATCAGGGTCAGAGGCACGCCCTCATCCAGAGCAGCGATGCCGGTCCACTTACCGGTACCCTTCTGGCCGGCGGTGTCCAGGATCTTCTCTACGATGGGCTCGCCATCGGTATCCTTGTAAGCCAGGATATCACGGGTGATCTCGATCAAGTAGCTGTCCAGGTCGCCCTTCATCCACTCGGCGAAGACTTCGTGCATCTCGTCGTCGGACATACCCAGCATATTCTTCATCAGGTGGTAGGCTTCGCAGATCAGCTGCATATCGCCGTACTCAATGCCGTTGTGAACCATCTTTACGAAGTGGCCGGCGCCGTTTTCGCCAACCCAGTCACAGCAGGGAGAGCCGTCCTCAACCTTAGCGCAGATAGCCTGCAGGATGGGCTTGACACTTTCCCAAGCAGCGGGAGAACCGCCGGGCATCAGAGAAGGACCGTTCAGAGCGCCCTCTTCGCCGCCGGAAACACCGCAGCCGATGTAGAGCTTGCCCTTGGATTCCACGTACTCGGTACGACGGATGGTGTCGGGGAAATGAGAGTTACCGCCGTCGATGATGATGTCGCCATCGTCCAGCAGGGGCAGCAGGGACTCGATGGTAGCATCAACAGCACCGCCGGCTTTGATCATCATCATGATCTTACGGGGCTTTTCGATGTTAGCAACCAGCTCTTCCAGGCTGTAGGTGCCGATGATGTTCTTGCCGGCGCCACGGCCTTCTACAAAATTCTTTACCTTCTCGGTGGTACGGTTGAAAACGGCCACGGTGAAGCCCTTGGACTCCATATTTAAGACAAGGTTTTCGCCCATAACGGCCAGGCCGATCAGGCCAATGTTTGCTTTCTTCATAATGCTTGCTCCTTTATTTTCATTAAATTATTTTCCGTAAATTTCTGCGTGCCGGGCGCGAAGGCCATCCAGCACAGAATAAGGGATCTCCAGATCACCCTTGCCCTTACCGATAGAGATATGGGGTTTGTTAGCGCCGTGGTAGTCCGTACCGCCGGAGATCACTAACCCCAACTCTTTCGCCATTGCGCGGTAGCGCTGCTCCATATCGGGGGTATAGTCGGTGTAGTAACCTTCAATGCCGTCCAAGCCGTAGGGGATCAAGCTTTTGAGGTATTCCTTCAGCTCATCGTCGGGCATTTTAATGAGGTGCAAATGGGCTGCCACGGCGATGCCGCCTGCTTCCCGGATAAGGGACACGGCCTCCGGGCCGGTGAGGGCCTGCCGGTTGGAGTAGGCATAGCATCCAACGCTCAAGTACCGGTTAAAGGCATCCTTCACAGATTCGGCATAGCCCTTACGCACCATGATCTTTGCGAAGTGGGCTCGGCAAAGGACTTTGCCGTTTGCCTCCTCCCGAAGCTCGTCCATTGTAATATCGAAGCCTTGCTCGTTCAGCTTCCGGCAGACTTCTTCCTGGCGCTCGTCCCGCACCTGCAGGGCGTAGGCCATCATATCCTGCAATTTCTTGTTGTGGATGTCAATGAAATAACCCAAAATGTGCAATTCTGTATCAGACTGGGCGGAAAGCTCCACCGCGGGGATCACTTCCACGCCCAAGGCCTTACCGGCATCCATCGCTTCCTGCACGCCATCGATACAGTCGTGGTCGGAAAGAGCGATAGCAGCCAGGCCTGCCTCGGCAGCGGTGCGAACGACCTCTGTCGGGACTTGCGCACCGTCGCTGCACAGAGAATGGGTGTGTAAATCAATTCTCTTCACGAAATGCACTCCTTAGTCATCGCAGACCCACAGGCCCAAAGCGGGGTTGGAGATGTAGAAGATCTCCTCGCCATCCACGGTGTTGAAACCGTCGGTGAGCTTCTTGGGATCGTACTTGGCGGCCATCTCCTCGTAGGGAGCGTAGTTGAAGGCAGCGCCGCGGACTTCCTCTTCTGTCAGCTTGCCGGCGCAGTAGGTGATCTTGAAACGGCCATCGGAAGAACCGTGGATCAAGTGAGCGGCAACGGACAGGTTTTCCCGGAGGTCTGCATTCTCGGGAGCATCCACCAGCTTCAGCACATTCTCACGGCCCACATAGCCGTACTTGCGGATCAGCTTATCATTCTCAGCATCTTCACCGAAGTGGGCAATGGCAGGAGCCAGCACGATTAGTTCGCCGCCGTCAGCAATCGCCATACGGGTGCGGTAGATAGCCTTATTGCCCAGCCAGGTACTCTTGAACTCACGAGGATCCAGGTAAACAACAACTTTCTGCAGGCGCTCTTTCATATGGGTCAGGTTGATCTCCTGGCTCTTCTTCACAGCAGCCTCGAAGTTGCTCCGCTCCCGGCCGATGTACAGGCCGTGGATAGTAACCTCGTCGCCCTTATTGGTGGTAGTGGTCAGCACATACAGAAGAGGGATGTGCATCAGGAAGTTCTGCTCAGCATAGTCGAACACACGGCGCACAGGAGAGAAGTCCTTACCCATGATCCGCTCCATACCGTAGAATGCGCCCAGCATATGGGAGGAGTTGATCATAGAAGAACCGCCGCAGCCCACAAAGATGTTCTTGCCGTAGTTGGCCATACCCACAACCTCGTGGGGAACGACCTGGCCAACGGACAGGATCAAGTCATAGGAAGGATCCAGCAAGCGCTTGTTGACCTCCACATCGATACCGGTAGTCACAAGGCCCTCGGAAACCTGGGAAACAAATTCGCCGGGAACTTCGCCAACCTTTACCACGTCAGTACGCCAGTTGTGTACCAGCATTCTGTCGAAAGGAACGCTTCCAAAGAAAGCCTTCCATTCCTCCTCGGTCATAGGCACATGGGTACCCAGGGCAGGCATAATATCCACCTGGCAGGTATCCTTCAAAAGATCATAATAAATTTCGGTAATCTTACCGGCACCGGAATACATTCTGGTAAAATCCGGGGGCAGGATCAGAACCTTGCTCAGCTTCCGACCTTCCAGGGATTTTGCCAAAGCTTCCCGCAATTCCTTATCGGAAATGCCGCCTTCGCGTTCGTAAATCATAAAAGCCTCATTTCTCCCTTATAAAGGGCCAAATTTATGCATTGTTAGTGTAGCACATAACGCTCAAAAATGCAACAAAAAGAACACGCATCTTGCAAAGATTTTTCCCGCAACAAAGCGCGCCGTTTGCCAAGGACAAACGGCGCGCTTTATTTTCTCATTCCCAAATTACCACTTCACAAACAGCTTCTCTTCCCGCCAAACGGTGGGCACGCTTGCAGGCATTAATGATTCGCAGGGCATCCTTAAAAGTTCCGCCCCCTTGGTTTACCAACCAGTTTTTATTGGCCTTACCAAACGTCACCCGACCCTTACCCAGTTTACATACCCGATCCCAAGCAGACACCAGCTTCAAAATTTTGCCGTTGGCTTTCATAAAGCAGGTACCAAAGCAGCCTTTGCCGTATTCAAACATTTCTTTACAGCGGCGGAGTCTGGCCTCTTTCCGGCTTTTTGTCTCCTCCGAGTCCCGCTTAGGACATTGGATCACAGCGCCCAAAATCACGCCGGGTCTTTGCTGAAACACAGAAGCCCGGTGGCCAAAGCCACATTGCTCCTTGGGTATCTCTACCAGCTTCTTTTCCGCAAAATCCCAAAAACGAACGTTCTCCACAAATTCGCCTATGGTGAACAAACTATTCCTGGCACCGCCGATACCGGCGTTCATATAAATAATGCCACCGAAGAAGGCCGGCAGGCCAACCAATTCCTCAAATCCGCCATATCCGGCATCATTCACGAAAGAAATCACCTTTTGAATGCGGTTGGATGCGCCGATATAAAATCTACCCTCGCCTAAATCACGCATTTCCGGGCAGGCATCGTGCATATAGACCACTTGTTCAAACCGTCTGTCATTGATCAGCAAATTGGAGCCGCCGGACAATATATAAACCCGTCCGTCCTTATCATAAATCTCCTGAGCAATGTCGGTCAGTTCCTCTTCGCTCTCCGGAATATAGAACTGATCTGCATAGCCGCCGATCTTCATGGTGGTTTTTGCACCGATATGTACATCATTTTGAATGACCATATTTATCCTTCTTCCTACTTTTTACGCCGCTTCAAAAAATGAGAAATAATACCTTGCATCTGTTTGAAATTGAACACTGCACTGACAAGAAGCACAGCAACCGTAACAACCGCAGTGACCAGAATTGCTGTCAGGACCCAATCTATTAAATTCCCGCAGTGAATTCCGATAATCTTCGAAATCACAAACACCAAAGCACCGCTGATGCCAAAGTAAATCACATAGTTCTTTAGCGGTTCCCACAGGGATATTTTCAAAACACCTCGGTCACACACCCAAATCAAATTACCGACACGGACAAGACCGCCTGCCAATGCGCCAACCAGCATCGCGTTCAATCCCATAAACGGCGCGCAAATCAAAGATGCCACAACATTCACTACAACTTCCAAAATGGAGCTGTTTCTAGTTTCTTTAAAACGGCCCACCGCCTCCGCAACCATCTGGTAAGGCAGTCTTGTTGTGTACACGCAACAAGATGCTGTCATCAGCACACCAAACCAAAATCGATTATAATTGGCATCTGTTACTCCATCAGTATAAATCAGCACAAAGGGTGTCAGCATAATTGCAGTTACACTGTACAAAATCGCATTAGCCGCAAATATCAGCCATTCCACATCCTGAAAGCGCTTTTTTAAATGGTCATATTCGCCCTTAGCATACATATCGCCAAAAGTAGAACGAATGCCAATCACCGAATTTCCAATCAATTGGTTGATATTCTTTACCACCATATGATAAACAGTGTAGACAGATATTTCCTTCAAAGGAAACAGGAACGTCATCAAAACAGTGGGAATGTTATTGTTGGCAATGGTCGCAATCTGCTGGGCAAAAGCATCCCAGCGAGACTTGATCGCAATATCGTTGGCGGGTGCTTTCCAGTCGATAGCATAATGCCTGTCCACATACAGCTTCAGCATAAAGGGCGTGGTCATAAGTCCCACCAGCATACCAAACCTTACAATATGGATGTTGCAGCCGGCTACCATCAGCACAATAGCAAACACATTGGACAGCACATAGGCTATCAGAGTCACAAAGGTTTGAATATAGGTTTTCTGATCTGCCTGCAACAGCACCTTGTACTTTACGGAAAACATATTTTCCACCCAGGACGCTGCGCCGATAATCAAAATCAAGGTTGCAGAAAACAGGTACGGGAATTCATCCATCACCAGCAACGGATACAAAAAAGAGAATACCACAATAATTCCTGCCAGCAACCAACCGATTTTCTGCATAAATCTGTCAGTGGCAACCATAATGCCACTGACAGTTTGCATATCGCCCTGAGCGAGGGGTTTATACAGCGCCGCTGTGGTCACAACGCCTAATCCGGAACGGAGCACCACAGAAAAAGACATAAACTGAACAACAGAATTCAGCAAGCCATTATATGTGGAGCCAAAATACGATAAAACAACTCTGGGGACAAGCAGCCCAAACACTATTACCACAAATTCATGCAGAAAGCCCGATATTACATTCAGCTTTACTGCACCGCTTCTGGATCTACCCATTTACATTCCTTCCTTTAAGTGCCTCGTTTAGGTAACCAAGGCCATTTGTTCTCTCCCGCAAAATGCTTTGTCGGGCAGTTTTATAATCATATTCTCCGTGCAGAATTTCGGCATAATCTGCGGCTGTTTCCGTCATTTTATCGGATAGTCCGCACATCTTTAACACATTCAGCACCTTCTGCTTGTCGTTGTTCACAACTGCAAAACGTTTTTCATAAATGGTAGAAAAAACCGTTCCGTGGAATGTATTTGTGATAATATAATCCGCCTTATCATAAATAGACAGAAACAGCAGCGGGTCGTAGGGCAGGCGCACATCACACCAGGCATTGTAGTTGCCAAAGGTGACCGTTTTCAGCCCCTCTTCTTTCGCAATCGCCTGGATCGCTTCCCGGTCCGCTACAGACAAATTGTCGTAACAGTAGAGGAATATGAATTTCTCTAAATCCGTTGGTTTTGCAATGGCATTGTAATCCGCCCGATCAATCAGATAGGTTGGATCGCAAACCAGATGTATCTCCTTGTCGCAATAAGGCTGAAGCAATTCTTGGGATGTAATATCTCTAACGCTGACAGCCGACATAAGGCTTAATGCACTACGGATAAAATCCACTTTCTCCAAATCTTCTTTCTTAGAAAAACCAATAGATGCCGCATAGGAGATTACGCGAACAGGATAAAACTGTGTGCCCCAAAAGAAACTGTGGCGATTCCGAAACAAGCCTCCGGTTACATCCCAAATCACATCACTGCCCAACAGACAACAATCCAAACCATCAGCATTTTTCACTACCTGCATATATTGGTCAATTGCTTGACGGAACAATTTTCTCCGCTTTACCAAAAGCTTTGCGCCCGTAAAGTTTCCTCGCAGGACGGTTTTAGTTAGCTTGGTCAGATAATTCTTGGGAGATGCGGAATGATCACTGAAATTTTGACGGATAAAAACTGCTTCATGCCCGTTTTTTTGCAAAAACCGAGCCATTGCATAACCCTGCAAATAGCTGCCGCAATTCTCACTGTTATATACAGTTACAATTCCACACTTCACAACAAAATCTCCTTGCAACAATCTTATTTCTCAGGTAACTTGATCCAACTGCCAAAGGTGTAATCCCACTCCTCCGGATCAAACGGCACCATACCATTCCCAGGATAAAAGGTCATTTCACCAAAATAGTCCTTTCCATCCACTTCATATAGGTCTACGCGAACATGCGGAAACCCTTTCGACAAGGTTCCAACAATTTTCAGCATAGTTTCGAAGCTCTCGGGTTTTTTCAGTGCTTTCTTAGAATTCTGACAGCCTCGACGGAAGTCCAGATGCTGGAAATCCATATCATAAAAATCGTACTTGGCTTTTTCGTCTTCTTTTTGTCTGTCAGTCGCAATCAGAACAGCTTTTGCCTTGCCATCAAAACAGTAGAATTTATAGTCCCGCAGTTCTGCGGTTTCTGCATCTTCCATATAGGCTTCAGCAAGAATACGGGGTTTTACATTTTTATAGGGCCATTCGCGACCTACATAGTAAAAATCGCTTTTCAGCGACTGACTTAGCTTTCTCTTGGCTGCCTCAATATCCAATTTGGATTTATCTTTACAAATCACTAAACCGCCACTGTCGTGGGTGCACTTCAGCACAAACTGATCCGGCAGTGCATCAAAATCAATATCTTCTACATTGTCCCATACGCCAAGCGTTGGAATAATATATTCCTCGCCGATTCTCTCTGCCACATAGGACTTTACCTCATACTTATCCACCAGTTTCGTGTATTGAGGATTTCTATCGTACAATTTCAGCCACTGGAGTTTCTCGTTATAGGTCTTGGGCTCTTTGAGATTCAACTTTTTGCCAATACTGGCACGATATTTCAGCTTCAGATATGCCTTGTCGGGAATAATTTTACTGACACCTTTTCTATCCAGTATAAAAACTATTTTTGCTGGATTCTTTATCAGTTTTACTATAGACCCCATTTTTGCATCTCCTTTGTTAAAACCCACGGTTCAAAAATTCTACATAGTCAAATTGATCGATATATCTTTTTCCTGTAATCCGCATTTTTTCCTGCAATTGTCCGACCTTAGTCTCTTTCTCAAAACCACGAATATAAAATGAAGATGCTATGTCGGGGTGTTCTCTGCAAGTAAATAACACCTTATTATCATAAGGCAGCGCATCAAACGCCTGCATATCTTCCAATGTGCAGCCATCCCGATCAGTCATCATAATATACATCTGCATTTTATTTATTCTGGCACATCTTTCCCGCCACTTTTGCACCGCGCTTTCAAAATCTTTATAGTGCATAAAATGAATCTGGCAACCATAAATATCACCCACAGGATACGAATTCTCAGTCACCACTTGCGTAATTGGCGCTTCGGGATCGAAATACTTATCAACATCCTGCAGCATTGTAATATAATCAGCCGGCTTAATAAACAAATTCACAGTTGGGGACATAAAACGTAGCTTTAACCAATGTGATATATAGCCGCCAATACAGTTGTTTGCGATAATCGTCCGCGGTTCGCAAGCCGCAATCAAACGGCTACGATTCTTTCTGTCTATTCTTTCCTGCATCGCGCGCAGGATTATCTTTTTAATACCCATCCTATACGCATCCTTCCGCTGAGGTTTTTTTATGGCTTTGGCTTTTATCAACAAGCAGCACGCATCCCAAAATAACGGCTGTGATATAGGCATCCACCCGGGCATAATAGGTCACGCGGGCATACTCCACCGCCAGCATTGAAAGCATCATCGCCAGCAGGTACGGCATAGATGTTCCTTTTCTAAGATTCCGCATCAGCTTCAGCAGCAACCACAAAACAGGAAAATAATACAGTGTGAAACCGATAATACCGCCGCCGAATAACAACTCAATATAGTTATTGTGAGAATAAAATCCCATTTGTCCCACCGGCACTTTACCATTTGGGCCTATGCCGGAGATCATCTTAAAGCAGTCATAGCCATACCCAAGCCAAGGGTTTTTCCTGATGTGCTCCAAACCCGTATCTACAAGTCTTTGCCGGTCTTCCAAAGACGCCTCCGTAGAGCCTTCTCCGGAAAGGGTCATCAGCAGATTCTCAACACGGACACCGATAATATTATACAGCACCGGCACGTTCATGATCAACAAATAAAACACCACAACGGAGCAACCAATGACCAACAGATTTTTCAGTAGCTGCCGTCTTTCCTGGGTAAATCGAACAACCATCAAGGATAAAACAACCATCAGCAAACCCTTTCGGGATCCAGTCAGCAAAATCACCAAAACATAAAAGCCTATTCTAACCCAGTTGGAAATTTGGCTGACTTTGCCGACCTTCCGCAGATACATTGTCAACACAAATCCATAAACGCACAAAATGGCCAACATATTGGAATTGATCTCTGTGCCGCCGCCCAATCTTCCTTGGGTAATTGTTCCGGCCGAGATAGCCACCACAACAACAGCCACCGACAATATGCTGAACTCTGTAATCCGCAACACCCGATTCACATCGTTTGTTAAATATATATACTGCACGATGGAGAAGATCATTATAAAATTTAGTGTGAGTGATATGACCATGCTCCGTGCCACACTGGGATATATCGCATTTCCCAGAAACACATTTGCTGCACCATATAGAATGAACAGGCCAAAACCTATATAAAAAAACGGCAACGGCACTTGTTCTTTTCTTATGATCATCTGCGCAATTGTGTAGCCAAAAAAGGCAACCATCATCAATCTGCACACCATATTGCGGGTATAGTAAAAAGAAAACACCAGCAAAAAGTAAAACAGCAAATCATATATACGAAACCGAACTTTAAAACTTTGCATAAAACTTTATTCCTTATTTTGCAAGCTTCATAACCATTGCAATTTTTATGCTCCGCAAAATATGCGGCCTATAGTATTTGGACCGGAACATCACCTTGCAGAAATCTGCAACTGCACCGATAACGCGGCCCTTCTTGATCTTTTGCTTTAGCTGCATATATCGCTCGAAATTTGCAACAAAGTCCCCATTGGAACCGGGGTCATTGACACCGCGTCTTTCTAAATATGCCAAATACCCAGCATAGGAGTAGCTACGCATTTTATCGCCTTTTTGATAGAGTTTGCGGATATACTCCCCCGTACAGGACTGCTTGTACCGCTTTTGCACCGTAGTACTGGCTTGACGGACCCGGTACTTGATAAGTTTTTCTGTCATCATATGCATTTTGCAGCCGTTGCACAGCATTCGCAACCACAGGTCATAATCTTGGGCACAGGGATAGTTACGATAAGCGCCCGCCTTCCAAAAAGCTTCAGCTTTCATGATCACCGTAGGATGGTGTATGATATTTCGATACGGAAGCAGCGCCCTCATCTGCGCATCCGTATAAAGACCTGGTTTCTGAGGAAGTAGGTTGCCGTCCTCGTCTATAAAGTCATAATTACCACAAACCAAATCATACTCACTGCCATTAATAGCATCATACTGCATTTGAAAACGATTTGGGTAGCACACATCGTCTGCGTCCATACGCAGATAGTACTCACCTTTTGCATTCTCTGCCGCATAATTCATAGACAGGGCAAGACCGATGTTCTTTTCGTTCACCAGCACCTTGACCCGGGCATCCTTTTCTGCATACTCCTGCAGCAGTGCCAGAGCTTCGGCATATTCGGGGCGATCCAACACAATGATCAGTTCAAAATCCCGATAGCTTTGGCTGAGAATGGAGTCCAAGGACTCACGAATCTCTTCCAAACTTTCGTTATAGACACTGGATAGCACACTGACCATCGGTCTCCCGCCTTTCACTTACATTTACTCGCCACGATATTTGATAATTCTTGCTGGAGCTCCTACCACAACCGCATAGTCGGGAACATCCCTCGTCACAACCGAATTTGCTCCAACAATCGCTTTACTGCCAATAGTCACGCCAGCCATAATAGTGACCTTTGCACCGATCCAGGTATCCTCACCGATCACAACCGGCTTGTAGGTCATTCCTTGATTTTTGAACAACTCGTCCCGGTCTGCCGTATTATGGGTCTCTGACATAATGCTCACGCCATGAGCAATAGAGGTATCTGAACCGATCTTCACACCACCGGAAGCCTCAATATAACTCATAGGCTGAATGGTCACATTGGTGCCAATTTCCAACTTCTCAGGATTTTTCAGGTACACATTGGAGTACACCGCAACCGCATCGCCACAGGCTGCTGCCACAGATTTCAAAAGCACATACCGAATACCGACTGAGAAAAGACTCTCGCCTCTTTTTTTATCGGTGAGCATCTTGATCCGCATTTTCTTTGGAAATATTCTCACCAATTTTGTCAGCACATCAAATACCGGCTTTAGCTTTTGAAACTTGTCTCTGCCTCTTGTGTGTCCCCCCAATTTGTTCTTCTTTGTTTTATCATTACCGCCATTCCCGGTAAATACGCCAGTTTTATCATTAAGTTTTTGCATTTTTTTACATCTTCCTTTTTTACAAGACTGTAAACAGCATTATACATTATTGCAGCAGTAAACCGTGGGATCAACAATTTGCAAAGCCTGTTTCTTTGGCTGTAGAAATCCAAAAAGCCCCGGGGATTGTTGCGGATCAGTTTCCAATAATTATTGGTCAACCCGGAAGGAAGATACTCGCAAACCATAACCGGCTCCCTGAATAGCTTAAATACATATTCCATATCGATCTGATCCTGCATCCAGCTTTCTGTAACAAATTTTTCCCCAGGGTACAGCGGGAAACGATATTTTTTGATGACCTCAGTCTTATAAACCTGCGCGTATTCTGCAGGCACTTTATACTTATAGCGAATATCCATCTGCGTGGCATAGTCCACACCCACAGGCATATTGACCCCGTGCATAGGGGTACCGTCCGCATTGGACCGGGTCGTAATGATGCCGCAGACATTCTTTTGATCTCCAATTCCCTCGCATACTTTCAGCATTATCTCCACTGCATTCGCGAAGAAATAGTCATCAGAATCCAAGCACACCCACAACGGCGTATCTGTAATTTCTAAACTTCGATTGATTGCCGATGCCTTTCCGCCATTTTCTTTCCAGTGATAATCTATCGATATTTTACCCTCAGCTATATAGGCCGCAATCAATTCCTGCGTTCCGTCGCTGGATCCGTCATCTATGATCTGCCACACAAAATCTTGATTGGTCTGTTCTACCAGACTTTGATAGCATTTTTTCAAACAATCCCGACGATTATATGTAGGTGTAAAAACAGTCAAGGAATGCATCGTGCTCCTCCGTATCAATCAATTGCTTTCAATTTTTCAAACTCGCCGCCGGTTTTCTCATACTCGAAAATCTTGGCATCCACCAAAAGCCGATACCAATAGCATTCCAGGAAGTAGTATATAAAGCCTTCCTTGCCATCCAAAAAACCGCCACGGAAAATATAGACATAGATAAACCATGCCCAAGCACGGAAATATCTTGGTGCCTTGTAATAAAAGCCGAATTTCTTCTTGCGCTGCGCTGCAAGTAATTTATCATTCTTTACCTCAGAATTTGCTCCGTGGGTAAAATCAATGTAATCCTGCATCTCCCGGGTCGCATACCAATTATATCGTCTGACATAGCTGTCCAAATTCTTAAAATCATAGTGCAAGAAACGATTGGTCGTACTTACCGCATAACCCTCAGAAATAAGGCTGTAGGCATCCCGCCGACGGTCTTCAATCCTGCCGCAACTACGCTTGAATAACATCATTTTCCGCTTATTCCTCATGCCGTGACGCATACAGCGGCCAAGGAAGAAGAAATCCGCCTCAATAGTAATTCCATTCATCTGGGTATTTTTATTCTTCTCGATCAGTTCTTCGATTTCCGCTTTCAGCTTATCCGGAAAACGCTCGTCGGCATCTAAGCGAATGACCCATTCCGTATCAACATCGCAGTTGTCAATGCCCCAATTAAATTGCTTTGCATAGTACTCAAACTCGTGGAAATACACATCGGCACCGTTCTCTTTAGCCAATTCCACCGTTCTATCTGTGCTGCCACAATCAATCACAACACAGCGCTTCGCAAAGCCATCCATTGACTTTAAACAATCGACAATGTTCCTCTCTTCGTTTTTGGTCATAATAATCGCTGTTGCATTAATCATTTTCCTCATCCCCTATCGTAAATACCCATTCTTAAAGTACTATTTTCAGCAAAACAAATCTTAGATTTTATGCATATCCAAACAGCTTCCTGCAAACAGGAACCGGTTCGAACTCCGGCGGCTGCGTGTTGTCCCAGACAGCCCGGGCAAATGCTTCCGCCTGTATAACTGTTTCTTCCGCTAAATTCTCTACCAATTCACCCAACGCAAACTTATCTTCTCCCAATGTGTGAATGTCAGAGGCAACGATTTGCGCCACATGGTTCCGCAGACAAATCTCCGCAAATTTACGCATTCGCTTCGTAGGCCACACCCGCAGAGATATCTGCGCCAACGCGCCCATTTCTATCAATCGCAACAACCGGGCCGGCCGATCCGCAAAATAGACGCACCGCTCTATGTGGGCTAATACGGGCGTAACACCTTGGTCCAGCATGCGCTGTAGCACAGGTTCTATCAGTGCCGGCTGAACAGCATCCGGCAGCTCTAAGAGCAAATAGTCCGTTTGATCCAATGTTAAACTGTGCAGATCCATATCTGTCAGGCAGGGTGAATAATGCACTTCCGCCCCCAGCCTCAGCTGTGGCATAGTTAACGCATCCCAGTTTGCCTTGAGCAATTCATACGCCTGCCGGCGTTTCTCCAAAAACGCCTCTAATTCTTCCCGTAAGGGATAAAAATGGGGTGTCAACGCCACCCGCTCCACGCCGCTTGCCTTTTGGGCAAGCAGCATCCGGCAAGCCTTATCCAAGTCCTCTGCGCCGTCATCGATACCGGGAAGAATATGCGTATGCAGATCTGTCAACAGGATCTCTTTTGTATTATTTTTCACCTTGTTTTTTACCGTAGCCGTAGCCATAGCCGTAACCGTAACCGTAACCATACTTATACTTGCGGTAGCGCCCGTAGCCCTTGCCTGTTTTAGGAATCTCATACTGTGTCATTACCGCGCCCAGGACTTTCGCATCCACCATCTGCAACTTCTTCATTGCACCATTGACCTGCTTTTTGCTGGCATAGGCATGACGCACCACATAAAGAACACCATCACACAAGGGGCTCAATGCAGCCGCATCGGTAATCACGCCCACAGGAGGCGTATCGAAAATAATATAATCATACCGGCTCTCTGCATCCCGGATCAATTTCTGCATAGCCTCGGATTTGACCAGTTCTGCAGGATTGGGCGGTGTGGGGCCATTTACGACCACATCTATGCCGTGTTCCGTGTGAAGCAGACAATCTTCCAGCTTAAAGTCGCTGCTGAGCAGTGTGCTAAGACCCACTTCATCCTTCTGCTCCAGCCGCAAATACTTCCGCAAAACAGGATTGCGCATATCTGCATCGATCAGTAGAACCTTACTCTCGTCCTGTGCAAAAGACAACGCCACATTGATAGCTGTGGTAGATTTGCCTTCTCCGGGAACGGAACTGGTCACAATAATCTTCCACGCTCCGCGGTCTTCCTTTTTCTCAGACGTCACAAAATGTAGATTGGTACGCAGTTCCTTAAACGCCTCTATGTATTCGAAAGGGGCATCATCCACAATCAGCTGAGGCTCTTCGCCCAATGCAGCCAATAATTCCTTCTTGCTTACATTCTTTTTCTTCATATCGCTTACTTCTCCTCCTTGACGAATTTCCCCTTTTTCGCGGAATGCCCATAACCATAGCCGTAACCATAGCCATAGCCATACCGAGAATACTTGCCACAGCATTCCACCTTGGGGATCACGCCCAGCACAGGCACATTCAAATCATCCTGAATTTCTGTATCGGTCTTGAAAGTGTTGTCCATAAGGAAAAGAACCACAACCAGGCCACAAGACAGCGCAAAGCCAACCAAGGCTGCCAAAATCGCATTGGTCTTATTGTTGGGAGATACCGGGTAGGGTTTGGAATAGGAAGGTTCTGTGATTCTCACGGAGCCAACACCATAGACCATATCAATAGCATCGGGTGCAAGTTGCTCAAGTTTTTGCGCAATGGCAAAGGCCAAATTCAAATCTTCATGGCGCACCACTACCTTCATAACCTCGGTCTCATTTTCCGATTTTACACTGATACAGCTTGCCAACTGTTCATATGTCATCTGCAAATGCAGTTCTTCCTTGACCTGATTCAAAACACTGCGGCTGCGAACGATAATCGCATATGTATCTACCAAGCTCTTGGCCGCATTCAATCGGTCATTAACAACCTCATCTGGGTTATTTTGGGCAATTACAATCATTTTCGTGCCTGCCTCATAAACTGGATCCAAAAGCAGTTTACTGCCCGCAAAACCGCACATACCAAAAATAACAGCAACCAATATAATGTATTTCGCCTTTGCTAAAATTGCCTTGATCAGCTGCATTACATCGAATTCTATTTCACGTTCACGATTTTCCTGGTTCATAAGATACCTCACCTATTGTGTTTAAATTCATTTTCTTGTATGCCAGCAACTTCTTCCTGCCCCGAAGCCAAAAGAAGGGCATATTAATGTTAATATAATTATACCATTTTATTTTTATATGTCAATATTTACTCTATTCATCCGACATTTTTCATCAAAAATGTATAAATAGAACAAAAAACCTCAACATAGAGATTGAAAATTTTCTTATGAAAAATCAGCAATTGCTGCCATTTGACAAGAGCATCGCAGAATATACGCAAAACTTCGGCCCGCCGAAATGGCGGGCCGAAGCCGTTAGGATTTATGCAATTGGTTCAGCTTTTCCTTGCGGTCAGCTTACACGGTGATCTCTGCAACCATCATATAGGTTGTACCGTCTGCGGTCTTGTAGCTTACACGCATTACATAGGTGCCGGCTACGGTCAAAGTCTCATTGGTGATGGTCTCCATATCCGTCATTGCCTTGAAGCCGGTCTCACCGTAGGGAGATCCCTCAATGTTGGCCGCTGCATTCTTCAGGTTGTTGTAGGTGGGGTTAGCCACGGTCTGCTCGCCTACATAGAACACAGTGATGGTATCGATGGTGTACATATCACGGGTATCTACTGTCAGCTTATTCTCGTCGGACAGGCCGATCACAGGACCCATCTCCAGAGTGAACCGCTTAGACAGGATCTGCAGAACCTGCGCGCCGCTGTCATTGACTACATCGTTGTAGTACTCTACACGCACAACATAGTTACCGCTGATCACAGGTGCGATGTTATACATCGTCGTGCTGGAGGTCGCACTGTAGGACTTCACGCCGTTCTTGCCGTTGACATTCACGCCGTTCACATAGCTGTAATTCAGACCTACTGTCTTCAGCTCATTCCAATCCTGAACATCGACAATCTCGCTGTCGCCTACATAGAACAGGTGGACCTTGTTCAGCGTCACATCGTCCATACTGTCAAAACGGATGATTCCGTTCACGATGGATACTGTGAAGTCTACTCTCAGCTGCTGGGTCACGACCTTCGTTGCATTGCCATCCTCGGTGTCCTTGTACTGGATACGCAGGATGTAGTTGCCCTTGACGGGTACGCTGATGTCATATACCTCGTCGCCGGAGTAGTCGGTGTATGCTCCGTCCTTATTGATGTCCGGGTACAGTGCGCCGGCTGCCTGCAGCTCCTTGTAGTCATTCAGATCCTTGATCACGGTTTCGCCTACATAGTATACGAATACCTTATCTACAGGTGTGATGCCGCCATTGTTATCAATGATAACATCAGTCTCATCCACTGTTGCGGTGGGAACATAAGGCACGCTCAGTTTCTGCGACAGTCTCTGCTCTACACCGTTGGCATCGGTGTATACCATACGGATCACGTGCTCACCGGACTTGGAGATCAAGAAGTTCTCAGGCTTGCCTACGATCTTCTTGAAGCCGCCGTTCTTGTAATAGGGAGACTCAGTCAGCGCAGATGCTGTATCCTTCAGTGTCGTCCAATTCTGGATGTCGTCAACCTCGGTCTCGCCGAACCAGAATACATACACTTCGGTCAGAGGTGTGCTGCCGTAGTTGTCGTTGAACACCAGCTTGGTGCCTTCCAAACTAACTACGGGTACCCGCTCTACATCTACATTGATAGCCTGGGACATCGTGACAGATGTTCCTTCGGAATCCGTATAGGTGAAGCGCAGGACATAATCGCCGTTCTTAGGCAGGTCGATGGTGTACATAGAATCGCCTGTTACGGTGATATAACCAGGAGTAGAACTT
>JAZNNO010000057.1:0-11370 GCA_045580345.1 Faecousia sp.
CAGAACGACATGGCTACGATCCGACTTGGTACATAGGGGAGGGGCGTTTCGCAAGCGGGAGTTGCGGCTCAGCCCCTCCCCTATGGCGCATTCTTTGGATACTTTCTTGGCGAAACAAGAAAGTATCGCCAATCCCATAAAAAACCACCGGAAAACCGGTGGCTCTTTTATTAGCAGTAGAAATCCTTGATCTTCTTGGCGCGGCTGGGGTGGCGCAGCTTACGGATGGCCTTGTTCTCGATCTGACGGATACGTTCACGGGTAACGCCAAAGATCTGACCCACTTGTTGCAAAGTGTGGGTACGGCCGTCGTACATACCGAAACGCATCCGCAGCACATCGGCTTCCCGCTCGGTGAGGGTGTCCAGGATCTCCTTCAGCGCCTCAGCCAGCATGGCATTGGAGGTCGCATCGGCAGGACCGGGCGTACGCTCATCCTCCACGAAAGAACCGATGGAGGTATCTTCCTCGTCACCCACAGGGGTATCCAGGGACAGGGTATCGGCGGCGGTGCGGTTTGCCTCGATGATCTTCTCCACAGGCAGACCCAGCTCAGCTGCGATCTCCTCTACGGTGGGCTCACGGCCCAGCTCCTGCACCAGTTTCCGGTTGCAGCGGGTAGCCTTGTTGATAACCTCTACCATATGCACCGGCACACGAATGGTCCGGGCCTGGTCGGCGATGGCGCGGGTGATGGCCTGCCGGATCCACCAGGTGGCATATGTAGAGAACTTGTTTCCCTTTGTCCAGTCGAATTTGTCCACAGCGCGGATAAGGCCAGTGTTGCCCTCCTGGATCAGATCCAGGATGTGCAGGCCGCGTCCGGAGTACTTCTTGGCGATAGACACCACCAAGCGCAGGTTTGCCTCGGTGAGCTTGTTCTTGGCGTACTGGCTGCCCTCGGACACCATCTTTGCCAGCTCCACTTCTTCCTCAGCGGTCAGCAGCTTGATCTGACCGATCTCCTTCAGATACATACGCACCGGATCGTCCAGATTGTACTCCGCAGCCAGGTCCACCGGGTCAATGAGATCTTCCTCATCCATATCGGACAGGTCGATATCATCGTCCATTTCGTCGACCAGATCCAGGGTATCATCCAGCTCCAGGTCCATATCATCGCTGACCACCTGGATATTCATAGCCTCAAAATTATCGTAGATCTCTTCGATCTTCTCCGGGGTAAGATCCATCTCCTCCAGATGGCTCCGCAGCTCATCCGCGCGGATCATACCGTCCTTTCGGCCCTGGGCGATCAGCTTCTGCAGAACAGCCTGCTGCTCCTCCGGGGTCTTGGGTGTTTTCTTTGCTGCACACATACTTCCATCCCTCTCTGTTTTTCGAGTTTTCTGTTAGACTATACCTTGAATCCGGTTTTTTGACAAGGGTTTTGCAAAAATTTTTCTAAAAAAGCAGCTTTGGGCGGTTTTTGTCGCTGCAAAACTCAGTATTCCCCGGCTTTCTGCAAAACATACTGTTTACAACTGCGCAAAAACACATTATAATAAGAACAGTGTAAAATGGCGGTGTATCCGCCTGTACTTGATAACTGAGGTGTATCTATGACAGACCTTTCCAAAATTCGTAATTTTTCCATCATCGCCCACATCGACCACGGCAAATCCACCTTGGCAGACCGCCTGCTGGAGGAATGCTCTGCCATCGACAAGCGGGAGATGGAGGAACAGATCTTAGACTCCATGGACTTGGAGCGGGAGCGTGGCATTACCATCAAAGCCACCGCCGCCACCCTGAACTACACCGCCGATGACGGTGAGACTTATGCGCTGAACCTCATCGACACCCCGGGCCATGTGGACTTCAACTACGAGGTTTCCCGGTCTTTGGCGGCCTGCGAGGGCGCAATTTTGGTGGTGGATGCCTCCCAAGGTGTAGAAGCGCAGACCTTGGCAAACACCTTCCTGGCCACGGATGCAGGCCTGGAAGTGCTGCCTGTTATCAACAAGATCGACCTGCCCTCTGCCCGTCCCAAGGAAGTGAAGCAGGAGATCGAGGACATTATCTGCGTGCCTGCCGAGGATGCCCCCGAAATTTCTGCCAAGAACGGCATCAATATCCATTCCGTGCTGGAAATGATCGTTAAGGATGTTCCCGCCCCCAAGGGTGACCGGAATGCCCCCCTGCAAGCGCTGATCTTCGACAGCCAGTACGATTCCTACCGGGGCGTTATCGTCTACACCCGGATCAAAGAAGGTACTGTTACCCCCGGTATGGACATTAAGATGATGGCTACCGGTGCTGTTTACAAAGTCGTGGAAGTGGGCACAATGAGTCCCAAGGGGCTCATTCCCCGGGATGCTTTGGGCGCAGGCGAGGTAGGCTACATCACCGCCTCCATCAAGACTGTTTCCGACACCCAGGTAGGCGATACCATCACAACTGTTGAAAACCCTGCTACCGACCCCCTGCCCGGCTACCGCCAGGTGCAGCCTATGGTCTTCTCCGGTGTGTACCCCGCCGACGGCGCAAAATACCAAGACCTGCGGGAAGCTTTGGAAAAGCTGAAGCTCAACGATGCGTCCTTTGTGTACGAACTGGAAAACTCCATTGCCCTGGGCTTTGGTTTCCGCTGCGGTTTCTTGGGACTTCTGCATATGGAGATCATCCAGGAGCGGCTGGAACGGGAATATAACTTAGACCTCATCACCACCGCCCCCAATGTTTCTTACCGGGTCACCACCAATGACGGCGTGGTGCATATGGTGGATAACCCCTTAGACTACCCCGATCCTATGGACATTCAGCTGGCGGAAGAGCCTTTTGTCAAGGTCAATCTGATGGCGCCCCAGGAATATGTGGGCAATATTATGGATTTGGCAACTTCCCGCCGGGGCGAATTTAAGGATATGGTCTATCTGGATGCCAACCGGGTGGAACTGCACTACGAAATGCCCCTGAACGAGATCATTTATGACTTCTTCGATGCCCTCAAGTCCCGTACCCGGGGCTACGGCTCTTTGGACTACGAACTGATCGGCTACCGGCCCAGCCGGCTGGTAAAGCTGGATATTCTCCTCAACGGTGATATCGTGGACGCATTGAGCTTCATTCTCTTTGCTGACAATGCCTATCCCCGGGCCCGGAAGATCTGCGAACGGCTGAAGGTTAATATCCCCCGCGCCCAGTTTGAGATCCCCGTCCAGGCAGCCATCGGCGGCAAGATCATCGCCCGTGAGACCATCAAGGCTCTGCGTAAGGACGTGCTTGCCAAGTGCTACGGCGGTGATATCACCCGTAAGAAGAAGCTGCTGGAAAAGCAGAAAGAGGGCAAGAAGCGGATGCGTACCTTCGGTACGGTTTCCGTCCCCTCCGAGGCCTTTATGGCTGTACTGAAGCTTGACGAGGATTAAAATATGCCTTTATTTACCGGTAAAAACAAAACCCCTTTGGGTATCTATATTCACGTTCCCTTCTGCCGGAGCAAATGCCAGTACTGTGATTTCTACTCCGTCGCCACCAAGGAAGATAAGTGGATCTTCGGCTACCAGGAGGCAGTCTGTCAGCATATCCGGGAGGCAGGCCCTTTGGCCCCCGACTACATTGTGGATACCATCTACTTTGGCGGCGGTACGCCCAGCTTTTTCGGTGCGGACGGTATGTCTGCGATCCTGGCCACTATCCGGAAAGCCTTTACGGTATCCAACAATGCGGAGATCACCTTTGAAGCCAACCCCGATTCCGTGTCCGACCGGCTCTTGCGGCGGCTGCACAGCGAGGGCTTCAACCGGGTGAGCTTAGGCATTCAGTGCGACGACAATGACATTTTGAAACGGATCGGCCGTCCCCATTCCTATGAACAGGCGGTTGCAGCGGTGAGAAGGATCCGCAAGTTCCGCTTTAAGAATCTGTCTGTGGATCTGATGTACGGCCTGCCCGGCCAGACTTTGGATGCCTGGGAGCGGACGCTTAAAAATGTGCTGAAGCTGCAGCCGGAGCATATCAGCTGCTACGGCTTACAGGTGGAAGAAGGTACACCCCTTTATGAATACAAGGACTACTGCAATTTAGCAGATGATGACACCCAGGCAGAAATGTACCTGTCCGCTGTGGAGATTCTCCGGCAGCACGGCTACCGGCAGTATGAAATTTCCAATTTCTGCCGCAAGGGCAATGTCTCCCGGCACAATCTCAAGTACTGGAACGGTGAACCTTATTTGGGCTTTGGCCCTAACGCCAGCTCCGATTTCGGCGGCAGCCGGTTCACCATTGTGAGAGACTTACCAGCCTATATCGAGGGAATCCGCACCGGCGGACAGGTGTTGGAAGAGGTGCAGGAGATCGGCTCCCGCGACCGGGCCGGTGAGTATCTGATGATGAAGCTCCGTACTGTAGGCGGCATTGACCCCAAGGTCTACGAAAAGCGGTTCCTGCTGCCCTTTGCGCCCCTGGAAAAGTATTTGCTGGAGTGCAAGGAACGAAACTTAGCGTCCAAGACCTTTGACGGCCGCTGGCATTTGACCCCCAACGGCTACTTGGTTTCCAACTCCATCATCTCAGACCTTTTGCTGATCCAGGAAAAACATTAACAAAAAGAGCGTGTCTTGCGACACGCTCTTTTCTTTACGTAAAATCAAAGGAAATTACAGGAATGCTTTCGCTGTCATCCCAGCCGCTTATGGGGATCAAGGTCAGTTTGTCAAACACCTGATCCACCTGCACATGATGAGCGCGCTTTCGGTTATTGGTAACCTCCAAAAGAACCTGCTTTTCTCCCTTTCGCTCGCCGATCACCCGGAATGCCTTGCAGAGGGTCTTAGGCATATGCATTTGGGGGCTGTCCAGGCGTTGGTTAGCACGGGTGGAATGGGAGCGTTCGCAATGGCTTCCGGGAAGGGTATCCCGGTTCAAATCGCTGCAAAATACGATATGCACCGCCGACACCTTGGCTTCGTCAAAGGTATAGGCAATCTCCTCGCCTGCCTTGGCCTCATAAGCGCAGGTGCTTTCGTCGGTATTGTAAATGCGGTGGGCTCTGTCCTGGCCGTTGCGGATAACATCGCCTTGGATATTCAGTTCTGCGCCTTGACATACGGGAGCAATCTCTCTCGTTTTAGACGGGAGGAAACAGTCCTCATTCATAAGCAGATTTTGGAGCTGTTCCAACTTGCTCAGGTACACATCATGGGGTGTGTAATCATTTTTTACGGCAATAGATGCGGCTTTTCCCACTGCCTCTCCCAGCAACGCGCAGGTCGCCATAACGCGGATACTGCTCATAGCGGTATGGGTCATGCTGATATTTCTTCCGGCGAAGAAAAGGTTTTCCACATTCTTAGAGTACAGTGCCCGGTAGGGGATCGAATAGGGCGCAGGGGTGGAATAATAGGTATTGGGGCAGCCTTTGTGATAAAATCCGCCGGGAAAATGGTCGTCAAGAGGCCAACCGCCAAAAGCGATCTCATCCGGAAAAACCGTTCCGCCTGTGATGTCCTTTTGGGTAACCATATATTCACCGCACATTCTGCGGGACTCCCGCTTACCCGGCAAGAAGCCCAAAAACTCCAGATCCCACTTGGATGCATCGAACTTTCCTGAGTTTTTGATATAATCCCAGGTGCCGGTGGCAAGGGCGACCAGCTCATCCCGGAGGATTTCCGTGTCCTCGATGGTATTTCTGTCTCCGCCCAGCTCCAAATACCAGAAATTCTCCGTATCCTTATATAGGTCCGGGTCTCTGTTTTCAAAATCCTCTTCGCCAAGCTGCTTGCTCCACGCCGGGGGCGTATATTTTACGGCCCGATCCGTCTCACGGCCTTGGAGCAGGCAGGACATTCCCATGGTCATATCATCTTTTACCTTTGTTACTGTGTCCTCGCCAAACTCATTGCTTGCCTCTCGCCCAATGCGAAACTGGGCGCCGCAAAGGGGCGCAAGAATGCTGTCGCCGGAGCTGTCGCAGAAGAATTTTGCTTTGACCTCATAAAAACATTGGGTCGTCATCTGATAGCCTGTAACCGAATAGATCCGGATATCACGGCCGTAAGCAAAATCCCCCTGTTCCGTAGCGGCATCCATACAGGTGCAGTTCAAAAGCAAGGTGATATTTTCTTCCCGGCGGATAAAATCATACAGCACCGTATCCCAGATGGCATAGCTTTTGGTAGGATTGCGGTAGAGGTTTTCCAAGGCGATCTCTTCTAAGATGCCGGTTTCCCGGTTGTCTCTGCCCTGGGCGCCGCAGATCCACATACGGATCTCCGAGGATGCATTGCCGCCCAAAACCGGACGTTCGTGCATCAGCACCACCTTCATTCCCTCTCTGGCCGCGGAAATGGCAGCAACCATGCCGGCCATACCGCCACCGACCACGCACAAATCGCAATCTATTTTTTTCGTTTTCAGCAATGAAAAAACCTCCTTCGCTTGACTTTCTTTCTGTGTATCATTATATTATATTTTAGCAGTTATTCTATTAGAAAACTTCATAAAAATATAAAGAAAGTGCAATCACGCCTATGAAAGACATCCTTTCCAACATTCTCTCTTATTTGGATCATCTCAATAACGATTGTAAATTGCATGTTTCCATACACTTTGGCCAGGATATTTTCCATCGACTTCCCCGGGGAATCGTTTCTGCGCTTTTGCCCTATAACAGCCACACCAACGCATACTGCATTATGGCCAAAAGCTTAAACCACCACAAATGTCTGCTGAATCAAAAACAGCTTTTGACCGCTTGTCAAAAAGGCAATGCCTTTTGCTCTGTCTGCCATGCCCAGGTATACGAATACATTTATCCTGTTTCCAAAAACGATTCCGCTGTGGGATTTATTGCAGTGAGCGGATACCGCCCAACCAGCCCCACTGCGGGAGCAATCTTAAACAGGGAGCTTTGGGAAACCGCATTGAATCCTCAGCTGCCTTTGGCGCTGTGCGATGCGGTCATTCCCCCGCTAAGTATGATGACCGAACAGCTGCTATCCGCGCACTTAAGGGAAAGCTGTGACGAATATCATTTGATCCTGCAATACTTAAATGAATATCACACCAATATAACCCTCACGGATCTGACAAAGCATTTTAACAGAAGTGCATCCCATATCAGCCACTTATTCAAGAAAGAAAACAGCATGTCGATACGGGCATACTGCAATGATCTGAAATTGGAGGATGCCAAGAAGCTGCTTTTGCAAACAGACAGCCCTGTTACAGAAATCGCCTTTGATGTCGGGTTTCATGATGTAAGCTATTTCATATTTCTTTTCAAAAAACGCTTTGGCCTGTCTCCCCTGCAATACCGAAGAAAAAACGCCCCATTGTAACCTATAAAAAAGAGCGTGTCTTACAACACGCTCTTTTTATTTACTTTGCGATTGCTCTTTGGATCAGCTTGACAATTTCCACTACGGGGATCACCAGGAATGCCAACACCATTGCGATGGCATACTCGGTCAGACCAATGGTGGTAAAGCCGAAGGCCTTTGCAATAAAGGGAACCTCGATGACCAGGGTGGTCAGTGCCAGGCTGCCCAGCATAGCCCACCACAGGATCTTGTTGTGGGACTTGAGGCTGAACACGGACTTGCGCTGAGAGCGCAGGTTGAAGGAGTGGAAGATCTCACACATGCTCATAGCCAGGAAAGCCATGGTCATACCGTGACCGGACTCGCCCACCTGCGTCAGATAGGTGAACCAGCTTCCGCCTACCACCATGGGAGAGAATTCCTTATAAGCGCCAATGAGATAAGCAGCAATGGTAATGATGGTAACCAGCACACCCTGGTACACCACATCCACACCCAAACCGCCGGAGAAGATGCCGTCCTTGGAGTTTCTGGGCGGGCGGTTCATGGTGTCGGGCTCAGCCTCTTCCATACCCAAAGCCAGGGCGGGGAAGCAGTCGGTAACCAAATTGATAAACAGCAGGTGAACAGGGTTCAGCAGCACAAAGCCCATGAGCGTTGCGCCGAACACACCCAGCACCTCACTCATATTGGAGGCCAGCAGGAACTGGATGGCCTTACGGATATTGTCATAGATCCGACGGCCCTCGCCCACAGCGGAAACGATGGTGGCGAAATTGTCATCAGCCAACACCATGTCGGCCACATTCTTGGTAACGTCCGTACCGGTGATGCCCATACCCACGCCGATATCCGCGGACTTGATGGAAGGAGCATCGTTCACACCGTCGCCGGTCATGGCGGTGATGGCGCCGTTGGCCTTCCATGCAGTGACGATTCTTGTCTTGTGCTCCGGCTGTACACGGGCATACACACCGAATTTCTTTACGAACTCACAGATGTCTTCGTCGGAGATGGCATCCAGCTCTGCGCCGGTGATGGCCTCGGAGGCATCGGTGATAATACCCAGCTCCTTGGCGATGGCCACGGCGGTGTCCTTATGGTCACCGGTGATCATCACAGGACGGATACCGGCAGCCCGGCACTCCTCAATAGCAGCCTTGACCTCGGGACGAACCGGGTCGATCATACCGGTGAGGCCCACGAAGCACAGCTCCTGCTCCAAAAACTCGGGAGTGTTGTCGGCAGGCTTATTCTCCCAATCCCGCTTGGCAACAGCCAGCACACGGAGGGCCTTGTCGGCCATAGCCTTGTTGGCGGCCATGATCTCAGCCCGCTTTTCTTCTGTCATGGGCTTGGCTGCGCCATCTTCCCAGTAGGTAGTGCACCGGGCCAAAACCACATCGGGGCCGCCCTTGGTGTACTGGACAAACTTGCCGCCCAAATCGTGGACAGTGGACATCATCTTACGGCCGGAGTCAAAGGGCGCTTCGTCCACACGGGGGGTCGCCTTCTCCATCTCGGCCTTATGCAGACCCACGGAATAAGCAAAGTTCACCAGCGCACATTCGGTGGGCTCACCCTCGGCCTGATTGTCTTCATTGAGGTTTGCATCGGAGCAGAGAGCCATCGCGGTGGCAACCAGCTTTTCATCGCCCAAATGCTCCACAACGGTCATCTTGTTCTGAGTCAGCGTACCGGTCTTATCGGAACAGATCACCTGGGTGCAGCCCAGGGTCTCCACGGCGGTGAGGCGGCGGATAACGGCATTGCGCTTACTCATTTTGGTAACGCCGATGGACAGCACCACGGTAACCACCGTAGCCAAGCCCTCGGGGATCGCGGCAACCGCCAGGGAAACCGCCACCATAAAGGTGCTCAAAATACCGTTAATGGAATAATCCTGCTTCATCACCAGATTGAACGCAAAGATAAATACGCAGATACCCAGCACCAGGAAGCTAAGGGTCTTGCCCAGCTTATCCAGCTTTTTCTGCAAGGGGGTCTCCTCGTCGCCGGCAGCAGCCAAAGCACCTGCGATCTTACCCATCTCAGTGTCCATACCGGTCTCGGTGATCACAGCCTTGCCACGGCCGTAAACCACGGTAGAGCCCATATAGCACATATTCTTCCGGTCACCCAAAGGCACTTCGGAGCTGGTATCCTGCATATTGAGGGCATCGATCAGCTTGTTCACGGGAACGGATTCACCAGTAAGGGCAGCCTCTTCGATCTTGAGGCTGGCGCATTCAATGATCCGGCCGTCAGCAGGTACAGCGTCGCCGGCCTCCAGCACCACAATATCGCCGGGAACCAATTCATCGGAATGCAGAACCATCTGCTTGCCGTCACGGATCACCTTACAGGTGGCGGCGGTCATGGTCTGCAAGGCTTCGATGGCAGCCTCTGCCTTACTTTCCTGGATAACGCCCAGGATCGCATTGAGCAGCACCACAACTACAATGATGCCCACTTCCACCAGGCCCTCCACCAAATGACCTGCATCCCGGGGCTCGGGCAGCTGCATAAAGTCAATGACAGTGGTCGCGGCTGACACCAAAGCGGCGATCATCAGAATGATCAGCATGGGGTCTTTCAGCTGTGCCAGGAAACGCTGCAGCCAGGTGGGCTTTTCGCCTTCCTTCAGCTTATTGGGGCCGTACTTTTGCAGGCGTTCCTGCGCCTGGGCGGTACTAAGGCCGTTTTCGTCCACTTCAAGGTTCTTTAAGACCTCATCGGTAGACAGGGTGTAGGTTTTCTGCATTGTTGCACACTCCTTAAAATAATAAAAGACTTACGCACAATCCCCCCAAAGGCTGTGCATAAGTCTCATTCTTACAAAGCATCCCGAGCTTAAAACAGCCGGCTTGACGAAATGCTACAGGCGGACTTTCCGCCCGGAATTACTCCCTTATGTGCCTTTAATATAGCAATTTTACAGAAGATTGTCAAGGGATTCCCAGTCAATTGATTTATTTTTTACAAAGTCTTCAAAAATATTCCCCCAATCGGGGCTATCTTTTTTTGCTTTCTGTGTGTATAATAAAGCATATATCCACGAATTGAGGTATCCCAATGAAACGATTGATGTTATGGGAGGTTTCGGTTTTGGCGGTGTTGCTGATCGCGACCTTTGTGGTCCTGGTCACATTCCCCAGCCCCAATCTCAAAGCAGAGATATCGGGTGACCCCACCGCAACCACCGGCCCCCAGCCCACAGAACCTTTTATTCCCACCTGGAACACCTACCCCGATGACAGGCAGCTGACTGCCCAGCAGTATTTTGTATATGATACCAAGGCAGATACTTTCCTGATCACCGGCGGTGATGCCATCACCCAGGTGTATCCCGCCAGTATCACCAAGCTGTTTACCGCCTATGTTGCCATGCAGTATTTGGAGCCCACCGCCCAAGTTACCGTTGGGGACGCTTTGGATTATGTCGTTCCCGGTTCTTCCGTGGCGAAACTTGAGGTTGGCGACGTACTCAGCGTAGAGCTGCTTGTGGAAGCTATGATGCTCCCCAGCGGCAACGATGCGGCCTATGTCCTGGCCTGTGAAGCCGGACGGGCGATCAAAAACAACCCCCAGCTTGATGCCGGCGCTGCCAAAGATGCCTTTGTTGCGGAGATGAACGCCCAGGCCGCCGCTGCAGGTATGACCGGCACTCACTTTATGAACCCCGACGGTATCCACGATACCAACCACTACTCTACCTTCGGTGATTTAGCGATCCTCGGCAAATTGGCTTTGGAAAACAAAACTATTATGAAGTATGCCGCCACAGCCAAAGATACAGTAACCCTCCACGGTGAAACCGTTGAATGGAAAAACACCAACAAGCTTGTTGACCGCACCAACTCCTACTTCTGCCCCTATGCTTTGGGTCTGAAGACCGGACAGACACCCGACGCGGGCAGCTGTTTGCTCTCTGCTTTCCGCAAGGATAACTACGAGCTGATCATCGGTGTATTCGGCTGTCCCTTGGAAGAAGACCGCTTTGACGACACCCTGCAATTATTCAACCAAATCGTACTGAAATAAACCAAACGCCCAAAGGCGTCGGGCTGGGGGGGTTTGCTTATTTTGGTTTCTCTGCTGG
>JAZNNO010000058.1:0-8799 GCA_045580345.1 Faecousia sp.
ACGGCAAAGGGTTCCGGCACGGGCTCATCGGCTGCCATTTCCCAGTAGCCGTCCCAGACGAAGCCTGTAAGCTGTACACGGCAAGGCACCGGCTGGTTATTGATGGTTACTTCCGCAAAAACATCCTTGGCGGTCATGCCGGGTTCAATTTTACCCACGGTGATATGTACCTGCGGTTTGCCGGAGGTCGCTTCCTGCTCCAATGCAGGGCAGGCGCATAGCGACAGTGCCAGCGCCATGACCAACAGAATCGCAAATATCTTTTTCATATGGGACATCTCCTTTAGAATTTACCGCCGCCTCCGCCATGGGTAGTTCCCGAAGAGGAGGTATGTGTAGAGGAACCACTATCAGACTTAGGTTTCTCTCGACGGTCTAAATGTGTATACAAGAACAGATCCCGGCTATGGGTCAGCTGTAAACTGCCGGATGCGATGTAATCATCCGCCTTTGCCTGCTGGCGTACAGTTTTCAACTTTGCTTTCATACTGCCGGTGACGATCCAGGCGGCCACCAGGCCGATACCAAATGCGATCAGCAGATTGGTCACAAGGCTGAAGGGTTCTTTGGGTAAGTTATGGGAGTCATAGGGATCGCCGGTTTTTGCCTGGGTAATAAATTCATCACACAAATCAGCAAATTTCTCAAATGCTTGCGCAAATTCCTCGTCGCTTAAATATGGGACGAATTGGTCAGACATATAGTCTAAACCGGCGTCTGTAACTGCGGTAATGCCATAGCCGGCAGTGGATATCCACCAATCGCTATCTTCCATGCTTACCAGTAATAAAATGCCATCTGCACGATAGCCGTTGTAGTCATAGTAATCGTCAGCAAATTCCATGGGGCTTTTGCCGTCGGTGGAATCCGCTGTAACAATGACGATATCTACATTATGACGATCGCTGATCTTGGACAGCTTAGCTTCCAAATTGGCAGCTTCTGTACCGGTCAGCAGACCTGCGCTGTCCACCAAATGGCTGGAGGAGGCATAGGCTGTTAATGTAAGTCCTGCTACCAAGCAGAGGATCAACATCAGCGCAAACAGTTTTCTTTTCATGATACCCCCTCCTTTACAGTAGCCACAGAAGGTAGCTGATGGCAAACGCTGCCGCACTGACAGCGGCAGTGATGCCAAAGAACCACTTATTATACAAAGCCTTGTCCATAGGCAGATCGCCCACCAGTTTACCGGTCTGACCGTTCATAGCAAAGGTGTAGGTTTTGCCGTTCCACTTGGTGTTCAGTAACCACACGGGATACAGGGCATATTGCACCTTGCCATCCTGCAGCCGGATGCTGGAATACTGAGGGATCACTGTGGTGTAGCCTTGGGTGGTTTCCGCAAAGGCCTCTTCCGTACTTTGCCGCACCCGGGTATTGGCTCGTTCAATGCTTTCTTCGGCATCCACATCGTATTTGTTTGCCAGGTAACCCGCTAAGTAGGCGGTCTGGAAGTCTACCGCATCCTTGTGATCGAAGGGTTCAATAGATTCCATCAAGGCATCTTCCATCTTGGTCGAGCCATCCACAGGAATCCGCTCAAATCCAAGAGAGCCGCTGCGACTGACCGCAAAGTAGCTGGTTTGGGTATAGTCATAGCGGCTATCACTCCAAACGCGTACCTGGGTGGCACGATAACGCACATCTGCCTCCGCCTGGGTATCAAAGAGCCACACGGGCACATAAACACCCTGGATTTCCTGGAGATGGTTTTCGTCCTTGAAAACCTTCGGGAGCAATTTTTTACCTTCGTAGTGTCGTCTCAGCGCTGCCAGGGCAGCTTTCTTATCCAGCTTGAAGGGGATCACCAGATCCGGCTTCAGTGTGCCGGAAAACTGCTCCATCATCACCACTGGATTGCCGCAATAAGGACAAGCGGTAGCTGCCGTGTTTTCGTCACCGATGATCTCACCGCCACAGGATTTGCACACATAGCTGCGAATCCCATCCTCTTGCCAAGGGGTAGGGTCAGAGGTTTTCCACTGCAGATCATCAGCCGTTTCGTTTTTTAATTCACTGTCGTAGGCTGCCAGGGCTTCCATCTCAAATTCCGTATCACAGAAGGGACACTTCATTTTTTGGATACCGGAATCAAAGGCTATGGCACCATCGCAGCAAGGACATTTATACTCTTGTAGCACAGCCATATTGCCTTACTCCTTTTTCATTAAATAATGTCACCGTTATCGAAGGGATCGCCGCACTCGGGACAGAACCTGGGTGCCTTGGTGGGATCTTCAGGCTGCCAGCCGCACTTATCACAGCGGTACTGGGGAACACCGGACGGTTTCTTAGCGCCACAGTTCTGACAGAACTTGCCGGTGTTTTTAGCGCCACAGCTGCAGGTCCAGCCGGTTTCCTCCGGCTTCTTGGCACCGCACTCGGGGCAGAACTTACCGGTTGCAGTTGCACCGCAAGCGCATTTCCAGCCATTAGCTGCAGGTGCGGGTGCAGGCGCTGCCTGCTGGGCTTGCTGCATACCCATGCCGTAGAACTGCTGGGCAGCACCAAAGCCGCCACCCATAGCACCGCCGGCCATGCCCATTCCCATAAAACCGGTCATAGCACCGGCGGAGTTTCCGGCTGCGGTCTCCATGGCATTGGCGGTAGCATCGGTCATACGGCCGGCCATCATGAAGGGGTTGCTACCCATGGTGGCGGCATCCTCCATCTGCTGGATCTTCTTCATATCCTCATCGTTCAGGGTGATGGGATTCAGGGCGATCTTCTCCACGGTGATACCACGGGAATCTACCCACTCCGCCTGCAGCGCCATGTTCATGGCTTGCTTCAGCTCACCTACCTTTGCAGGCAACTGAGCAGGACGCAACTCCAGCTCTGCCAATGCGCCAAAGGCAGGCTGCAGAGCGGAGACGAACTCGGTCTTCATCTGACCGTCGATCTGGTCACGGGTAAAAGCCTGCTCCACATTGCCGCAAACTTTGGTATAGAACAGAATCGGGTTAGAAATGATATAGGAATACACACCGTTGCATCGGACATTGACCGTGCGGCTCATGCCAATGCGCTTATTGGTCACCTCGAAGATAATGGGGCTGGGTGTGCCGAACTTATTGTCCATGATCTCCTTGGTGTTGAAGTAGTAAACTCTCTGATCCTTGCCGGTGTCGCCGCCGTAAGTAAAACGCTTGCCGATAGTCTGGAAGGTCTCCTTCAGGCTGGTTCCGAACTTGCCGGCAAAGATGGAAGGCTCGGTGGAGGTGTCGTATGTATACTCGCCGGGTTCAGCGCAAACCTCAACCACCTTGCCCTGCTCCACGATGATCATGCACTGCCCGTCGGCAACGGCGATGCCGGAGCCGTTGCTGATAATATTGTCGCTGCCCTTGGTATTGGAGCTACGACCGGAGATCCGCTTCTGTCCTTTCACCACCAGCGTGTCCATATCCAATGCGTCGCAGTAGAAAAACTCCTTCCATTGGTCTGCCAAAACGCCGCCAAGAGCGCCGATACCTGCTTTAATAAGTCCCATAATATGTTCTCCTTTCGGTTATTAGTTGTATTTATGCCCAGGGATCTTCTGACTTGGGTTGACGGATGCCTACCATCAAAAACTGATCCCAAAGCAGCCACTGACCATCTCCCTTTTGCCGTAGCACCACTTCCCGCGGTGTGTCTGCTCCGCCACTGCGGATATGCAGCTTTTTATATCCGGGATTGGCATCTGCGTAAGGGCCTGCCTCAATTGTGATCGTCAGTGGGTGGGAAGGTATGTAGTCATTGTCCGGTGTTGCGCCGGCAAAATAAGAAAACGGCACGTGGACACCGTCGCGGAATCGATCCTTCAAAAATGAGATCTCGTGGTTTGTCAGGGGGCGGGGGCCTTTCAGCCAGTTAAGCATCTCGATGCCCGCCTCCGGCTCAGCGCCATAAGCACAGAGGGCACAGACCGTTAATGCCGCGGTTTGGAAAGGAGATGTCAGCGCCGCCTCCGGCAAAGCTTGCAGCTGAGCAAGGCTCTCCGGCAGCTCGGCAAATGTGAACGTCTCTTTTTTGCTGCTAGGTTCAGGTGCTTTCGGTGATGTGGTCTGGGGTGTCAACCGGCCTCTGAGCTTATCAAAAATCGACATAGCATTCACTCCTTTTCTTAATGGGTTGGATAAAATAAATCTACAAGTTCTTCCATGGCTTCCAATGGAATAAAACAGCTTTGGTTATTGGAACATCGGATACTTTCGCCGGACTCGTATTGGATGTCCAATTTAGCACCGTGATCCGGGGGAAGTCCGGAAACGGTATAGAATTGACCGTTGTACTGCGCAAAATCATATTTCGCTACGATCTGCTGCAGGGCATCAAAAAACGCTTTATCCGGTATGAATTTCCTTTCATCGTAGACCATACCACCGCCTCTGGCTTCGTAATTACCGCCACAGCTCTCAGCATGAAGGGTATGATATCGTCCGGCTACAGGCGAGCTGTCTAACATCAAATCGGTGGCAGAAAATTCGCAGTGAAAGGATATGATTTGCGTAGAGGTAATTGTTTTGGGGGCATTCGTGTCCACAGAATGCTGCACCCCTCCATCGATATCATCCGTGTCACGGGATGGTTTTGCACAACCGGAAACCAACAACGGTATGCACACCAAAAGCACTGTGCAAAACACGATTCCAATCGTTATAAAATCCATGCGTTTTATCACAATCAACCTTTCTGTTCTGTGGCAGACGGAAGGCAGTCATACAGCAGCGCTTCCAAAAGCGCCTCCAGCTGTTGCGCCTGCGGTATGTTGGGCCAATAGTAGGTAACCTCTTTTTTGCCTCGCACCAATGTCAATTCACGAAATTCGCTGCCATCCAGTTTTTGTTTCTCCCAAATGTTTGTGCGTGCTTTTTCCAAGGGCAATTGCTCAACGGCACTTTTGATCTTTTGCCACTGGGCATCCGTTATTGGGAGATGTTCTACAGTAACCAGGTCCCAACTACCTTCAGGAATGTAACGGGCGGTCACGATCTCTACGGGGCTGATTTTGATATAAAACTGATTTCCCCACATAGAGCTATGTCCACGGTTAAAACTGATCGCTGTAAGTTCCTGATTTCTTTTTACGCTGCATCCGGACAGAAGAAGCGCACCAAAAGCAAAGACAGCGGTAAGGATCTTAAGTACCTTTATTTTGATACACACCCTTCCTCTCTAAAAAAAGCATAAATGCCCCACTCCGGCTCTACCATGATGTTTCTGTCCGAGGCATTGCAGATCCATCTTTCGGGCATGGTAAAACACAAAGTGAGGCCGTCTTTTGGTTTCTTGACTGGTTCGTTATTTTATGGTAAAATATTAAGGTGGTCTGTGTGTTCGTTGGCGCGTCGACACAGAGCATGATACTTTGTATCATGAGGATACCCCAATATTTTTAATATCCGAGGCAAGTACTATACCCTCCTTCTGTAACTTGCATTTATATTTTATCGATTCTTTCCCCCTAAGTCGCCACCCCCGGCACTATAAAAAAGTGTGGGATTCAGGCTTTGTTTGCTAAAAGTGTGGGATAAAGTGTGGGGAACACTATATGAAGGAGTGATTCTTATGAGGAGAACCCTGATAAAGCTCTCCCCATTGCCCCTTGCTATGCTGTTTTTGACCGGCTGCGCATCCATCGGAGAAAAAGCAGCGAGTATATCTTTGGTCTATGGTGTTGCAGCAGCACTTTCGCTGATTTTGTTGGTCATATACTGCAGTACCGTCAAAAAAAGAGATCCTTGGTATGTGCTGTTGTTCGCATCCATTGCGGTAGTGAATATCGGCTACTTTGCGCTGGCCATTTCTCAGGGCTTGGGCGAAGCGTTGCTTGCAAACAGAGTCTCTTATTTGGGTTCTGTATTTTTACCCCTGTCCATGTTGATGATCATTATTAACGCCACCCATATCCGGTATCGCAAGTGGATGCCCTATATGCTTCTGAGTCTTGCGACGGTGGTATTTCTGATTGCCGCCAGCCCTGGCTACCTACCCATCTACTATAAGGATGTTTCCTTTGAAATTGTGGATGGCGTGGCAACACTGGTAAAAGACTACGGACCGTTGCATGTGCTGTACCTCATTTATCTGCTGGGTTATTTTGGCGCTATGATTGCAACCATCGTTCATGCCACCCTAAAAGATAAGATTGATTCCCTTGCTTACGCGGTGATCATTGCCATTGCGGTTTTTGTGAATCTGGGCGTCTGGATGATTGAGCAGTTAGTAGAGATCGATTTTGAGTTTCTGTCCATTTCCTACATCATCAGCGAGTGCTTCCTTTTAGGCTTGCACTTTATGATGGCAGAAGCTGAAAAGCTAAAACTGTCGCTCATCACCAATCAGGAAACACCTCCCCCGGAAGCACCTACTGCGCAATTGCCGGAAAAGGTTTTGCAACCGGATCTCGACCAATTTGAACAAGAAAAGCTAGATATCTTTCTTGCCGGACGCGAGCAGTTAACACGCAAAGAGCAAGAACTCTTTGATTGCTATGTAGCAGGTCTGACTACCGATGTGATTATGGAGCAGCTGAATATCAAAGAAAACACATTGAAGTTCCATAGTAAAAATCTTTACAGCAAACTGGGTATAAAGTCCCGCAAGCAACTTGTGGACCTTCATAATCGCATTAAAAAGAAATCGCATTCGTCTCAGTAACTATTTTGAAATTTAATCAACAAAGCCGCTGATTTCCAATTTCCTGGAAGCCAGCGGCTTTTGTTTATTTTAGATTGACCCAAATAGTTTGCGCATTAGGAATGCACCATATTGCAATCCATCGATAAAGGCTTTGCGTTCGTATGCGCAGCATAACCGACAGCAAAGGTTGAATACGGCGTTGTTATCCTCCAAGGGAAGGTTGCAGAGGAATTCTTCCAGTTCCTTAAATCCTTCGCTGATCTCTGAGGGATCGGATTCGTGGGATTCTGCGTAGGCTTGGTATAGTTGATCCAGTACGGTTGCGCAATCACTGTCACCGGGATCAAACGGGTGTGTATCTATGTAAGCTTTCAACTGCTGGGCAATCTTATCCATGTCGGCACCTCCTTGCTTTCTGTAACTTAATTAACAGCTCATCAACAGCATCGGTGTATTTGCCTTGCTGGATCAATTTGTTGCGGAAGTGAATCAATCCATGAAGCATCAGCCGGTATTCTGACGGGCTGAGAACCAATATCCGTTGGGTTGCTTCATACATAAATCAACTCCTTGTACACGGACTCAGCCGCCCGATTACGGATGCTGTTCATCCTCTGAACCCATGCCAGTTGATTGTTGGCTTTCAGTTCTTCGGTGACACCCTCTTGCTCTTTCAGTTGCACGATCAGCTGATTGAACATTTCCTCTGCAGATTTATCGACTTCCTCAAGATGTGCCTTTAATGTGTCACCCATCAGCATGGCAGTATATAGCACCCTTTTGTTGGTACAAAGGTACTGCAATCGCCGCTGGCCCCAGATACCGATCTGCGGACTTTCCGGTGCTTTAATGTCGGGAAGCAGATAATCTCCCACTCGCCGATAAGTACCGCCCATCTTTTCATAAATCGTTTGCATACGCATTTCCTCCTAGTGTTCTATATCTGCCTTCATTTTAGGAAGAAAAAGTCATCGCTTCAAATGTGTGGATAAAACAAAAAATGCCCAGAGAATGGTTAAATCCTCTGGGCTGTAGCATTAATATGTAATGTCTTTGATATAAACAAAAAATCCGAACGCACTTCCTATGGTGAAGTAGTTCGGATTTTTCATGTATGGTGGACGATATAGGACTCGAACCTATGACCTTCCGCACGTCAAGCGGATGCTCTAGCCAGCTGAGCTAATCGTCCAAGCGCATGGGTGATTATACTGTAACAATCCCTATTTGTCAAGTGTTTTTGTCAGAAAAATTCAAATTTTATCTTTCTTCCTGTCCACTGCCTTTATACCAAAGGAAACGATTATCTTCACCCAGTTTTCGTTTAGTAGGAGAAAATCGGAAAAATGCGCTTAAACACAACAATTATATAGAAAAACCACTTGACTTTTCCTTCCGGCTTTGCTAAAATGGACCAGCCGCATTGAATAGGCTTAAGTCGGTGCGCCCAAAAGTGCCCGCGCCTATAGAGCGAGTCTGCATATTAAAAGTAGGTGAAAAAGAAATGAAAGCTGTTATCGTGACCGGTGGCAAGCAGTATACCGTCTCCGAGGGTGATGTCCTGTACATCGAGAAGCTGGAGGCTGAAGCTGAGGCTACTGTGAAGTTCGACCAGGTTCTGGCTGTGCTGGACGGCGAAAACTCTAAGATCGGCGCTCCCGTTGTCGAGGGTGCTACCGTAGAGGCTAAGGTCGTCAAGAACGGCAAGGCTAAGAAGATCGTTGTCTTCAAGTACAAGGCCAAGAAGAACGAGAAGAAAAAGCAGGGCCATCGTCAGCCCTACACCAAGGTGGAAATCACCAAGATCGCTCTGTAATTATGACTAGATGCGAATTTTTTATGGAAGGTGAGAGAATCACAGGATTCTCCGTTTCCGGACACAGCGGCTATAGCGAAGCAGGCAGTGATATTGTCTGCGCAGCCATCAGCACCGCTGTTACTATGGCCGAAGCCACCATCAACGAGGTGTGCGGCGCAAAGGCCAAGGTTCGGGTCAAGGAGGAAGACGCCCGCGTCACCCTGACCCTCCCCGCTTCCTGCGATGAAGAAGAGACAGTACAGGCAGTGCTTGCCGGCATGATGCTGACCCTGCTCTCCATTCAGGAAGATTATCCGGATTATATCGAAGTTTTGGAGGTGTAACACCATGCTGAAAATTGGTATTCAGTT
>JAZNNO010000059.1:0-11742 GCA_045580345.1 Faecousia sp.
CGGTAGACGGACTCGAACCCCCGACCTGCTGATTACAAATCAGCTGCTCTACCAACTGAGCTATACCGGCGGCTCAAACAGAACACGCTTATTATAGCCATCTTCACCCATTTTGTCAAGGGTTTTTTTCGCGAATTACACAGCTTTTTGCAAAAAGTAAACTTTTTTGAAATTGCTGTGGAATAACGTTGTTTTTCTGCATTTTTTGTGGTAGTATAGGAACAATTCTTCCCGAATTAGGTGATTTTTTTGAAAGCATTTCTACGCAAACTTCAAAATTTATCAGAAAAGCCCTTAACCTATTATCTTATAGGCTTTTTTGCTGTATTTGCCCCCTTCTTTGCCATTGAATTGGTATTGATAGCTATGCTGGGTGCCGATACTTTGTTCGGTTTGGCCTTTGGCTTTCTGTGGTCAACACTTTTGGCGGGTATCATTCTGTTTCTGCCCCGGTTGGCAGGCCGCCTTATATTCGGCTTTCTGTATTTCGCACTACTCCTTTGGGCTTTGGCGCAAAGCGGTTACTATATGGTCTTGGACAACATGATGTGGATCTCTACCACCACATTGGCCAAGGAAGGTACCACTTTTATAGGCGATGTACTTTCCCAATTTCCTGTCTATTGGTGGATCATTGCTGCAGTTATGGTCGGTCTCGGTGTGGCGATCATCTGTATTTTCCCCCATCCTCCTGCCAAGTACCTGCGGCGGCTCCCCTATCTTGCTTGCAGCCTTCTCTGTGTGGCCGGACTTTTTATTTTGCCGGAGTTGATCTTCCGTCAGGATAGGGTTACCGCCAACAACTACAACGCATCCTCTTCCTATCGGACAACCTACAACACAATGTATGATGCCAAAGAGGTGTACGACATTACCGGTCTGTATCAACTCCTTGCCCGGGATATTTGGGCCAACGAACTCTATCCCCTTACCCCCGGCTACAAGGATGCGCTTTCCAAACAAGAAAATGAGATCGATGCTTTCTTCGACAAGCGGAGCGAAAAAAAAGCCAACGAGATGACCGGCGCTTTTGCCGACAAGAATGTGATCCTGGTAATGATGGAGTCTATGGACGATTGGATGATCACCCCCCAGGACACGCCTACCCTGTCCCGATTGATGGAAGAAGGTATAAATTTCACCAACTTCTACACCCCGGGTTACGGCAATGGCAGAACCTTAAATTCCGAATTCTGCATGAATACCGGTATTTATCTGCCTACCAACAGCAATTTGGTGTTTGACTATGTCACCAATGACTTCAATCAATCTTTGGCTGCGCAGCTTGGCAATTTGGGCTATGATTCCCGTGTATTTCATTATAACCGGGCAAGCTACTACAGCCGCAATGTTTTAGAGCCGGCGATGGGCTACTCGGAATACGTCAGTTATTTGGATTACACCACCGTCAAACAAGACCTCTGCAACGAGCAATACTTCCTGGACAATGATCAAATAAACGACATCTTCTTCCGGGAAGGGCCTACCCTTAACACCATTCTTACCCGCTCTGCCCATCTTGGCTATACCTACCGGGAGATCACCGGCTATTACGCACTGAAAAAGTATCCGGAATACAAGACCCTCTACGACAGTGAAGAAGAAAACTGTGCCCGGGTAAAGGCAAAAATCGTTGACGATATGTTCAAGCAGCTTTTGAATGCACTGACCGCCCGGGGAGAACTGGAAAACACCGTGATCATCGGTATGACCGACCACTACACCTACGGCTACAAGAATTTGGAAGAGCTGTACAAACACTCCGGTGTGAACAGTAATCTTCTGTTAGAGAAGACCCCCTGCTTCATTTGGTCTGTGGACGGTCCTTCTGTACAGGTGGACAAAACCTTAAGCACTGCCGATTTTCTCCCCACAGTTTTGAACCTTTTGGGCGTAGACTCTCCCTACAACTATCTCGGCCAGGATGCATTTGATCCTAATTACCAGGGCTACGCCTTGTTCCCCGACGGCAGCTGGATCTGCGACGGCGTCGCCTGGCAGAATGGCAAGATTTTAATGAATGAAAAGAACAGAACTGTTACCAATACAGAAATCCATGATATGCAGCTGCTATCCCAAGAATTCCGGGCAGTGAGCAATCTGCTGCTGACCAGCAACTATTATAAAAACGCACCTGGTTAACCAGGTGCGTTTTTACATTTATTTCCGAACTTTTCCCACCTATCAATCACCAAAATAGTCTTTGAAACCATGGGCTTCGTCGGTTGAGATCGCATTCTATTTAACATCAATATATATGCGAAACGACATTGGCGGTGGCGATCCGAGCCCAGCCGTCATAGCCGTTGACCTGATCCATCATCGGCTCTTCCAATTCAGGAATATGCTCTATGCTGCCATCCACATATTCTGCCAAGCGGTTTTTGCAGCTGATGATCCGCTGCATCAAGCCGCCAAGGCGGAGGTCCTGCACATCAAAGCCCTGGGGCTTATTATCCCGGAACCACCGTTTCTGATGGGCTGCGTGGAAGGCTTTTACCTTTTCCAGCAAGGTATCGTACTCCCCTACCAGCTGCCGCAGGGCTACCATATCCTTATTGCAGTAGGCCTCTCTGGTGCGCAGGCCAAGGGTACTCTTGATAGCAAGCACCTGCGCCAACTTTTCGTAAGCCTCAAAAATATGGGCAAATGCGCCGGTGTCCTGCACGGCATGGATCTGAGCCGCAAGATTTTCGTAGTAGGCTCTGTCCTCCGGGGCGCAAAGGCAATCCCGGATGCCCATAAAGGGATCATTATACAAAATATATTTGCTGGGATTTTTATGGTGCTTTCCACCGGGGGTATCCAACTTGTCCAGCAGCAGGAAGCTGTCAAACTCGCAGCCGGTGATATCATAGAACTCCTTCTTGATTAGTTCCAAATCGGCGTTGCCGTTTTTGTACTCTGCGGCATACATCAAAGAAGGCAGCACAGCCAGTGCCGGGCATTCTGCGCCGTCATCGCCCCAAACTGTAAAGAAAGTACCGTCCATGCCGCAGTCTTTGCAAGCCTTCAACGCCTGTTCGGTGGTACGCATACTGAAAGCGTTGTCCGGGGACATTCCCCGCCAGGTCCAGGCGCCACCGGCAAAATAGACCTTTCTGCCGAACAGCTTGTTGGTCTTGATCATCTTTACATAGTGATCATAATCCTCGGAATAGTAATCCCAATAGACCAGAGAAATGTTTTCCGGCAGCTTTGCTCTCTCCAGGATCGCGGAAGTATCCACATCTGCGTACTGGTTTTCAATATCCAGCGCCAGCTTGCAGAACATATCGCTCCAGATCATAGGCTTCAGGCCGTATTTCTCTGTGATTTGGCAGACCCTGTGCAAATGCTCGTTGATGACATCAAACCGATCCCGGATGCCGTGGAGCCGCTGATATTTGCCCGTTCCCACCCGGTACGCCTCGTCCATACCGATGTGGATCTTCCGGCTGGTAAAGCATTCGGACACGGTGGCAAGCATAGCGTCGATCAGCTCGTAGGTCTTTTCCTCGCCGATCAGCAAAATATCGTCGCAATCATTGATGCTTCCGTATTCCGATCTCCATTTGAACATTTCATTGAGATGGGCAAGGGTTTGGATGCACGGAACCAGCTCGATGCCGATTCTTGTGCAGTAGGCATCCAGCTCCTTCAGCTCCGCCTTGGAATATCTTCCCCGGAAATGGCCGAAATAGGGCTGGCCGTCCACCTCATAAGTATCTTCCGTGTAGAGCATCAGGGTGTTGTAGCCCATTTTTTTCAAAAGATCTGCATACTGTTTGACCGTTTCGACTTTAAGAACCGCATTGCGGGAACAGTCGATCATAACGCCAAGCATATTTTCCATAATTCGTTTCCTTTCCTGTTGCGCTTACTTCTGGCAAACGTGCAAAACAACCTTGCCGATATTTTCACCTTTGTAAAGGATATCATGGGCAGCTTCGGCTTCGGTTATCGGCAGCACCTTGTAAATGGTAGGCTTGACTTCTCCGGTTTCCACCTTGGGCCAAACCTTCTGCACAAGATCAGCAAGGATCTGCGCTTTCACTTCCGGAGCACGGGAACGGAGTGTAGAGCCGATGATGCGAACATTTCTGACATAGATATTTTTCAGATCAATTTCCGTTTTCGTGCCGGCAAGGGCGGCAATCATAATCCACCGTGCGCCTCTGTTCAGGTAATGCAGACACTCTCCCATATCCGCTCCGCCCAAGCAGTCAATGGCAACATCTACACCATAGCCTTGCTCCAGCTGTGCTTTCAGCACCTCGGCAAGGCTTTCTTTCAATGTGTCAACGATCACATCTGCGCCCAGATCCCGAATTGCCTCGGCTTTTGCAGCCCCCCGGACCGTTGTTATGACACGCAGGCCAAATGCCTTTGCCATACGGATGGTAACACTGGCAAGGCCGCTGTTTCCGCCGGTGATCAGCAAGGTATCCCCCTTCTTTGCACCGCCTTCTATAAACAGATTCAGATAGGCAGTGGCAAATGCCTCCGGTATCGCTGCCGCTTCTACCATTGTGCAGTTTTTGGGAACAGGCATCAGCATATCATACTTGATATTGGCGTATTCTGCATAGCCGCCGCCACCAAGCAAAGCGCAAACCTTATCGCCGATCTTCCAGTTGGATTTTTCCTTTCCGCCTTCTGCGATTTCAACTATAGTGCCTGCAATTTCCAGGCCCATCCATTCGGGACAACCGGGAGGCGGGGGATAATCACCCTCCCGTTGCATTAAATCGGCGCGGTTCAGTGCCGCTGCCTCAATTTTTACAAGACAGTCAACATTTCCCAAAACAGGATTGGGAACATCGTCCCATCTTAAAGACTTATCATCATTTACAAGTATCGCTTTCATTAGTACCTCTCAAAAATCAATAGTATCTCTCACTGTTTTCATAGTGGTTAAAAGTGGCTGCGCCGGTGTCGAAAGCGCATCATGCTCATACACGCAAAGTGACATACAGCAACCAAGCTTGATACCAAGTCTTCGGTGTATAGAGCATTCTCCGCCCGATAAGAACAAAAACGGAGCACCTAATTCGCGCTTCAAAAGATCGGTAATGCGAAGATTTTCAAGCTGCTGCTCCATACTGTCAGCACCGGTAACGATCTTGATAATATCCGCCCCCCTGCGCTTTTGCGCAAGGGCGATTTCCAGAACCCGCTCTGCCGGCGTGTACTTGAGCACATGGGAGGACATCAACACCTCTGCTCCTTTTTGATGCAGAAGATCAATCAAGTCCATTTGTTTCTTGATCGCCGTTTCATCCTCTGTCAGTTCCTCCGGATGCTTGCAGAACATATCTCCCATGACATCGCAAAGCGCAGCGCCACTCTCGGCAAGTGTGACCAAGCCCTCCGCAAGCTCTTCATCTGTTTTACCGCAGTTATTCTTATTGCGGTAATAGGTCACATAAAAAGGTCTGCCTTTTCCCTCAGAAAAAATCTTCTTATATGTAGCTGGGTTTTGGTATTCCGGCTTGAGGGTTTCCGCCTGCAATCCGTAAGCCTCTGCGCCAAGGCAGTTCGCATTTCTGATTCTGCCGATAGCTACCTCAGGTGTTTCGCATTGCAGCATTACAGTAAGCATTGGTTTGCTTTGATTCAAAAAGCTCTTTTTCATCAACGCCACCGTCCCATAGCATTTCTACCGCCGTCGATCATAATGTTTTCGCCGTTTATGAATTGTCCTTTTTCGGAGGCCAGGAACAGACACAGATCTATAATTTCTTGCGGTTCGGCAGCCCGGCCCAAAAGGGTTTTCATATTGGCCATATTCGCGCGGGTAAGAACGGGCCCCGGTGATACGCAAACGCACCGGATACCATATTTAGAACCGTACTGGGCGATAGATTTTGTAAGGCCAAACATAAGACCGGCTTTTGCTGTGGGATAATCCATTCCGTAGCCATCGCCTTCCTGACCTGTGATTGAGCCGATGTTAAGAATTAGTCCACTTTTTTGTTCCCGCATCTGCTTCAAAACGGCGTGGGCAAAATAGAACGGGCCTTTTAAGTTCACATCGATACCCCAATCATAAACCGCAATCGGCACATCGGGGAATTCGGGATATTTTTCTCGGTCTACTTTTTGCATACGAACAGCAGTACCGCCGGCAAAGTTTGCCATAACATCAATACTTCCAAACTCCGCAACCGCTTGATCCCTGGCGTTGCAGACCTGATTGTAGTCCCGAACGTCACAGATAATTCCAATTGCTCTGCCCTTGTGGCGTAAGTTGATTTCGTTCACTTTTTCATTTAGCGCCTGTTCATTCACATCACACAGAACCACATTTCCGCCCAGATCCGCAAAGTTCTGCGCAAAAAGCAGTCCCATGCCCGAGGCTGCACCTGTAGAAACAGCCACTTTACCTGTAAAATCCATAATATATCCTCCTTTTTTCTATATTATAAGAACAGGTCACGCCCCAAGCAATAGAAAAACTGATATGAATTTAACATTTTTGATATTCTTCAATGAATATCCATTGAATTTTTTACCGAATTTGATATAATGGCCTGGGTGATAAAAATGAGCATTTTAGATAATATCATTATAACTTCTATAGAAACGCCAATCGTTGTCCATTCGGAAAAGGGAAGAAAATTCCAAATGAAGGATCGTCCCTGCTATGGTTTATCCCTCTGCGCAAGCGGTCAGATTACCTATACAATGAACGAAAAGAGATACGTATCCAATCAGACCAACGCCGTTTTGTTGCCGCAAGGTGGTACGTACTCTCTATACGGCGACAAAGAGGGAATTTTTCCGGTTGTAAATTTCAATTGCGAAAATTTGAATTGCAGCGAAATTGTAGTTCTGCCATTAGAAAACCCGCAAGCTTGTATAAAAACTTATGAAAGGCTTAAGGATTTGTTTTTACAGAATGCAAACAACCTTAAAATATACCATACTTTTTATGAATTGCTTGATAAAGTGTCTTCTGCCAATTCACAAAAACAAAATCCTCTTGATCCTGTTACTCAGTATATAGTCGAGAATATACAAAGCCCCGAGCTTTCAAATACCTGCCTTGCAAGACAGCTGGGCATCAGCGAAGTGTATTTGAGAAAATTGTTTTCAGTTCACTATAACATTACACCCAAGCAATATGTATTGGATATCCGAATTCGCAAAGCAAAACAGATGCTTTGTGACACGCCGTTTACCGTTGCTGCCATTGCGGAAGCATGCGGTTTTGCAAGCGTTTACCATTTTTGCAGGGCATTCAAGCAGCGCACAGGTGCAACCCCAACCCAATATGCAAACAAAAACAGAATTTTCAAAATATAAGACGCTTGCTGTTTTTAAGCCCAATCCTCATTACAAGTATTGCATTTATACGATTTCCCCACAAGCTTTTAATATTGTTTTATAAAGTTCCAATTCATAATCCAATGTGTACGGATTTTTGACTTCTCCTCTTACATAGGCTGCAAAAGCGCACGGGTCCGCTCCGGAGTAATCCGGGACAGGAGGTTATCCTCCGGAATATAGTCTGCGCCCATTGCAAACACCGGCAGGCCGTTGACCCGATGATAGAAACTTTCGCCGTAGCGGTCGCCCTTGCGGATCAGTTCCATGGTCCGCAGACCGATGCGCTTGGACATGGTATCTCCCGGCACAGTTGCCGTAACCGTATAAAGAGGCTGCTCACCCAAGCCGTTGGGCCACCAAAGCTGAGGATCGGCAATTTCCTGCTCAACTCCATTTTTTATCGTGGTCTGTGTGCCGTCCGGAGCAGTTAACGTAACCATTATATCCGCAGGTACATCAGTGGTAGCTGCGGGGGTAATATACACTCGGCCATTCTCGTGGCGCTGGGTGATCCGCAGGTCTGTGATCCGGGCGCTGTCCAAAGTGAGCAGAGAGATATCACGCCAAATGCCGGCATCAGGCAGACGGGGACCCCAGTCCCAACCCATCATACAATGGGCCTTACGGATATGCAGATAACCCCAGCTGGTATCTGTGCTATTGGAAAGCGGGTCGATCGCATCCAACTCCGCCATATATTTCAGCGGAGAAAGACAACAGACAACAATTTCATTTTCCCCCTGCCGCAGCAGTTCGGTGACATCCCATTCATAGGTGCGGTGCATATTTTCGGTATGACCCACTGCCTGTCCGTTGACAGAAACATCGCAGATGGTATCCAGGCCTTCGCAGCGCAGCAGAACCCGGTTGCCGTCCGGCTGAAAGTCAAATTTGCGCCGGAAGGTAAAATCCTTTTCCAGCAAATAAGTAAGCTGCAATTCATTTTCCCGGTAATGGGGATCGGGAATCAATTTGTTATCTAACAGAAATGAATAAACTGAGCCGGGAACAGTGCCGCAGCAATGATAGCCTGCGCCTTCCATTTCCCATTTTCCGTTCAAAAGCAGTTGTTTCACTTCACTACCTCCTTTGTATTGACAATTACAGTTTATGATGTTATATTGGGAATAACAAGGTATATTTTTACTGTATTTTTGTACTTTCTTACTATTTGGAGGATTATATGGAGCGATGCTTCGGTGGTGTGCAAACACCTCATGATGTAGGCGAATTTGCCAAGCGCAGACAACTTGACTGTTACTGCATATTTTGCTTTAACGAAGCCTTCCTCTATGAGCAAGATGGCGTGCTGGTGCGGGGAGAGGCTGGGGATATGCTGATCAATACGCCCGGTACGATTGTCTATCACGGGCCAATTCCCGGGGCAGAAACAGGCTTTATCAACGATTGGATCTACTTATCCGGAATTGATCTGCAGCCTTTGCTGGAAAAATACCCTCTCCCCTTGAACACAGCATTTCACATTGACCAAACGCATATCTTACGCACACTGATTCTGGAACTGCTAAGAGAAAGCGCTGCGGAGGAAGACGGTGTTCAAGACAGGCTTTTTTATTTGGTGGGTGCAGCCATTATCGATCTGTACCGTCTGTACAACTACACCTATCTGAAACAAAAGGTGCAGGTGCGGCTGGAAGAAACGCGCAAAGAAATGCTCCGCACCCCGGAACAGAACTGGTCGTTGGAAACAATGGCGCTGCACAGCGGGTATTCTGTCAGCCGGTTTTGCGCCTTGTACAAAGACTACTTCGGTGTATCTCCCAAGCAGGAATTGCTGTCTGCCAGATTATCTGTGGCTTGCCGATTACTGAAATACACCAATTCCAGTGTGAGCGACATTGCAGAAAGCTGCGGCTTTCAGTCTGTCGGATATTTTTCCCGGTATTTTAAGCAGGAGATGGGCATGTCACCCCGGGAATACGCCCGAAATGCTATAAAATAAGCCTTTCAATGACAAAAAGACACCCCAAGGGTGTCTTTTTGGCATTATTTGATTCCAACACATTCCCCTATTTTAGGGATAAACAGGTTGTCTGCGCCGGTGGTGGCGTTTTCCACCGCTGTCCACAGGCCGTAAGGGTCGTTATTTTGCTCCGGCAAGTGGAGCAAAACCACCTTATCTGCCAAAGAGCAGGACATTTTCCAAGCGGACTTCGTATTGGCATAGGCATACGGCCCGATCAGCACATCCGGCTTGGGTAGGTCTGAACGGTTCTTCCACTGCAGGGGGGCTGCATCGCCCATAAACCACACGCACTTGCTGCCCTTTATAATAAAGCTATGGTGCACAAGAGTCGGCTCTGTTTTGCCGATATGGCGGCTTGGCACCGGCATAATGGTTACCTCCCCTATCCGCACCCCCTCTATAGGCAGATACTCCGGCCCAAGAATGGGCCGGAGATTCTGTTTGCGGTATGGGAGAAGCAACGCTTCGCTGCAATGATCCGGATGGTTATGGGTAAATGCCAAAACATCGGGAGGACAGATCAGCAGGCTGTCCGCGATGGCAGCCGGTGTGGGAAGATAGATATCAATTCCGTCACACAGACCGTCCAGCAGGATGGACACGCCATCCATTTTCAGCAGCACGCCGGCATTGGCTGTGCGTTGTATCTCCATTGGAAATTACACGCCTTCCTTAGCGCGGCGGATGGTCTCAGCCTCAGTGCAGCCGGTGGTGGAGACATGGCCTTCCAGGGGAACCAGCTTGTCGTTGATAGCATCGAGGATCCAGCTTGCCTGAGGGAAGAAGTACTCGTCGAACTCGAAGGGAGGAGTGATCCAGTTCTTAGCACCGATCACAACGGGAGGTGCATCCAGATCGTCGAAGCACAACTCGGTGATGTTACGAGCTACATCGTTCATGAAGCTGCCACGGGCGCAGGCATCGGATACCAGGACAACGCGGCCGGTCTTGCGGACGGACTCAACGATCTTGGTGTAATCCAGAGGAGCCAGGGAGTGAATGTTGATAACATCAGCCTCCATGCCGTACTTCTCGGACAGGGTCTTAACAGCGTCCATAGCGCGGTACAGAACTGCACCAATGGTCAGAATGGTAACATCCTTACCGTCGCGGACCTTGTTCACATCACCGATGGTGATCTCATAACGCTCCTCAGGAACGCCACCCTCGTGGAACTGCTCGCCCACGTCGTAAATTCTCTGAGACTCGAAGAAGACAACAGGGTCAGTACCCTTCAAGGCGGTCTCCATCAGGCCCTTAGCTTCCCAAGGCGTTGCGGGGAAGACGACCTTCAGGCCGGGAATGTGAGCACACAGAGCGGTCCAGTCCTGAGAGTGCTGAGCGCCGTACTTGGAGCCCACGGAAACACGCAGAACCAGGGGCATCTTCAAAATACCGGCGGACATTGCCTGCCACTTAGCCATCTGGTTGAAGATCTCATCACCGGCGCAGCCGATGAAGTCAGCGTACATCAGTTCGACCAGAGCGCGGCCGCCGGACAGAGCGTAACCGACAGCAGTACCCACGATAGCGCCCTCAGCCAGAGGAGAGTTGAACAGACGGCAGTGAGGCAGAGCATCCATCATGCCGCGGTAGACAGCGAAAGCGCCGCCCCAGTCACGGCAGTCCTCGCCGTAGGCGACCAGGGTGGGATCCTCGTAGAAGCGGTCCCAGATAACCTCGGACAGACCGTCACGCAGGTTGTACAGCTTCATCTTGGAAACGGGCTTGCCGTCGGGGCCGATGGGGCTGCGGCTCTTGCTCTTGATCTTCTTGTAGCCCTCGGCCTCCTCCTTGGGGATGGTGTACTCGGGCTCGCGGTCGTCCATCTTCTCAACCTTCTGGTTGGAGAACATCAGGCGCTCCACAACGGCGGGATCCTTGTTGAAGTCGCAGTAGGGGCTGAACTCGGGATCGGCAGCGTACTTGCAGATCAGGGTCATGCGCTCGCGGGTCTCCTCCAGGATGGCGTCGATGTCGGCCTGCTTGCACACGCCGGCCTCGATCAGGGCGGCGGGATAGGTGGTCAGAGGATCGTAGTTCTTCCAATCGTCCATCTCTTCCTTGGTGCGGTAAGCGTTCTAGTCGGAGACGGAGTGGCCGCAGAAGCGGTAGGTCAGAGTCTCCAGAGCGACGGGGCCCTGGCCGTTGCGCAGCAGCTCCAGCTTGCGGCGCATAGCGTCGATCACAGCCAGAGGATTGAAACCGTCCACAGTCTCAGCATGGAACTGAGTGGGGCTGATACCGGAGCCGATACGGCTCATGCAGCCCTGACCCATGGTCTCGCCGCGGGTCTGGTCGCCCATGCCGTAGGAGTTGTTGAAGGTGTTGAACAGGATGGGCATGCCGTCATTGTGGGACTCCCAAATGGTCTTGTACTGATCCATGGCGGCGAAGTTCATAGCCTCCCACACGGGGCCGCGGGCCATGGAAGCGTCACC
>JAZNNO010000060.1:0-4554 GCA_045580345.1 Faecousia sp.
CAGGTAGTACACGCCGGTCATCCATACCGATTCAGGTGTGGTCTGCACGTATTCCAGATGGCTGTTTTGCTCGTTCTCGCCGGGCGGAACGATCTTGAGATCGGAAATAACGGGGGCTTCGTAAGTTGTCGGCTCGTCGGGTGTGATCTGCGTACCGTTCTTGCCGAACACAGCACTTTCCGACCAATCGGAGAATTTAGACTGCTTTTCGCCGGGGCCTTCGCCGTCCTCGTTCTTTACTATAGGCTCCCACTCCATATAGTAGCGGCAGCGGATGTAAAGACTGTGGTTTTCCACGTCGAAGGAATAAATATCGTTCTCGTAGCCGTCACCCGTAAACTTCTCGGGAAGAATGGCGGGCTTATAAGGAACGAAGGTATCGGAATCGGGGCCTTCGTAGTAGGTCAGCCAGAAGAACTCGAAGTCCTCCATCAGTTCAGAGCGGAGGGAAACACTTTGGAAACCTTCGCCGTAGCTGCCTACGTTGTACTGACTATCCCACTCGCTTGTGTACTGCCAGTTGCTCTCACCATCCAACGATACGTCGTATTGCATTACGATTTCAAAAGACCAAAGGCCGTATTTTTTATAGAACGCTTCGCTATCCTTGCTGTACTCCGCTGCAAGCAGCGCTACTTGCGTGTCGGCGACCATGATCATGCGCAGATCGTCATGATGTCCTTCGCTTGCATCACCGTCGGTGTAGACAAAATAGTTGGGGGCTTGAGGTGCGGGCAATTCAAATTCCCCAATATCGTTTTCCTCTGCTGCAAATGCTGTTACCGAGAAAAGGGACAACAGCAGAAACACTGAGAGGAAAGCACTTAATATTCGTTTCAAAGGTTATTCCTCCTCTCGTCATGGCACACACGGGCAGCCGGCGGAGCTGCAGGCCGCCCCGGTAGTTCGTTATTTAGTTAACCCGGGCCGTGTACCAGGATGATGATTTTATACTGCTCAGCCTCAACATCGTAGCTATAGGAAATGTTGATCCGCGTAGCCTTGCCGTTCGCATTCGTGGTGATGTAGCAAGTGCTGTATGGGCTGCTATCCCACCAAGCCTCAGCTTTCAGCTCTTCTACCGTCATTGCCTCTTTTGCAGTACCGGCAGTGTACCACAGTTTTCCATCCTCAGATAGCGCCGTCATTTCTGCATGTAGCGCTTCAAACCAGGCGTTGTAATCATCCGCCGTGGTTTTGCCCTTCTCAACATTGAATTTTACGATTCCCTTACTTCCATGTTTACCGATCTTTACGCTGCCGACCATCTCAAGCTCTTCAAAAGAAGTGAAGTGGTTGGGTTTGATATTTTCGGAATTAAAACCATAGAAAGCGAAGAAATCTTCAACCGTAGTGATTTCAGCATCGCTATTTTCTGAGCTGTTATTGCCGGTGTTGTCCGGCTCGGTGGTGCCGGAATTGTTTTCCTCGCCGCCCTGATTCTCGGTGCTACCCTGGTCGCCACTTTGAGAAGTGCCGGGGTTGTTTTCACTGCCGGACGGTGTCTCATTGTTTCCACAGGCAGCCAGGGAGATCAGCATCAATGCTGCCAGTATGATAGCCAACAGTTTTTTCATGGTGTTGTCCTCCGTCCTTTCAATTATAGCTGTCTGTTATTCCTGCCGGGTACCGCAGGCGGAGCAGAATTTCATACCCTCCGCAACCTCGGTACCGCAGGAAGTGCAGAACCGTTTCTTCGGCTGTACAGGAGCCGCTTCCGGAAGCCGGGTGCCGCAATCGCAGCAGAACTTGCAGCCCTCTGCATTGACTGTTCCGCAGTTGGGGCAGGTACGGGACACTTCTGCAGCTTCCCGCTCCGCTGCCGCCTGGGCTTCCGCCCGTTCCTTGGCGGCTTTTTCTTCCTTCAGCTGGGTTACCTTCTGCTGGATCTGCGCCCGGTTCGCTGCCAGTGCATCCAGCTGCACACTGGCCTCAGGGTAGGCATCCTTACCACCTGCCTCATAGACCTGGCGGCCTAACTGGGCGAAAATGGCCGTTTCCTTTTCCTCGATCTCCTTCAGCTCATTCTGTGCATTAAAGATTTTCACATCGGGGTCATCCTGGGGTGCCAGGGAGGCAAGGCCCTTGACCAGTCCGTCTAAAATTCCTGCCATAGCTGTCGTCCTCCTTTACATCTTTGCGCCGCACTCGCCGCAGAAACCGGCACCGGCATCATTCTTTGCACCGCACTGACCGCAGAACTTAAACTCACCTGCAGGTGGTGCCTGGGGCTGTGCCGGAGCAGCAGGCTGTGCATTATACACTGGAGCTGCGCCGGCAGAAGCAGCCGCATAAGCGGGCTGGGGCGTTTCTGCCTTTCCCTTGTTCCACAGCTCCTTGAACTTGCTGGAAATACCGCAGAGCTTCTGATACAGATCGAAGGTGATCTGGGTGGTGGGGGCAACCTCCATATAGCCAGCCATCGTCTGGCAAAGGATGAAGCTGTCCAGGAACGCAAATTTCACGACCCAGGCAATCAGGCAGGCCAGCAGGAATGCCAGGAAACCGCTCCAGTTCAGAACCTTGAACAGCAGGCCCACGGGAATGAACACCACCAGCACCACTGCCACAACACCGATGATGACTTTCAGCATGGTCTTGGCTGCGTTCTTCAGCAGGTGCTTAATGTTCTGGGCGTAGATCACAACACCGTCGCAGGCACTCTGGAATGCACCCTGCTCCGCTTTGTAGAAGGTATAGCCCAGGCAGCACTCGTCAATATAACCCAAAGACAGCTCTACAAAGAAGTTGGCGGCTTTGGTCACATGCTCCATACCGGGGATAAAGCTCATGGCGTTGCCAAGCTTTTCAATGCCCCGCTGGATCTGCTTGACTGCACCGGATACCAGCTTGTCTACAGCGAAGTAGATATTGGCGGTGGCGAAACGGGCTTTCACCTTGTCCATACCGTACTTGACCTGATTGGCAGGCACTTTGCCGGTGGTCGTTGCTTCGGCGATCACCGCAATATGTCCGGCCTTTACCAGATAGCCAAAGTAATGCATGATTGCAAAACGAATGACACCGGTGGCACCGATCCAGATGAAGATACAGATCACCATGCCGTTTTCGCCAAACAGCCAGCCCAGACCCATAAGGATTGCCAGCAGAATGGCAGAGATCAGGACGGTTGCGCCGCCCAGCAGCAGCTTTGCCCAACAGAAGGGCATCGTTTTACGGAATACTTGACCAGCTTTCATAATACACACTCCTTAATTTATATTCATTGTTTGTTCTGACTGTTTTGTACCGCACTGTGGGCAGTAGCCGTAGCTTCGTGTCAGCACTGTGCCGCAGTTTTGGCAACTCCGGTGCATAGACCGATACTGCTCATAGACCGTTTCCTCCGGCAGCTTGCTGCCACAGGAATTGCAGTAGGCTTGTTTTGCGGAAGCGACCTTGCCGCAGTGATTGCAGATCCTCGCTTTCTTCATGGAGGGGATTCCGAAACCAAAATGCTCCATACTTTCCTGCCGGATCCTTTCCGGATCTTTCATGCCCACACCTCCTTATACCGAAGGCGCTGACCGCATTTCCTGCAATAGGTGTCTTTAGCAGGGAGCTTCTCACCGCAGGTTACGCAGAAGTTCGGTTTATTCTCCCACGGGGCGCAGCTGACACATTGGAACACATCCGGGTTATACATCAGATCGCACACCAATTTGCCGCATTTTTTGCATCGGTGGAACAGGTTCTCTCCACTGCGTTTCCAAATTAGCAGAAGTGTTTCTTCCGGAGCATCGGTGCTTATGGGTTCTGAGGTAAATACAGCGGCACCGGACAACTCACAGAAGAAACGGAAAATTACTTTGTTCTCTTCCTTTACGATCTGATATCTGGGCAGTTCGGAAATTTGATGTCTCAATTGCGTCCCTCCTTTCGAAAAAGTGTTGACTGAAACAACACACCGTGATAAGATTTTATTGGAAGCAAATGCAGGATGACTGCTGCTTACACTTCAGATTTTACGGATTTTCCCGGTTTTGTCCCCACCCGAAACCCTCAAAAAGGTGGGATGGGATAAAAAATATGCAAAAATTTTTGAATTTGGGAAGATTCAGCAAGGAGGTTTCCATGAAAAAGGTCATTTCGCTTATCCTGACACTGGTATTGACGGTCTGCATTTTCTCCGGTTGTTCCGATACCGGACTGGACCCGAAGAACCCCATTAAGCTGACCATGTGGCACAATTACGGCGGCGATATGCAGCAGACCATGGACCTGCTGATCGATGAATTTAACAGCACTGTGGGCAAAGAGAAAGGCATCGTAATCGATGTAACTGCCATTTCCTCCAGCTCCGAGCTGAACAAAAGTCTGACCATGATCGTCAACGGAGATCCCGGCGCGCCCGCCATGCCGGATATATTCACCGGCTATCCCAAGGTTGCCATCCAGTTCCAGCAGAAGGGCATGCTTGCCAATTTTGACAACTACTTTACTGATAAAGAATTGGCGGAGTATGTGGATGCCTTTGTGGAAGAGGGGCGGATCGCCGACGGCGGTCTGTATGTGTTTCCCATCGCCAAGTCCACCGAGGTTCTGTATGTAAAT
>JAZNNO010000061.1:0-15578 GCA_045580345.1 Faecousia sp.
GTCTACGTAGAATACATAGACGCGGGTCAGCTCCTGTGCGGTACCCAGGTCGAAGGTGACCTTAGAGCCGTCCAGAGATGCTACGGGGTGGTCTGCTACCACAGGACCGGTTGCGGGGATCTCTTCCTGGGCTACCAGGATGGTGCCACAGACGGAGCACTTCTTGCCGACCGTCAGGCCGGGCTCGGTCTCGGTTGCTTCCTTACCGGGGATGATCTCCTCGGTGTGAGGCAGGACAGGGATCTCTTCGGTGGTGGTGCTGACGACTTCGCCGCAAGCGCAAGTCACGGTAGTGGTCTTGCTACCAGCTGCAGTACAGGTTGCGTCAACAACAGTTTCGGTAGTAGTGGTGTTGACGTGACCGGTTGCAGGGATCTCGGTCTGAGCAACCAGTACGGTGCCACAGACGGAGCACTTCTTGCCCTCGGTCAGGCCGGGTTCAGTGCAGGTTGCTGCCTTGCCGGGGATGATCTCCTCGGTGTGGCCCAGTGCGGGGATCACTTCGCAGCCGGAAACAACATTGCCACAAACTTCGCACTTGGTGCCAGCGGTCATACCGGGCTCGGTGCAGGTTGCTGCCTTGCCTTCGACTTCGTAGGTTTCATGATCGAGCATTTCGAGCTCTTCAGGCTCTACGGACCATTCGCCACAAATAGCGCACTTCTCGCCCTCGGTATAACCAACCTCAGTACAGGTGGGTTCCTTACCTTCCACGATGATCCATTCATGCTCGAGGGTTTCGAGCTCTTCAGGCTCTACGGACCATTCGCCACAAACGGCGCACTTCTCGCCTTCGGTGTAGCCGGGCTCGGAGCAAGTGGGCTCCTTGCCTTCCACAACGACCCAGTTATGATCCAGAGCAGTGCCCTCGGTGAGGCCACAGGTGGGACAGGTCTTGGGCTCGGTGCAGGTTGCATCGATCCAGTTGTGGTTAGCTGCGATATACAGCTCAGCGGGGTCGGTGATTTCCTGCGTAGCAGCAGCATCAGCGAACAGCTTGCCGCACTTCTCACATGCCCAGTGCTGAGCAGTACCGGAAGCAGCACAGGTAGCGGGAATCTCTGCAACCTCGATCAAGTCGTGGGCAGAAATCTTAATGTACTTCTTCTTGACAATCTCCGTAATTGCCTCAGCCTTCTCAGCACTGTCGCCTGCGACACCGGACCAGCAGGACATCTCGGTCAAGTCAATCTGGGAAGGATTCACAATTGTGGCACCATCCTTGCGGTACAGTTCCAAAGTACCGCCGGTCATCTTCACATAGCTATCCGGATCCGCCTCTTTATCGGTGATGTTCAGCGTAGCTACTGCGGTGTTGGTGGCGTAGATCTTGCCGCCGTTGATCTCAATGGGATTCATGCCACCCATAGCGACCACATTGCCGGAATTCACCTTCACATCGCCACCGTTGAAGATGATGGTGTGATCAGCGCTCTTGTTGAGGATTGCAAACACACCGCCGGTAGCGGAACGGAATGCAGTGTTCAGGTCGAAGTTACCGCCGTTGAAGACGATATCGCCTGCTTTCGCACGAATAATTGCGCCGGATTTGGTGCTGTTGTACTTGTAAATACCGCCGTTGAAGGTGATGTTACCATTGGGTGCGTAGAATCCGCAGTTCCAATCGGAAGGATAAGCGCCGCAGATGATCTCCATATCCAGGTTAGCATCATTCAAAATCAGGTTCTTATTGACATAGAAACCAGTATTGGTACGGGTAGTCAGCTTTGCATCGCCAACGCTGGACACGATGATGTCACCATACTGGGTGCAGTTCTGAACAACCTGTCCGTTACCTTCCAGAGAGCTGTTCTCTGCAATCACGATTGCCAAATCGCGAACGGTCTCACTCTCTGCATCGGAATATCCGCAAACAAGACTGCTATAATGGACAGTCAAATTTCCATGGATTACAGCAAATTGCCCTGCTGTCTCATCATAGTGGTCCATAACAGCGCCCTTCAGTACCAGGGTGGGTACGCCACCTGCGGGCCAGTAGAACTTCACATTCCACTCTGCAGGCTCTTCCAAAGTTGCAGAAGCAATTCTCTTCAAGGTAGTACCCTGGAAGGTAACTTCGGAGGTAGAACCATCCTCATTGGTAACAGTATAGCTAAGCTCTACCGGTGTGTTAATCATATAGGTTGCGCGGCCGTCAGAATAACAGGTCAGAACAGTATCGCGCATAACCTTAATGACTTCCTTCTGGACGGTCAAAGGTGCGATGCCCTCGGGCTCGACCAGGATCTCGTCACAGACGGAGCACTTCTTACCAGCGGTATGGCCGCCCTCGGTATCGGTAGCTGCCACAGCGGGGATCTCAACCTCGGTGTGGGGAAGCTTCTCAGCAACCTCCTGGAAGACCAGGTACTTATTACATACGGAGCAGTACTTGCCCTCGGTCAGACCGGTCTGCGTGCAGGTTGCTGCCACGGCAGGCAGGATCACCACATTGTGGCCCAGAGCCTCGCCCTCGGTGAGGCCGCAGGCTGTACAGGTCTTGGGCTCAGTACAGGTAGCATCGACCCAATCGTGGCCGTCGCAGATGATAGCTGTGAAAGCCAGCTCCTCATCGCCCTCAGCGTCTGCGAAGTTCTTGCCGCAGGTCTCGCAATGCCAGTGGTGGATATTACCCTCAGCATAGCAAGTAGCGGGAACTTCCGCGACCTCGGTCAGCTTGTGAGCAGAGATCTTCACGTAGTAATTATTGCTAATTTCTGCGACTGTCTTGGCAGTTTCAGCATTATTGCCCGTCATGGTGGACCAGCAAGGCATCTCGGTCAGATCCAACTGAGAAACATTGCCGAGTGCGCTGCCGTCAGTACGGTACAGCTCCAAAACGCCGCCAGTCATCTTTATATTGTCGCTAATAGTGGCTACACCATGGTTAGTAGCGTAGATCTTACCGCCGTTAATCAAGATCGGATTATCTCCACCGCCACCCATAGCAACGACATTCCGGCTGTCGATCTTCAGATCGCCACCGTTGACGATGACAGCGCTGCCTTCACCGTTAGCAGTAATTGCGAACACGCCGCCAGTACCAGAGTAGTAACCGGTGAGCAGATCAAAGGTACCGTCATTGATGACGACATTGCCTGCGCCGGCATAGATCAGTGCGCCAACCGCACCGCTGCTGTTGCCAGAACCGCCCGCTGCAGTGGGGCTGTAGATCTTGTAGTTACCGCCGTTGATGGTAACGCCGCCGTTGGGGGCATACAAGGGACGGTTGTTGGTCGAATAGTAGTTAACCTGCATATCCAGGTTTGCATTGTTCAGGATCAGGTTCTTGTTAGAAATGATACCAGCAGTGTTGCGGGTAGTCAGCTTTGCATCGCCAACACTGGAGACAATGATGTCACCATATTGGGCACATTTCTGAACAACTTGTCCGGCAGATGCGAAAGAGCTGTCCTCTTCAATAACAATTGCCAAATCCCGCACTGTAGCGCTATCTGTATCGGAATATCCGCAAACGAAGCTACTGTAATGAATAGACAAGTTTCCGCTGATGACTGCGTATTTACCCGTAGTCTCATCATAGTTGTCCATAACAGCGCCCTTCAGCACGACGGTGGGCACACCACCTGCGGGCCAGTAGAACTTCACATTCCACTCTGCAGGCTCTTCCAGAGTTGCAGCAGCAATTCTCTTCAAGGTAGTACCCTGGAAGGTAACTGTGGAGGTAGAACCATCCTCGTTGGTAACAGTATAGCTGCGCTCTATTGGTGTGTTAATCATATAGCTTGCGCGGCCGTCAGAATATGCCGTCAAAACAGTATCGCGCATAACCTTAATGACTTCCTTCTGGACGGTCAAAGGTGCGATGCCCTCGGGCTCGACCAGGATCTCGTCACAGACAGAGCACTTCACACCTGCGGTATGGCCGCCCTCGGTATCAGTAGCTGCCACAGCGGGGATCTCAACCTCGGTGTGGGGAAGCTTCTCGATGACATCGCGGAGTACCAGGTACTTATTACATACGGAGCAGTACTTGCCCTCGGTCAGACCGACCTGGGTACAGGTAGCTGCAACAGCGGGCAGAATGGCCTCAGTGTGGCCCAGTGCCTCGCCCTCGGTATAATCGCAGTTGATGCAGTGCTTGGGAGTCTCGCAGTCTGCATCCACCATAGTATGGCCAGTGGAGGAGATCACGGTGGCTTCCACCTGGATCTCGCCACAGGTCAGACATACCAGGCCATCGCCCTCGCGGCCTGCAGCGGTGCAGGTGGGAGCCATAGCGGGGATAGCGACCTCTTCGTGGACATGGCCTTCGAATCTTACGAACTTGGAGCCGTAAGCGTTCGCATGGTAGTAGTCCAGATGATCGGCATCGGGGCCGTAGTAACCCACAACACCCTCGGCCAGGACGGGGTTCTTGTTAAGGCCATTGTCCGCAGTGATATTTACGATACCGCCATTGATGCAGATATCGCCTTCGACGCTGTGGATACCGGTTCCATTGGCGTTGATATTCACTTCGCCGCCGTTGATGGTAACGCCTTTGACACCGCTGATACCGGCGCAGTTGGTACCGGTGGCAGTGATCTTGCTGTTACCGGAGATGGTAACAGTGCCGTTGGATGCATGGAGCGGGCCAACGCTGGGATTCGGACCAGTCAAGGTACCGGTAGCATTGACGGTGGAACGGTGAATGTAAACATTACCGGTTCCCATAGCCGCAATCGCAACATTATTGCCATTGACAGCGGAAATCTTGGAATTGATGATCCGCAGATCACCGTTGTTTGTACGGATGGGGACAGCGTTACCGCCGGCACCGGCCTTCTCAACAGACACTTCGACATTGTCGAAGGTCAGATCAGCATCGCCGAAGAGAGAAATACCGTAAGTACCGCCAAAGCCGGTCAGCTTGCCGCCGTCTTCGCTGGTGAAGGTAACATTGCCAAAGTCGCCCTTGAGAATACCGTAGTTTGCTTCCACGCGGTTTTCGCCCATGAGCACGATCTTCAGATCTCTGACTTCGTGCTTGGTGCTGGGCAGGATGAGGGTACGGCTGTTGTAAGCGCTGTAGGTAACCTGCTCCACGGTCTCACCGGTGGTCTCATCGGTGACATTTTTAACCGTCTTTTTGCACAGGGTGGTACCGTCATCGCCGATGATATCATAGGTAACATCCTTCATGGTCAAGGTAGGCACGCCGCCCTTGGGCCACTCGAACTTGAAGTTCCAGTTGTCGGCATCACCCTTTTTGGTGAGCCACATAGTACCGTTCTCCACGCCATCAGCGGTGTAGCCCTGCTGAGCATAGCTCACAGCATAGGCAGGTGCGCCGCCGTAGGTAACGGACCAATACTGCATATCCCAGTTACCCAAAGTGATGCCAGCGGTAGAACCCTCAGCAGGCTCTTCCCCGGGAACGGGATCCACGGGATCGGGGATCACGGGGAAGGTGGGCTCAGCAGGCACAGTCTCCTCGGGAACCTCAACCTCGATGGTGGGGATCTCAGCTTCCCAATCGAAGTCGCCGCCCTCGGGGGCTGCATCGGGAGTGTAGATGCCGTCATCGACCAGAGCAACACTCAGCTCTGCGCCGGCCTCGTTTTCAATGATGCCGGTGATGACACCGTCAGCATTGGCGGCCATTTCTACGGTTGCAACAACGGTCTGTACGCCGCCGATGGTGGCAACCACATTGGCCTTCTTACCGGTCTGGGTGGCATTCAGCCAGGAAACGCGGTAAGCTACCTCAGTTTCGGTAGTGGAATCAGTGGTGATCTGGAGGCCGGAAGAAGCCTTGTAGAGCTCCAGATCCTGGGCAATACCGGTGGGGTACAGCTTGTAATCGTCAACCAGCACGGTGGTGGCCAGGTTCTCAGCAGCAAAGCCGATGGTCTCCACGGGCAGGGTGACAGCTGCAACTGCAACATCCTCAGCGGTAGCCACAACAGCGCCGTTTGCGGAGATGGTGTAGGTTGCAGTATTGGCTGCGAAGTCGTTATCGACCTTCACAGTGTACTTGGTATTGTGGGTCAATTCTGCCAGTTCAATATAACCGGTGCTTGCCTTATAGTAAAGCTTGTTTGCATCCAGCTTGAATGCGCCGTTCAGCAGAGTGGCTGTACCGGCAGTCATACCCTGTGTCAGAGTAATGGCAGCTTCCCAAGCCTGCTGCTTGGCGTAGTTATCGCCGGCAGTGATGTTCTTAGGCAGCTTCACATTGTTAAGAGTTGCAGTGCCGGTCAGTGCCAAAGCGCCGCCCTGGACAGCCAGGTCAGCATCGGCTTCCCAAGCCTGCTTCTCATTTGCGTTCTCACCATTGAAGATGGTGCCGTTAGCATAGTCAAAGTCCTCAACATAGGAGGGGTTGTTTGCGTAACGGTTATCCTCGTAAGCGTAGATGGGCTGCACATCCTTAGGAGTCTCAACCCAGTAACCGCAGGTGCCAACCACGCTGATCTCGCTGTCAGCAATGATACGGCCCTGGGGGAAGGTAATGGTGACACCGTTTGCGGAGAAGGTAGGTGCCTCATCGGTGATAAGGAAGTCCTCAACGGTCATACCGTGGGTGGTATCGGGCGTGATACGCCACAGGTTTCTGCCACCGGTGTACATACCGGACAGGATAAAGCCATCGTTCCAGGCTACGGGAGTCTCGATGGGCTTGCGGTCAGCATAGCCTGCCACCCGGGTCAGCTCGGAGAGGAGCTGGGAAATGACCTGCATACGCTCATCGTAAGCTTCCTGGCTTTCAAAGCTGGAACGATACATATAGATCAGGAAGGGCTGGGGATTCAGCATACCGATATGCAGGATGGTTTCTGCATAGTAGGGGGTGTTGCTGGCGGAGCCAGTGCCCTCGTTGTAGTCATACTCAGCGATCCAGGCATTGAGCTGCTTATTCTCAGTGGAAGCATAGTACTGCTTAAAGCGGTTTGCATCCACAGCGAACATATTGTAGCTGCTCTTCTCGTAGACAGCCTCATTGTAGGCAGTGGGGTTCTTGTAAACCACATTGCCGTCGTTATCCTTATAGAAGTTGCTATCGGGACGGTACTGATAGCTGTTATGGTTGGAGGTGTTACCAACCTTGATGCTATTGCCAGCAATCCAGCTCTTGCCACCGGAAGCAGACATATGCTTCTGCCATGCATCCACATCAGTTTCCTGATAGTCGGACATAATGGCATCGGGATACTCTGCAGCCAGAGGCGCATACACTGCATCGTTCAGGTAATTGGCAACACGGATGCCCATTACAGTATTCCAAATGTCATAGCAGCCGGCATACTTGACACGCTCAGCAGCAGACAGGAGATGCGCAGGATACATACTCCAAATTTCGGACTTTCTGTCAGTGGTCTCCTCGTAGAACTTAAAGCCACGTTCTACCAGCAGAGGACGGATATCCGTAGCGTACTGAGGATGGTTTACAACATCCCAGTAGAAATTACGGTTGCTGCCCTCCGGGGCATTGGCGTCATAATGGCCGCCATAGGGATCGCCGTACAGATACCAGCTACCCATATTGATGTACTCGGTATCCAGGATCAAGCCGTCCAGCTTGCCGCCGATCTCGGCGTAGGCCTGGATAAAGGCAGTGAACAAAGTCTTCAACTCGCCCATGCCCTTATCGGCAAAGAGATGAAGACCCTCGTCCTCGTAGGCTTTGAAGGCCTTAGCCGTTCCGTACAGCATAATATACCGCATACCTGCGGGATAGCTGTCCATAACGGACTTCATGACCTGAGCCATGCCCTCGGGGTTAGTTGTTCCACCATAGGACAGGGTCACATTGCCTGTTTCTTCACTAATGCCAACGGCAATAGTGGGCATGCCGTCCAAGTTGGAAAACTTCATACGGCTGATGTCGGACCAACCCAAACCGTAGTAGGGTTTCATGTCCGCCTCTGTCGTTGTCTCGGCAAGTGCCGCAAGGCCCACTGCGGGGACCATCGACAATACCATTGCCAACGTCAGAAGGATTGATAGAAATCGCTTCATTGTTTTTACCTCCAATTTGCGAAATTTTGTTGGTTATTACAAGGAATAACCGGTCGATAATATTATATCAGCCGCATTTTTCGTTTGCAAGGCAATTTTTTATGCATAATAGCGAAAAAATGCACAAAAATTATTTCGTTTTTTTCATATTGTCAACATAACTTTGGCACTATTGTAAACCATTTGTGTAAAATATGTGTGCCGCTTGCGTACAAACATCCCTATATGCAAGGCAGTTAGCCACTTTTGAGTGCTTTGTTATATTGCACAAATGCCAAATATTAATTTTTTCGATTGATTTTACCTTGTTTTTCGCGATAAATAAAAAATGCAAAAATGCGGAAATTTATTGCAAAAAACTCCGGCCCACCTTTTGGTGAGCCGAAGCCATTAGGGATTATCTGTTTTGATTTCAGGGTTCAAAGTTGATCAGCTGAGAAGTCTTGTTCAACTTACCGGTTCTGTCAATAAACTCAATACGCAATACGTAAGTACCGCTGTTTTTCAACGTGAACGAAGTCTTGGAATAAGCCTTGTAGGAGTTTGCCTCAGCTTTCAGTTCATACCAATCGTTGATGTCGGCAATTTCCTGGCCATCAATATTGAAAACATGAACCTTCTGAACTGTCAAGCCATTGGGGGTGATCTTCACCCATGCGCCGGACATGGTAGCCTCCGGAACGATCAGGCTTGTGATGGCCATATAAGAAACCGCCCTTGTTACACCCTTGGCATCCACGTACTGAACACGAAGGACATATCTGCCGATCTCAGGCAGCTTGAAGGAGTTTCTAAGATAAGTCTTGAATTCGGGATCCACGCTCTTCAGTTCGTTCCAGTCATAGATGTTGCTTACGGACTCGCCCTCTTCCACGAAGAACGCAAATACCTTTACGTTGGTAGCGCCATCAATGTTCACGGTAACATTCTGCTGAGCGACGGTCACGGAAACAGGAACGCAGGCAACGTTCACTTCAAAGGACTCGTTGCACTTAGCGCCAGTTGTGTCAGTATACTCAGCGCGCAGGATGTATCTGCCAACCTTAGTAAGGGGAATGATATTCTTGCTGTAGGTCTTGAAGTTGGGATCCGCTGCCTTCAACGCACTCCAGTAGTTGATGTCAGCAATTTCCTTGCCCTCCACATGGAAGGCATGGACCTTCATATTGGTTGCGCCATTGTATTTGACCGTAACAAGATTGTCATTAACGATGAACTCGGGCTTGCAGGCAGGGGTAGCAGTATCATCCGTTTCCTCAATGGTTACAGGATACGACGCAACAGCTCTTACGCCTTCACTGTCATAGTACTCCAGACGCAGCACATAGTCGCCAGCCTTCTTCAGCGTAAATTCATAAGCAGAATAGGTATACAGTGTGCCGGTTGCCTTCAGTTCATTCCAATTGTTGATATCAGCAACATTCTTTCCTTCCACATAGAAGGTATGGGTCTTTGCGCTCGCAACGCCATTGAGGTGCACAGAGACCTTATTGCCTTCAACCGTGATGGTGGGACGAATCGCGCCACAGGTATTACAATCAATGTCGGTGACATCGTCATAGGTGTGGCCCAGTGCGGGGATCACGATCTGTGCCACTAAAACCTCAGCACAGGTAGAGCACTTCTTGCCCTCGGACAGGCCGTCGACCGTACAAGTTACATCTCTGCTGGGCATTACCACCTCGATGTGACCCAGTGCGGGGATTTCCTTACGCAGGACAGTTCTCTTACCGCAGACGGTACAGATCTTGCCCTCGGTGTAGCCAACCTCGGTACAGGTTGCTGCCTTACCAGGAACGATTTCCTCGATATGCTCGCACTCGGGACCAAAGTCAACCTTGAAGTAGTTATCCTCGCTAATCAGCGTTGTAACCTCTTTAGCTGTTTCACTGCTGTCGCCCTGCCACAATGTATAGTTGCCATTTTCGGGCAGAACCGGAGTAGTCGTATCGCTTTTACCGGGGCTGTTTGCAGAACTTGCATACATCGCATAGAAGTTGCCATACGCAGCAAGCGAACCGCCATTTACATAAACATTGTAGTCAGGCCATACCCAAATGCCTCTATCCGCACTACCACCGGCATTTACATTACCGCCGTTGATAATGATATTACCGGAATTCTTTGCCTTCATAAGAACGCGTCCAACAACAGTAGATGTCAGATTTATATTACCGCCGTTGATAATCATATCAGCGCCGACCGTACAAAGGATACCGTGGCCCCAATAACCTGCGTGCTGGACAGTAATATCCATATTTGCATCCAAGATCAGCTTATAGCCCGAAATATCGGCATTATTGGTAGCATAAAGCGCGCCGCTTGTATTTCGGGGACCGATGCCGGTTCTGCCGATCATAGTCAGCATGGTATCGCCATCACTTTCAATGGTCAGCTGGTTACGATAGGTAATGCCTGTAAAGTTGCGGATGTAGCTATCCTCACCGGTAAGAACGATCTTCAAAGGTGCCTCAGTTCCGGTATAAATAGCAGCATAGTAGCTTTGCGCAGAGCTACTTCTATACACATAATTTTGGACAGTTTCATTATATGTGTCAATTGTAAAGCCGTCCAAATACAGGGTGGGACCTTCATCACCGGAATGCCAAATCAGTTTAGCGTTCCAGTTCTCCTCGCTACCTGTGGTTTGCGCAATATAGTCATACTTATCCGTAGCATTCTTTGCAAAGATACCATTTTTCGTTGTGTTCTTGGCATAAGCAGGAGTATCAAAGCTTGTCAAGCTAAGTGTCAACTGACTGTTGCCCGTTGAGAACACCAATGTGTAGGTGGCATTACTGGGTTCTTCCCGCTGTACAGGTACAATAATAGGCTCGCGGGACAGTTCTTCGCCACAGGCAGCGCAGCGCTCGACCAGATCGTAAGAGCCGTCCTGGGTCTCGGTCACTTCAACCACATTTTCCTTAACAGGCTCGCCTGCCACGTGGTCGATCATCGGGATCTCCGTCTGTTCTTTCAAAACCTCACCGCAGGCAGTACAAACCTTACCGTCGGTCAAGCCGGTTTCGGTACAGGTTGCGTCCTTGCCGGGCACAATGCTCTCAGTATGGTCAGCCAAGGGCAGCTCAACGATCTCCTCGCTGATCACAGAGCCACATTCATCACAAGTAACAGTAGTCGTCTTTGTGCCTGCTACAGTACAGGTAGAATCAACGATCTGCTCAGTAGTGGTAGTGCTGGTATGGGGGCAGAGGTACTTCACCTTGAAGTAGGTCGTTGCGGTATACTCGGAAACAGGGTCACCACCTACAGCAGTGTACATATTGTATTGTCCATCATAAGAAGTCAAGACAGGTGCATTGCCGCTGGAGGTAACTACGGCCTGATTGACACCCGTAACCTCCAAATTGCCGCCATTTATGGTAACACTCTTGGCATAAATACCTCTACCGCCAAAGGTATAGTCACCAGCCTGTTTGTTGATAACTGTTACATTACTGTTGCCATTGATCGTCAGCGCGCCTTCGTTGGTATAACCCGTCATATTCGAATAGAATATAGCGACGCACAAAGCATTCAATGTGTTACCTTCAATATGCACATCGGAATTCGTGATACTCATAAGGCCGCCGGAAACAAACGCAGGATGCTGGTTACCAACACCGGTGTTATTCTTTACTGTCAAGTTACAGTTTTCAACATAAACTCTACCATAGTTTGTGGAAACGACAGCATTGACACCGCCAGCATTGGTCCTTTCTATGCTAAATGTACCACCGGTAATATACAGATATGCTTTTTTAGCCATCGCAAGCATCGTTTGGGCTTTCGAGCCACCGGTAACTTTCAAGGTAGCAGCTTCTGCACCTTCAATATACATCTTGCCTGCGCCGGCGCTATTGCTCGAGGCAGAATATGACACGAACTGGTATCCGCTGGACGCCTTGTAAGGCACAACAATTTCATTGTCACCTTCATATGCCAGCTTCAGCTTGCCATCATATGTAGCCTTCAAGAATGTAGCAGTATAGGAATACTCAGCATTACGGATGGTAACGGTGGGAACACCCTCGATGATCATAAAGCGGTAGTTCCAGTTGTCATCAGCGGTAACTGCCACAGGAACTTCGCCCTCAGCGCCGTTGACCCAGTAGTATTCCGTGGGTTCAGTATCCTTAATCGTATAGGCCGTGCCCCACAGGGTAACTGTGTAGTCGTTAAAGCTCTCACGGGAAAGCTCTACGTTACAAGTAGTACAATATACCGCCAGTTCATAATAGGGCGCAACGGCCTTCTCCTTAACCGGTTCGCCAGGGGTGTGACCGGTTGCAGGAATCGCAGTCTGTTCAACCAAAATTTCACCACAAACAGAGCACTTCTTACCCTCAGTCAGGCCGTCCTCAGTACAGGTTGCGTCCTTGCCGGAGATGATCTCCTCGGTGTGGCCTGCTGCGGCATTGGTAACAGTTTCACGGGAAATCACTTCGCCACAAGTAGCACAGTATACTACCATGTCATAAGAAGCATCCTGCGTGCAGGAGCCTTCAACCACATTTTCCTTTACAGGGTCGCTCTCAGTGTGGCCCAAAGCGGGAATATCCACTGCATTTTCAATCTTACCACATCTGGTACATTTTGTTTTATCGGTCTTACCGGGAGTGGTACAGGTAGCCGGGTAACCGTTACCGGTGATTTCCCATGCGTGGCCCAGCGCAGGAATTTCTTCCTGAGGAGTCACAATTTCACCACAAACGGTACACTTCTCACCGACAGACAAGCCGGGTTCGGTACAGGTTGCAGCCTTGCCCTTAATCGTTTCTTTTGTATGGCCCAGCTTTTTGATTGCGGTACCCTCTTTGAAAATCTCGCCGCAATCCTTACATACCAAATCGCCAGTGTAGCCTTCTGCGGAACAGGTGGCATCCTTCTGGCCCTGAAGCTCGGTATTGTCTTCCTTACAAATGTGCAGGTAGACAGTAAGGCTTCCGGTGGTATTCTCCAAAACGCCGGTCTCTACGCCGTCCCAGTTGGCCTTCATATCGAAGCTGCGCAGAACGGTATCAGACACCAAATTGCCACTATTATCATAGCGAGCAACATGAATCTGAGCCTTGGCATCTACAGAAGTTGCATTCATCCAAGGCAGGCGGAATGCTACCTTTTCGTTGGTCAGTTTTTCAGTAGCAGCCTGGTAAACACCGGTATTACCGTCAAAGAACTTGATTTCGTACTCAAAACCGGTAGGATACAGCTTGTAATCATCCACCAAAACCTTGGTGGTCACACCGGTAGCTGCCAAAGTAATTGTCTCCACAGGCAGAGTTACCGCTGTAACAGCAATACCATCAGCCTGGGCAACAACTGCGCCTTCAGCGGACAGCGTATATGTAGCAGTGTTATTGTTGAAGTTATTATTTACGTTGATGGTGTACTTGGTACCGGCAGAGATTGCTGCCAGCTCCACATAACTACCATTTTGGCTGTAGTAAACCTTATTGTTCTCCAGCTTTACCAAACCGTTGAACAAGGTCACATTACCGGCGCTCAAAGCATCGGCCAAGGTGAAAGACAGTTCCCAAGCCTGCTGCTTGGCATAGGTATCGCCGGCTGTGATATTCTTGGGCAGTTTCACATTGTCCAAAGTAGCAGTGCCGGTCAGCGCCAGGGCGCCACTCTCAATCAGCAGGTCGGAAGATGCTACCCAAGCCTGCTTTTCTTTTGCATTGTCGCTGTTGAAGACAGTTCCGTCAGTGTAATTAAAAGCCTCCAAATAAGAGGGATTCTTAGCATAACGGTCAGCCTCGCGGGTGATAACAGGTTGCACATCGGCAGCAGTCTCGATCCAGTAACCGCAGGTGCCAACCACATCGATTGCGCCGTTAGAGAGAACCTTACCGCCGGGGAAAGTAATGGTATTGCCATTGATAGAGAAGGTCGGGACCGTACCGGCTACTTTGAAGTCTGCCAAAGTCATACCATCGGTGGTATCGGGGGTCAGACGCCAAATATTCCGGCCGTTTGCATACATACCGGACAACACGAAGCCGTCATTCCAAGCCTGGGGTGTTTCAATGGGTCTACGGTCAGAGTAACCGGCCACACGGGTCAATTCGTTCAATATCTGAGAAATGACCTGCATACACTCATTGTACTTCGTGGGGTTATCCTCAAACTTGGAATCACCTTCAAACATATAGATTTTGAAGGGCAGCGGATTCAGCAGGCCGATGTGGTAGAGAACCTCTGCGTAGTACGGAGAATTCTTCACAGAGTTATTTCTTCCGTCATAATCGTACTCCGCGATCCAGGCACTGAGCTTTTTGGTGTCGGTAGCTGCATAGATGCTCTTAAATCTGTTTACATAGAACAGCATAGAATTGTAGGCATCATCATCGTAAACAGCCTTATTGTAGGACTGGATGTTTTTATAAAGGTAGGTATCGCCGTCCATAAAGAAGCCACTGTTGGGATTGGCATTATACATATTCATATCGGAGGCATTGCCGATCTTGTCGGAATTACCGGCGTAATATCCCAATCCGCCGCCTTCGGTCATATAATGTTCCCATGTGGCAGTGTCAGCTACCTTATAGTCAGATACGACGCCATCGGGATAGCGAGCTGCCATAGGCTCATAGATTGCCTCTGTTATATATTCGGCAATACGGTTATACATAACCTTGTTCCAGATGGAAGCGCAGTTTTTGTACACCGTATTAAATTTTGCTTCCTCGCTATCGGGCAGGTTTCCCCAAATCTGGTTAGGGAAAATACTCCAGATTTCGGAGCGCCATTCATAGCTACTGGTGCTGCTGGACCCACTGGGTTTCTCATAGAATGTAAATCCACGCTCTACCAGCAAGGGTTTGATCTCAGTCTCGTAGCGAGGATCTGCAACAATATCATTATAGAGATTTCGGTTAGCTGTCGCAGAGGCATTTTTATCGTAATATCCGCCCCAGGTGCCGTAAAGATACCAATCACCCATAGCAGTATACTCAGTATCGGTAATGATGCCGTCCAACTGGCCACCGATGGCATAGTATGCCTCAATAAATCCAGTAACCAGGGCCTTCAGCTGGGCTGCACCCTCATCCGCATATATAACGGAATCTGCGATTTGCAAAGCTCTACCGGGATGCTGGATGCGAACATAGCGCATACCCTCGGGCAGAGCATCCAGGATCGTCTTGATCTCAGCTGCCTTTGCAGCAAAGTCACCGGAGCCGCTCATCGTTACTATGCCGTCAACGGGCTCATTAACTTGCAGCACGGGCGCATCTTCCAAATTGCCAAACAGATCCCTATTAACAGGAGACCAGGTAAGGCCGTAGAACGGCAGTGCGCTCACATCTTCTGTAGACGCAGTGGTTTCTGCCTTGGCGGTAGTTCCCAAAGCAGGAACCATACCAAAGATCATCACCAGCGCCAAAAACAACGCGAGAAATCTTTTCATAGTGAAACAACCTCCATCGTTTTCCGGGTAGAACCCGGCCTATTATATGCTGACTATAATATACCACACCCAACATCCACAGTCAATATTATTTGTAAAATTTGTACAAAATCACAACTTTTTCCCATAAGAAACAGAAAAACAATGCTTCGTTTGTTGAGGACAGCAACAGCAAAAAACTTCGGCCCGCCGGAAT
>JAZNNO010000062.1:0-36502 GCA_045580345.1 Faecousia sp.
CCTGCTGCATTTTCTGTGCCTGCTTGATCATAGCGGCCTGGTTCATACCGCCGCCACCGGGCATACCCCGGAATCCACCTTTTGCCATTGTAAATTCTCCTTAATCCTTCTTGATATTGATTATGTCAGAATGGTCTCTGCCAAATTGCAGCAGCTGCTCCATCTGATCGTTTCTCACATTAACCGTATCTTTATCTGCAGCAATCACCCGAATGGGTCTGCCAAACATAGCTGTTGCCTTACGGGCTGCAAGGTCCAGCACCTCGCGCTTGTCCACAACTGCCTTGGCAAAGGAATTGGTGCACATTAGCACCAAGGTATCCCCCCGCAGAATGCCCTTCACAGGACCGTTGAGAGAAGCCGGGAAGAAACCAACCTCCGGAGGGGAAAGTTCACTACGCAGCTGGGCACAAAGCTCAGACCACACATTGATCTCCAATTCCTCGCCTTCCGCCACCGCAACATCCGCTGCCACAGGCTGGGGTTTGGGTGTTTCTACCTTTTGCTCTGTCGGTGTTGGGCTCATCTGTGCGGGTATTGCATTTACTGTGATATTACCGGTTTTGATCTGCTCTTCCAGGCGGGAGATGCGCACATTTAAGCTTTGCGCATCCATTTGCAGCTCCGGCTGGCACAAACTCACAATACACAGCTCCGCATCCAAACGGCGGCTGGCGCTGCGGATAAATCCTGCAGCGGTCTTCTGGATCAGTTCCAGCATCCGGGTCAGTTCAGCGGAAGTGAACCGCCCTGCAAGGCTGCGCACCTCTTCGTCAGAAGCCACACCGGAGAGCATACTGATAGCTTCCCTGGGCGCGGTTTGCATTACCATAAAATCACGGGTCAGACAAGCAAGCTCGTCAAGCAACGCACCCATATCCTTGCCCTCGGCATAATAGCGGTTCAGCAGTGTCAGCGCCTCACCGGCATTTTTATCTGCAATGCAGGCCATCAGCTTGCCGCAATCCTGAATGCCGGCAATACCAAGGCAGGCATAGACCTTCTCTGCCGTAAGGTCACCGGTGGTGGCCGACGCGCACTGGTCAAGAAGGCTCAAGCCGTCACGCATACCGCCGTCAGCCAAGCGGGCCAACACCCGGGCGGCAGAATCGTCCAGTTCAATATTCTCCTGGTAAGCAACATACTGCAGCCGTGCTGCAATATCCTCCTGGCTGATACGCCGGAAAGAAAACCGCTGGCAGCGGGAAAGAATGGTCGCAGGAACTTTATGCAGTTCCGTAGTAGCCAGTATGAATAACAAATGCTCCGGAGGTTCTTCAATGATTTTCAGCAGAGCATTAAATGCCGAAATAGAAAGCATATGCACCTCATCGATGATGTACACACGCATTTTCACCTGAGAGGGGGTATATACCGCATCATCCCGCAAATCACGGACATTATCCACGCCGTTATTGGAGGCGGCATCGATTTCCAGCACATCCATACAGCTGCCGGAGTCAATGGCACGACAAGACGGGCAGCAATTACAGGGATTGCCGTCCTGGGGATTTTCACAGTTGACCGCCTTTGCCAAAATTTTGGCGCTGCTGGTTTTGCCCGTTCCCCGAGAGCCGGTGAACAGGTAGGCATGGCTCAGACGACCGCTCTGCAGCTGGGTCTTCAGTGTTTGCGTCACCGCAAGCTGACCCACCACATCATCAAAGGTCTGAGGTCTATATTTTCGATACAACGCCTGGTACATACTTACACATTCCTCTCAAAAAAGACCGGCTCATAACAAGATCGCACACCCGCATTTGAACCTGCTCAATACCCGAAAACCTTGCAGCCAGCTCAGAAACGGCAACCCCGCGGCACACGGAAAGATCCGCTTAATGCTGCTTGGTTCCCCACCTGACATGGTTCACGGGATTCTGTTGCGCGAGACCGCTCCATCAACACCGCTTACAAGGCCCGGACAGTACCGGGACAGGCCCGGGTGCGGGGATTCACCCCTGCTATAGCGGATTGCAGGTACAGGGCACCGCTAACTCCCCGATTAGTGCGACCTTGTTATAAGCCGGTCGCCATAACAAGGGTATTCGATTGCTTAGTTCAGCTTGGACTCAATAAACTCAGCCAGCTCACCGAAGGTGGAGATCTTCTGATCTTCCATTTCCAGCTCAACGCCCAACTCGGATTCTAAGTCCATAATCATTTCAACAACATCCAAAGAGTCGATACCCAGGCTCTCAAAGGTGCTCTCACGGGTGATCTCCTCGGGGTTCAGCTCCAATTGCTTGGATGCATAAGAAACAAGCTTTTCGTACATAGTCTATCTCCTCCATAAAGGTCTTACTTTATACTGGTATATTTTATTACATGTAGGGTTGTTTGTCAATCATCGTTTTTAAGACTGCTGCCTGCTGCAAATGCAGTTGCCCAGGCGATTTGCAGATTGAATCCGCCAGTATAAGCATCGCAATCAATGATCTCACCAGCAAAATACAGGCCGGGAACGAGCTTAGATCCCATGGTCTTGGGATTGATCTCCGAAACCTTGATGCCACCGGAGGTAATGATTGCCTCTGCAACCGGGCGCTTTCCTACAATATCAACAGGAAATCCCTTTAACAGTTCCACCAAAGCTCTGCGTTGCTGCTTGGTAAAGGAATTTGCCTCCAAGGTAGCCGGCACTGACAGTATATCCAGCACCACGGGGATCATAGAACGGGGAAGCAGGTCTGTTAATGCATTTTCCATCGTGCGGTTTTTATAAACTTCCAGATCCCGGAGAATACGGTCATTGAGTTTATTTTCGTCCAAGGCAGGCTTCAGGTCAATAACAAGCCGACAGCCCTCCCCCTTCAGATGGGCACTGGCGCTGAGCGCTGTAGGGCCGGACACTCCGAAATGGGTGAAAAGCAATTCGCCAAAGTCCTTATACAAGGTCTTACCCTTGGCATCCAACAGCTTCACAGCCACATTCCGCAAAGAAAGGCCCTGCATTCGCTGACAAGTGCTGCCAGCCGTTTCTAAGGGCACCAAAGAACCCTCAGGGTCGATTACCGTATGTCCTAAGGCTTTTGCCATGGCATAACCGTCACCTGTGGAGCCCGTCGTGGGATAGGACACACCGCCTGTTGCCAAGATCACAGCCGGGGCTGTAAAGACACCTGCAGAGGTCTTCACACCGGTAACAATGCCGTTATCGGTAAGGATTTCCTGGGCGCGAGCGGTTTGAATCTTCACCTGCAGCCTGTGCATAACATTCCGCAGACATTCCAGTATGGATGCTGACTTATCACTCACCGGGAAAACTCTGTTTCCTCGTTCTGTCTTTAGAGCGCAACCGTGGTCTTCAAAGAAGGCCATCACCAATGACGGTGGGCAGTTTTCCATTGCACTGTACAGAAAGCGTCCGTTTCTGGGTATATTCTGGAGAACCTCCTGGGATGTGCAATCGTTGGTCACATTACACCGACCCTTACCGGTGATCAGCAGCTTCTTGCCCAGGCGGTCATTGGCTTCTAAAAGCAATACCCGCAGGCCTCTTTCCGCCGCTGTAATGGCCGAAAACATACTGGCAGGGCCACCGCCAATGACGATCACATCATAGCTCACGGCAGCTTCACCTGCTTTTCATAGATATGATATTCTTCCCACACCCGCTCCAAGGTATCAAAATTCTTTTCTAAGATCGGCTCACGCTTTGTGCTTAAAGCAACCAACAGCGCATTTACCACACTGAGAGGCGCTACCAAAGAGTCCGCAAAGGAAACCATATCGCTCTTGGCAACCAGCACATAATCTCCGCACTGGGCAAGGGGCGATGCATAGCTATTGGTGATAGCAACCACCTTAGCGCCCACACTTTGGCAGTAGCGGGCACCCTTAATCGTAGCTGTAGAATAGCGGGGAAAGCTGAAAGCCAGCACTACATCTCCTGCCTCTACATTCACAAGCTGCTCAAACATCTCACCGCCGCCTGAGGTTGTGATCACCCGGACATTGGGAAACATATAATTCAGATAATAACCGGCAAAATTCGCCAAGGCAGCAGCAGAACGCACACCCAACAAATAGATATGCTTTGCATGCAAAATAGCATCCACCACAGCCGCAAAATCCTCCCGGTTGATGGTTTCCGCAGTTTGGTGCAGCTTATCTGCATCGGATTGCAGAACGCTCGTCACCACATCCTGGCTGCCCATACGGTCATTGGCAATCTCCAATCGTTGCGCAGAAGTCAAACGGTTAAGTACCATCTCCTGCATAGCCTTTTGCATACTGGGATAGCCGTTATAGCCTAACTCCACAGCAAAACGAACCACCGTAGATTCGGAAATTCCCACAATGCTTCCCAGCTTGCTGGCGGTCATAAAGGCAGCTTTATCATAGTATTCAGTTATGTAAGCAGCAATTCTCTTTTGCCCTTTTGAGAATGTCGGCATTTTCTCTTGCATCAGAGAAATAATATCTTCGTTCATAATAGCCTCCGATAACACAGAAATTGGTCACATTGTAGCACATTCCTTCACATTTTGCAAGATGCTGCAAGAAAAATTGCAAATTCATCTTTTCAGCATCTGCACTTCCCTGTCTGTCAGTTTTCGCCACTTGCCCAAAGGCAGCTCACCCAATTGCAGTTCTCCCTCAGCGATACGCACCAAGCGGATCACCTGCATACCGGCAGCGGCGCACATACGGCGTACCTGGCGGTTTCTGCCTTCGTGGATCACAACTTCCAACCGGGCTCTCCCCTTTTCGTCCGCATTGATCAGTTTTACAGCGGGCTTGGCTATGGTGTATCCGTCCAGCGTGATGGGCTGACCCAACTGCTCCAGGCCGGTTTCAGAATATCCCTCCACTGTTACGAGGTAGGTCTTGTCCACAAGATGTTTCGGGTGCATAAGGTGGTTGGCAAAGTCACCGTCATTGGTAAGCAGCAACAGGCCTTCAGAGTCCATATCCAGGCGGCCCACCGGGTAGACCCGCTGACCGCAATCCTTCACCAATTCCGCCACATTTCTGCGGCCCTTCTCATCGGACAGGGTGGTAACAAAGCCTCTCGGCTTATGGAGCATAATGTACGTGTATTCACCGCCGGACGGGAGCGGCTTCCCGTCCAGCAAGATAGTATCAATATCCGGGTCAGCACTTTCGCCCAGCAGGCAAACCCTGCCATTGCAGGTCACACGGCCGGCAGTGATCATTTCCTCTGCCTTGCGGCGGGATGTCACGCCCCGGGATGCAATGATCTTCTGTATTCTCTCAGTCATTGTTTGCCTCCTTTCAAAAGCTTTTCCCACAGGGAGGGTTTCTTGATTTCTTCTGTTTCCACGGTTTCCCCATAAATGAGAGGAATTTTTCCAAAGGATTTTCCATTCAGACATAAATAGGCAAAGCCGGCTTCCTGTCCGCTCACTACGGGAGCATAAACAAATCCGGGTTTTGACAGCACCAATTCCGGTTGCTCTTCCGCTGTCAGCGCATAAGAAAAGTCCTCTGCAGCCAGTAGCTGCACTGTTTCCCTTTCACCGGAGATAACTTGCACAGTTCCTAAGCATTCTCCGGCTGTTACCAACTGTCGGACAGAAAAATCCGCAAATCCCCCATCCATCAGTTGTTTATGGTCCTGCCAATCGTTACGGTCGTTCATTGTTACCGCAATCAATCTGCGGCCCTGTCGGCTGCAGCTGGACACAAGGATCCTGCCGGCTGCCTTTGTGAAGCCGGTTTTTACCCCCTCTGCCCCATCCAAACTCCACAGGAGTTTATTGTGGTTTGTGAGGGTGCGACCCGCAGCCTTTACGGACTTGGTGGAAACTGTTTTGGCAAAAATAGGATTTTCCATTGCGTAAGCAGCCAGTTTTGCCATATCCCGGGCTGTGGAATAATGACCGGGAGCATCTAAGCCGTTAGGGTTGACAAAATGGGTATCATCCATACCCAGCCGATGGGCTTTGTCGTTCATCAGCTCCGCAAACCCCTCAACCGTACCGCCGCAGTAGATGGCAAGCGCCACAGCCGCATCATTGCCGCTGTGGAGCATCAGTCCGTACAAAAGCTCCTGCACAGTCATGATCTCTCCGGCCTTCAGGTACATTGATGACCCTTCTATTCCCACCGCTTCCTGAGGAATACGAACCCGGTCAAGAACATTGGTCTGCTCACAGACCACCAAAGCTGTCATGATCTTTGTGGTGCTGGCGATCAAGCTCTGTTTATCCGCCTGCTTTTCATAAAGTACCCGTCCGGTTTGTGCGTCCAGCAAAATTGCGCTTTCCGCCGAAACCGCCTCACAAGGAAAAACCAGGGCAGCAGCTAAGATCGCAGCTGCCGTCCCGGCAAGTAGTCGTTTCATTTGAATCACCCGGGGATAGTGTCCCCGGGTTGGTTGCAATTATTCTGCTTTTTTCTCGGTTTTGGATTCAATAAAGCTGGCAATTTTGTCCAGCGTATCGGGTACCATTTCCACAACACGGTCAACCGTCGTATTGGCGGGAACAGGCACAGGAACCATCCGGGTAGTGCCGTCCTTGATGATCAAAAAGGCAACAGGCGTGACCTTTGCGCCGGCACCAACGCCGCCACCAAAGGGGTTCTCTTGGTTGTTGGGGTGCTTTGACACATAATCGGATCCGCCACCCGCAAAACCAACACTGACATTTGAAATAGGGATGATTGTAACACCATCTACCACGATGGGTTGACCCACCACAGAATTGGCATCCAACATTTCACGGAGCTTGGAAATGGTGTTTTCCAGCATATTGGGAAGATTTTTACTCATAATTCGGCACCGCCTTTTCGTAATTTTTTCAGTTTTGGAATATCTTTATAATTTCAACGCCATGTCCAGTTGCAAGGCTAAATACACAATACAATTCAAATGAGACTTTACCTGCTCAGACCCCCTCCAGGGTGATCTGATCAGGATCGGGCTTTTCCTCGGGAATTATGGGTTCGCCCAGGCTTACCTTGTCAATGGGCGGCAATTCTTCCAGGGAGCTGAGGCCAAAAGTACGCAGGAAGTTGGGAGTTGTACGGTACTGAATGGGTCTTCCCGGTACATTCAGCCGACCGGCTTCCTCAATGAGTTTCTTATTCAGCAATGCACCCACAGAATAGCTGCTGTCCACGCCTCTGAGCTGCTCCACCATAGCTTTGGTTGCAGGCTGGTAATATGCAATGATCGTCAATGTTTCCAACTGGGAAGAGGACAGCCGGGGCGGTTTGCGGGTTTCCAGGGCGCTTGTAATGTAATCTGCCATTTCAGCAGAGGACACCATTTGATAACCGTCCTCCAGCCGCAGGATACGAATACCCCGGCGGTTGAAGGCAAGCTCATCAGCCAATGCATTGGTTGCCTCAATAATATCCTTTTTATCAGCTTCTAAAACACCCACAAGCTGAGCGATCTCCACCCGTTCTCCTGCTGCAAACAAGATGGCTTCAATGGCCCGCTGTAATTCAATTTGTTCCATTTCCGTCATCTCCTTCAATGGTAATATCATCATTTATCAGGCGCACGGTGGGATTCTCACCGGAATTATCATCCTCAAGGGTCACAGAATTGGTCTTGCACAAATCTAAGACCGCCAGGAATGTTGCCACGATCTCCGAACGGCTGCGGCTGCCCTTAAAAAGATTCTTCAGCTTTTCAACGCCACGAAGAACCAAATTGCGAACAAGCTCCTTGGCCTTTTTGCCCACGGGATAGGGCTCTTTGCCCACAATGCCCTTAAAATTCATGGTTGGAGGCGGCAGGCGGCGTTGATTCCGTTCAGAAATTTCATCCAATGCCAGAAGCATATCGCTTGGATCGTGCTCATAGCGGTAGGTATCGTCCCGACGCAGAGGCTCCGGGGCTTTGGTAAACAGGCATCTGCCCAAATCGTTCATAGGCTCCAAGGCAGAAATGGCAATACGGATCTGATCCATTGCCTCGTGGCGCTGGCGCTCGATGAGGGACTGACGGAGGATATCCAGTTCCGTTTCCGCTTCCATAGCCTCTGCTGCAGACAAAAGCATTTTTGTCTTAATGAGCATCAAATGGGATGCCATGGTGATAAACTCGCTGGCCAGTTCAATATCCAGCCGTTTCATTTCATCCAGGTATGCCAGTTACTGCTCCAAAATGGTCGCGATGGACACGTCCTGAATCTCTATTTTATTTTTACTCAGCAGCAAAAAGATAACATTCAAAGGACCCTCAAAGTCCTCCATCAGTTCACTTTTCGTGCGGACAATGCCCTCTAAGTGGTATTTTGGTTCTACCATAGTCGCTCCTTGCGCATACTATCACATAATATTGTTTCCATTATAACAAACTTTCCCTCATCCTGCAAGCTTTTGTTAAAAAATAACATTATTCTTGCAAATTTCGACAAATTATGATAAACTTACAATACGAGGTGATTGAAATGGCTATGAAACCGAATAAATATAAAGTTTTTGAGCAATTTATGACCATCGCGCTGTGCGCTGACGCTGTCGCTTTTATTCTGTATATGATTTTTGCCGGTTTGGGAATCATTTGGCTGAAGGTTATTTTGACACTTGTGTGCTTTGCCCTGTCCGCTTATATCCTTTGGGTCTTGTACAATTCCAAAGAACTTCTGCGGCAGCGGAGCTTGTGGATGACTGTAGGTGCAGGTGCTATCGCCTTCTGTTTGTTTATGTCCTTAGTACTCAATTTCCCCAGTCCCAACAAATATAAACCGGTAGAGAAAGAAAATTCTGTAACACAGCAAAAATAAAGCAAAAGCGAGGGATTTCTCCCTCGCTTTTCTTATTTACAGACCCATTTCCTCTTTGACCTGGCGGAAACAATCCACGATGTATGCAATATCCTCGCGGCTCAGCGCAGCGGAAAGTTGGGTGCGGATACGGGCCTTGCCCTTGGGCACAACAGGATAAGAGAATGCTACCACGTATACACCCTTTTCCATCATCCGCTTTGCCATTTCCACAGCCTTATGCTCATCATACAGCATAACGGGAATAATAGGTGCGCCCCGGTCCATCACATCCAGGCCGATCTCCTTGATTTTCTCAGCAAAAAGACGGGTATTTTCAAAGAGCTTTTCCCGCATGGACAAGTCATTTTCCAAAATTTCAAGCACTTTCAGCGTACCCGCTGCCACAGCAGGTGCCAAAGTATTGGAAAACAGGTACGGACGGGAGCGCTGACGCAAAAGCCGAATGATCTCCTTGCGACCGGAAGTAAAACCGCCGGAGGCGCCGCCCAAAGCTTTACCAAAAGTACCCGTGATAATATCCACCCGATCTGCCACGCCGCAATGCTCCGGCGTACCACGGCCTGTAGCACCCATAAAGCCGGTAGCATGGCTATCGTCAACCATCACCAGCGCGTCATACTCGTCAGCCAAGTCGCAGATGCTCTTGAGATCCGCTACAATACCATCCATCGAGAATACACCGTCGGTGGCGATCAGCTTGATACGGCAATCCTTGGCCTCCTCCAGCTTGGCTCGCAGGTCGGCCATATCATTGTTCTTGTAACGGAAGCGCTGCGCCTTACACAGACGTACACCGTCAATAATGCTGGCATGGTTCAGCTCGTCACTAATGACCGCATCCTCCGGCGTGAGCAACGTCTCAAACAGGCCGCCGTTGGCATCAAAACAGGAGGAATACAAAATAGTATCCTCCGTGCCCAGAAATTTACTGAGTTTCTCTTCTAAGTCCTTGTGTAACTTCTGTGTGCCGCAGATAAAGCGAACAGAAGAAAGTCCGTAGCCATAGGTATCGTAGCTTTCCTTGGCAGCAGCAATGATCCGGGGATCACTGGCCAAACCCAAATAATTATTGGCGCACATATTGATCACTGCCCGGCCATCCTGCAGGGATACTTTTGCCCCCTGGGGTGAAACAATGATCTTCTCATTCTTGGTGAGGCCATCTCTTTCAATGGTCTCACACAAATCGTCAAAATACTTCAGTGCTGTTTTCATATTATCCTCCTTAGAGTTTCGTCCAATCCAAAATTACCTTGCCGCTTCTGCCGCTGTTCATAGCTGCGAAGCCCTCCTCATAATCCCGCACATCCATTCTATGGGTGATAATGGGAGAAATGTCCAATCCGCTTTGAAGCATTGCGGACATTTTATACCAGGTTTCGTGCATCTGTCGACCATAGATACCCTTAATGGTCAAGCCATTGAAAATAACCTTAGACCAATCGATCTTGGCATCGCTTTTCAGCAGTCCCAAAAGCGCGATGCGTCCGCCATGGATCATATGGTCGATCATGGTATTCATAGCGATCTCACTGCCGGACATTTCAAGACCAACATCAAAGCCCTCCCGGATATTAAGTGCTTCCATAATCACAGAAAGGTCTTCCTTAGCGGTATTCACAGTATGCTGAATTCCTAATCTCTTTGCCAGTTCCAGGCGCGTGTCGTTGATGTCTGTAATGACCACCCGGCGGGCGCCCACATGCTTACACACCGCAGCGGCCATAATACCGATAGGGCCTGCACCTGTGATCAGAACGTCCTCACCGGTCAGATCAAAGGACAGCGCTGTATGCACAGCATTGCCAAAGGGGTCAAAAATAGCATACATTTCCAAAGGAACACCGGGTTCACAAGGCCGGACATTCTCCTGAGGGATCACCAGAAACTGGGCAAATGCGCCGTCCCGGTTCACACCCACACCCACCGTATCTTTACACAGGTGACCGTTACCTGCCAAACAGTTACGGCATCTGCCGCAGACGATATGGCCCTCGCCGGAAACCATTTGTCCAATCTGCCATCCCTTCACATTGGTGCCCAATTCTACGATCTCGCCCACATATTCGTGACCGATAACCCGTGGTGTTTCAATGGTCTTTTGAGACCATTCGTCCCAGTTGTAGATATGTAGATCTGTACCACAGATAGCTGTCTTATGAATTTTGATCTTCACATCATTCGGACCAATTTGTGGTTCCGGTACTTCCTCGAACCACAGTCCCTTTTGCGGGTATTTCTTCACAAGTGCCTTCATTTTCAGCGCTCCCATACTATTATTTTCGTCACTTTATTATATGAAACAGCGCATATTCTGGCAAATACAGAAAAATGATTGCAGATATTCGGAAAAATAAAACAGTATTAAAAAAACCGATGACTGGTTATCAGTCATCGGTTTTTGCTCTATTTTCGGTAAAAGCTATTGCCGCCAATGAATTCACGAACCAAGCTGGTAGGCGGAATTTCATCCTCCACCTGGGCCGGCTGGACATAGTTAAGGATCTTGACCATTGCACGGACCTGCTCATAACAGCTCTGCTCCGGCTGTACCGCATTGAGCAGCGGGTAAATATGATTCTTGAGTACTGCCAGTTCATAAAGGGTGGAACTGTTGAAGATCACATCGGCATTCTCCTGATACGGGAATATCCACCGCTCCTCTCCCCTGCGGACGGAATCCCACATGGAAAGGGTCTTTTCCACAGAAGAACCTCGGTTCTCATAATCCCGAACCGTACGCCGCAGCAAACGCAGGTAGCTGGAAGGAATGCGGTTATGGTCGTCTAAGTTAAGGGGAAGCAACGCGCTCACATAGAGCTTAAACACCAGCGTTTTGTCCAAATCCGCCGGCAACAGAACAGGATTGAGCGCGTGAAGGCCTTCCACAATGATCACAGTGTCCTGGGACAGGCACATCTTATGCCCGTTCCATTCCCGTTTTCCGGTAAGAAAATTGAACACAGGCAGCTCCACCTCTTCCCCTGCCAAAAGCTGCCGCAGGTGGACGCGGAACAGGTCTGTATCGATGGTATCGATATGTTCAAAATCGATCTGTCCATCCGGGCCGGGCTGAATGGTATCTCTGTCCACATAGTAATCATCCAGGCTCATCAAAATGGGCTTTTTGCCGTGGACACGGAGCTGGGTGGCCAGACGGTTGGCCGAGGTGGTCTTACCGGAAGAGCTGGGGCCTGCCAACATCACAGCCTTAGCGCCCCGCTGACAAACCATATCCGCGATCTGGGAATAGCCCTTTTCGTGGAGAGCTTCGTTGACACGGATCAATTCCCGGATCTTCCCGGTATTCACCAGGTCATTCAGATTGGAAATCGTCTCACATTCCATCAGTGCGCACCAGCGAGCACCCTCATTGGTAACCGCCCGGAAATGAGGCATATCCACATAGGGTGCTACCTGGCTGGGGTTCTTATCGTCTGGATACAGGAACAGGAAACCGCCCTCTGCGCTCAGCACATCCCACACCTGCATATAGCCGGTGGATGGTGCTAACTCGCCATAGTAATAGTCGGAAAAATCTCCATAGGCATACTCATCGAAGTGTTCTGCCGTACGGAACTCCAAAAGTCTTGCTTTATCGGTTTTTCCCGCAGCTTCAAAGCGTTCAATTGCCGTTTGGGTGGTAACACGCCGGCGAATCAAGGGAATATCTAAATCCACCAGGCGCTTGATCTCTGCTTTCAACTTATTTAAGTCAAAGTCTTCCACAGAAGACAGATGGATCATAAGCGCTGGGCCTACGGTGCTACCCATTTTCGCTTCGATGTGAGGATATGTATTCTGCAAAGCCAAAAACAGCACAAACTGTACCGTGCGGCGGTACACATCCTTACCGCTGGGGTCACTATAGGAAAGCAGCTGGATTTCACCGCCCGATGCCGCCATTGCCCGGCGGATGGAGGGCCGCTCCGAACACAGCTCTGTCATACGCACAGGTACATAGTTGAGGTTGAACACCTCGCCGGCGATCTTTGCCGCAATGGGTCTATTGGAAAGTTCCTCTTTATCCAGACCCAAAATTTTCACCAGTTCCAGCAGGGTCTGCCCCGGCTGGGGCTGCACTTCATAACCGTTGATTTTCAGCTTCAAGGCGATCCCTCCAAACTTAGTTTTCTTTACCGATACTCATAATATCGTAAGGTGTAGTCTGATAGACAAAATAGTTCAGCCAATTGGAGAACAGCAGATTGGCATGCCCCCGCCACCGAACAATGGGCTGCTTGGTATCATCGTCGCCAGGATAGTAATTCTTGGGCACAGCAATGGGCAAGCCCTGGTTTTTATCCCGCAAATACTCCTTTTCCAAAGTATCCGGGTCATATTCGGAATGACCGGTGACAAAAATCTGCCGGCCGCCCTTGCTCATGATCGCATAGATACCCGCCTCTTCCGAAGAAGCCAGGATCTTCAGCTCCGGAATCTTTTCCACATCCTCACGGCGAACCGTTGTATGCCTGGAATGGGGTGCATAGAAAACATCATCGAAGCCCCGCAAAAGAATGGAGCGAGGATAGTCCTTGGTATGTTCAAAAACACCAAACATTTTACCATCGAGCGGATACTTGGGAATGCCGTAGTGGTAATAAAGTCCAGCCTGTGCGCCCCAGCAAATATGGAAGGTACTGTGGACGTTGGTGATAGACCACTGCATGATCTCACACAGCTCCTGCCAATAATCCACATCCTCGAAGGGCATATTCTCTACCGGTGCGCCGGTGATAACCATACCGTCAAACTTCCGGTGCTTCAGTTCATCGAAGGTCTTATAGAAGTTTAGAAGATGCTCTTGCGCTGTGTTTTTGGAAGTGTGGGTCTTCATATGCATCAGCTCCAGGTGCACCTGCAAGGGTGTATTACCCAAAAGGCGGCTGAGCTGGGTCTCCGTGACGATCTTGGTGGGCATCAAGTTCAGCAGAACGATTTCCAAGGGTCTGATATCCTGGGTCATTGCCCGATCCTGGGGCATAACAAATATATTCTCCTGCTGCAGAACACCCGCAGCGGGCAGGTCATTGGGAATTTGAATAGGCAAGGGTTTCTCCCCCTTTCTGTATTTTTTTCATTTTACTAAAGAATCCCCCCTTTGTCAATTCCGGGTGTAGGCGGTTAACTGGGTTCCGGGGTAGTAATGGTATAGAATTTTTTGATAGTCACTGCCCCGGACGGCCATTGCTTCTGCACCGTATTGACTCATCCCCACACGGTGACCGAACCCCCTGGTGGAAATGTGAATTTTATCCTCTGTGGCATGCATGGAAAACACAGTGGAACGAAGTCCTAATTTCTGACGAATCTCCGTACCGGCAAAGGTTTTGCCGCCAATTATCATCGTGTCAACACCGCCGCCGTCAGTATAGGTTGCACTGCCCAACCAAGTGGTGGCCGACCCTTTGGGAGATATTCCAAGCAAAGACGCAAACTCTGCAGTTGTGAACTCTTCTGTATCCACAAAATGGGTCGCACTTTCTTCCCCCGGGCTGTCCACCGCCTGCAAGTAGGGAATGTCTGTTCCCCACACCGCCAAAGCATCCTCTGTTCGGCCTCCGGAACAGGAAAAATAAGTAGCTTCTATCAAGGCACCATTATAGGTCAATACTTGATTGTCCGTAAGCTCTACCGCTTGGGATACCTTTCTGAGCATTTCCTCTGTACCGCCTTTGGACAAAAAATCCTCAATCGCTCTGTAAGCCTGACAGCAGGAAGACTCTGTACACACCGCACCCTGTGGATGCTTATTTCCCAAACTATTGCGTCTGAGGGCATATGTCCTGGATACCACGGCCTGGGCCTTCAGCGCCTCCTCGGAAAAATCCACCGGCATCTCCGCCAACAGCACACCGGTCAAATAAGTCTGCATATCCAGCTGTGCCTGCCCATCGGTCATCAAAACAGTAACCTCCGAATTCCTGGCACTTTCCGTTGCCGCAGCCGCATCTTCAAGCTGTGGCTGTTTTTCTTCACGGGAAATAAATTTCTCGCTTACGGAAAAGATAAGCCCAGGAAGTAATATCCCCAGCACAATGGCCATAAGCCATGCTTTACCACTGTTATTCATCCCATCACCCCCGCCTATTGTATCGCCAAGTCTCACAAAAAGCTGACGAATTGCGGCCGGTTTTGAAATTTGTTCCACTTGACACATAAAGCTATAGGAAGTATAATTATCCTGTTAAATTGTCGAAATGGAGCGTATTATGAAAAAAGCTTTTCGAATTATAATCCCGCTTGTGTTGGTTGTAGCTATTCTCTTTTGCACCGGCTGGTATCTTTTTGTTTACGACCGCGTCTTTACCCGTGACATTCTTGTAAAGGCTGCCCGTTTTTTTGAAGACAGCGGCAATCTTTCCGCCTCTGCTTGGTTTTACAACCGCGCCTATCAGCATGCCGGTGACAACGAAACCGTTGCCCTTGAGCTTTCCAATCAATACAGAAATGTCGGCAACTACACAAAAGCGGAGTACACCCTCACAACCGCAATCGCTGACGGTGGCGGTATTGAACTTTATATGGCCCTATCCAAGCTCTTTGTGGAGCAGGACAAGCTGTTGGATGCTGTCCGTATGATCGACAACGTCACCAACAAGGATATAAAAGCGCAACTGGAACAATTGCGACCTGCTGCACCCACCTGTACTCCGGATCCCATTGCAGACGGTTCTCATTACACCCAGTACATTACCATTGATATTAAAGCCAAAGCCAAGGCTATGTATGTAAACGCCAATGGTTCTTTCCCTTCCACCCAAACAGATATATACAGCAACCAGGGCATCACTCTGAAAGACGGAGAAAACAAGATCTATGCCATTGCTGTCGGTGAAAACGGATTGGCAAGTCCCGTTTCTATCTTTTCTTTTACAGTAGGCGGTGTTGTCAAGGAAGTAGAGTTTGTAGATCCTGTTATGGAAACCACCTTCCGCAAGCTTTTGAATGTCGACAACGAAAAAACACTTCTCACCAGCGACCTGTGGAAAATTCAGGAACTTACCGTTCCTGCGGGCGCAAAAAAGCTGGATGATCTGCAACACTTGGTCTTCCTCAAAAAAATCACTATGGACTCTGCACCCACCGGTCAGCTGTCCCATATTTCTCAGCTTCCCAACCTGGAAGAAGTTATCATTACCAATACCTCTGTTCAAGCTGAAGAACTCCCCCTGCTGGCGCAGCTGAAATCCATGAAGCGTTTGACCTTAACAAAATGCAGCCTTTCTACCGTAGCCGGTTTGGAACAAGCTACAGGTTTGACCTATCTGAACTTGAACAACAATTCTCTGCGAGACATTACTCCCCTGTCCAACTTACAGAATCTCGAAGAACTTGATTTGTCCACCAATGCTTTGAAAGACTTAGTGGCGCTGGACGGCCTTAAAAAGCTGATTGTTTTGAACGTCTCCCGTAATGAGTTAACTTCTTTAACTCCTCTGTCCACTGTTTCTGCTCTGGAAAATCTGAATGTGGCAAACAACAATCTGACAGAGCTGACCGGCGTTGCCGAGCTTTCTCATTTAGTAAACTTGAACGCCTCTAATAATGCACTCACCTCTGTTTCCCTTTTAGCAGACAACCTTGAGTTGGAAGTACTGAACCTTTCAAATAATAAAGTTTCGGATATTTCTGCTTTGTCGGCACTAAAAAAGTTGACAAACTTTAATTTCTCCAACAATCAAGTGTCCGCTTTACCCAACTGGGGTTCCGGTTGCGCTTTGATAAACATCGATGGTTCCAAAAACCAAATTCAAACCTTGGAGCCGTTAAAGGGACTTAGCTATCTGAACAATGTCTATATGGATGACAACAAGGCGATTTCCAATGTAGAAGTCTTGAGCACCTGTCCCAGACTTATTCAGGTAAATGTTGCCCGGACAGGCGTAACCAAAAATTCCCAGGTAAGCGCCTTAACGACTATGGGCGTTATCGTAGTCTACGATCACAAGGGTTAAACAAAACCGCCGCAACAAAAGTTGCGGCGGGGTTTTCTTGGCTTCGTTATCTTCTGCTTCCATTTCCTGCAGAAGCTTCTTGTCTTGTTTACTGGTCAAATCAAGCTTTTCATACATATCGGGTCTGCGCTCTCTTGTGCGGCGCAGAGCCTGCTTACGGCGCCACTGCGCCACTTTTTGGTGATTGCCGGACAGCAATATCTCCGGCACTTCCCGGCCGTGCCAAACCGCAGGGCGGCTGTACTGGGGATATTCCAAAAGACCGTTAAAATGGCTCTCATCCTCAAAGCACTCCGGGTCTGCCAGGACACCCGGCACCATACGGCAGATAGCATCGGTCATAGCCATTGCGGCGATCTCACCGCCGGTCAGCACAAAATCGCCCAGGGACAATTCCTCATCCACGCATTCGTCGATAAAGCGCTGGTCAATGCCCTCGTAGTGACCGCAGACAAAAACAATATTTTCCATCTTGCTCAGGCGAATGGCATCGGCCTGCGTGAAGGTCTTGCCACAAGGCGACAGGTAAATGGTATGCACCGGGCCACCTGCTTTGTCGCAGACGGCTTCCCAGCAACGATACAAAGGATCCGCCTGCATCACTGCGCCGCGACCGCCGCCATAGGGATAGTCATCCACCTGCATCTGCTTATTAGCGGTGTACTCCCGGATCTGGTGGGCATCAATGGTGATAATACCCCGTTCCTGGGCCCGGCCTAAAATGCTGTCAGACAGCACATCCAGCAGAGTGTCCGGGAACAGGGTCAGAATATCAATTCTCATCGGTTCCCATCCCCTCGATCAGGCGCACCTGCATCTCATTTTTATCAAGATCGGTGGACAGGACAAATTCCTTAACCGCCGGGATCATATAGCGGTTTTTCACCTTATCGTCACCGATCACATACACGGAATTGCCGGGATAGTCCAGCACTTCTGTGATCTTACCGATATTTTCGCCGTCGCAGTATACCTCTACACCCAAAAGCTCCACACCGAAGATCACGTCATCATCGATATCTTCCCGGTACAGCTGTACGGTTTTGCCCCGCATAGCCTGGGCTGCTTCCATCGTGTCAATCCCCTGTAGCTTTACCAGGTTGCAGGTTTTCTGCACGCGGCAGTTTTCCATAATATATTCTTTTCCGTCAATGCGGCAACGTTCAAATTCACAAAGCATATCGGCTGAGTCCAGCCAAGGCAGCACCTTCACCTCACCACGGACACCGTGGGTAGTGACGATCTCGCCTGCATCGATATAAATCTGCTTCATAGTTCCTCCAAAAAATGGAAATGCGTGGCGCCAAGCGTCACGCATAAGCCATTAATCCACGATTTCCACCGTGACTTTTTCGCCGGTGCGCTGGGCAACGGTTTTCACAATGGTACGGATCTCCTTAGCAATCCGACCCTGGCGGCCGATGACCTTACCCATATCGCCGGGGGCGACACGGAGCTCCAGGACCTTGCCTTCCTCATCAGAAACTTCCGTTACTGTAACTGCCTCAGGCTCGTCCACCAGATTCTTTGCCATATACAGCAAAAGCTCTTTCATTGGAATACTCCTTCGGGTAATTACAGGATACCGGCCTTCTTCAGCAGGCCACGTACGGTATCGGTGGGCTGTGCGCCGTTCTTGATCCAAGCCTGAACCTTCTCAGCGTCCACATTGATAGTAGCGGGGTTGGTCAGGGGGTTGTAGGTGCCGATCTCTTCGATGCAACGACCGTCACGGGGAGAGCGAGCATCTGCAACAACAACACGGTAGAAAGGAGCCTTCTTTGCGCCCATTCTTCTCAGTCTGATTTTAACCATTGGTTTTCACCTCCATAATTTTTCTGAATAATCTATATCGCAAAGCGTTTTTGCTTAGAGCGAACCACTTTAGAAACCAGGGAATCCGCCGAAACCGCCGAATTTACCCATACGCTTCATTTTCTTGCCCATTCCCGGGCCGGAGAATTGCTTGATCATCGCCCGCATTTGGTCGAAGGATTTCAGCAGTCTGTTCACATCCTCCACTTTAACACCGGCGCCGTTTGCAATGCGCTTTTTTCGGCTGGCACCGATAATGCCGGGGTTTTCCCGCTCCTTGGGTGTCATGGACAGGATGATAGCTTCGGTGCGACCCATGGCCTTTTCGTCCAACTGGACATTCTTAAGGCCGGCACCGCCGGGCATATGGGCCAAAAGATCCTGCATAGAACCCATAGACTTCAGCTGGACCATTTGGTCATAGAAGTCCTGGAGAGTGAACTTATTGGTCTTCAGTCTCTCCTCTAACTCAGCGGCCTTCTTTTCATCAAACGCCTGCTCAGCTTTTTCAATGAGGGACAGCACATCGCCCATACCCAAGATCCGGGAAGCCATACGGTCCGGATGGAAGGGCTCAATGTCTTCAAGCTTTTCGCCCATACCGGCGAACTTGATGGGCTTGCCGGTAATGGCCCGCACGGACAGAGCCGCGCCGCCTCTGGCATCGCCATCCAGCTTGGAGAGCATTACGGAGTCGATATCCAGCCATTCGTTAAAGCTCTGGGCGGCATTCACCGCATCCTGGCCGGTCATTGCGTCCAGCACCAACATGATCTCGTCGGGCTTGACAGCGGCTTTGATGTTCTTCAGCTCCTCCATCAGGGTCTCGTCCACATGCAGACGGCCTGCGGTATCCAGGAACACCATATCGTGGCCGTGCTGACGGGCATAAAGAACTGCATCCTTAGCGATCTGCACAGGGTCGGTCTGACCCTTTTCAAACACAGGGATACCCAGCTTTTCACCACAGACCTTCAGCTGCTGAATCGCGGCAGGCCGGTATATATCACAGGCGACCAGCAGCGGGTTTTTATTCTGCCGTTTCATAAGACCGGCAAGCTTGGAGCCGTTGGTTGTCTTACCTGCACCCTGCAAACCAACCAGCATAACCACTGTGGGTCCTGCCGGGTTGATGGTAATATGCTTTGTTTCGCTGCCCATCAGGTTGGTCAGCTCTTCATTGACGATCTTTACGATCATCTGAGCAGGACTGAGGGCTTCCAGTACATCGCTGCCCACGCACCGCTCGGTAACGGACTTTACAAAATCCTTAACGACCTTATAGCTTACATCCGCTTCAAGAAGAGCCATGCGGATCTCTCGCATTGCTTCTTTTACATCGGATTCTTTCAGACGGCCCTTGCCTCTGAGCTTTTTGAAGGCCGCAGAGATTTTTTCGGTCAATCCTTCAAATGCCATAGTTTACTCCTCAATGGAACTTGCCGCTTGGGTGATCTTTGCGATCGCATCCCGGACAACGGGGTCGGGGTATTGCGCCAATTCCTTGGCCACCGACAAGATCGTCTGCATTGCCTGGCGGCTCTGCAAATTGCGGCGGACACACCCGGTTCTTTCCTCCATCTTGGCAAGATGGGCTTCTGCGCGGGTGATATTATCGTGAACGCCCTGGCGGCTGACGCCCAATTCCTCAGCGATCTCCGCCAGAGAAAGGTCTTGATTGTATCGCAGGTCTAAGCACATCCGCTGGCGCTCTGTGAGCATATCGCCGTAATAATCGAACAGCAAAAGCATCTCAACTGCGTCCATGGGTGGCCTCCTGTCAATCAGTTTTCCTTTACACCTGGGTTATGATACAACAAAGATCATACTTTGTCAAGTATTTTTTCTTGTCACCTACAAATTATTTTGAAACATCGTACCAGGTGCGGAGCAATTCGGTTTTCAGAAAACCTATGCTTTCATACAGGCGGATAGCTGGTTCATTATTGGAGGCAACCTCCAAAACCACATTTTCTGCAAACAGGGCACTGCACAGGCTCAAAAGCACCGACTTCCCTGCTCCCGGCTTTGTCGAAGCGATGGCTTCTATTTTGTCCTCCCGGGCAATACCAATGCCCAGCAGTTCTCCATCTTTATGAACAAAATAGCCGCCGCCCTTGGCAAGCAACTGCTTACCTTCCTCACGGGTCATTGTTGAAGCATCGGGGACATTCTGCATTCTTTCATTATACAGGCTGCGCCACTGCTCAACTGTCTTTTCTGTGACCGGGAACAAGGCTGCGTTGCTTTCTTCCAAACCCTCACGGGGGCGTTGCATTTTTACCACCGAGGTATAGACCGGGTATCTTTCCAACCAACAATGGCCGGTGGCATATATTTTCTCCGCGCCGGCCATTTTACAGAAGTCCACACACTCGGCAAGAAGCTCTTTCGGATTTTGGGTATCCTGCAAAGTAATGTAGGCCTCACCCCGGTATGGGATCTCCCGCAAAACCAAACTGGCTGCGCCTTTTTCAGTTGTAAATATGGGAAAATCCCGCATAATCTCACCTCGATACAATCATAACACATTTTTCTGACAAAAGCTACTTATCCGACCAAACTCCCTTTACTTTGCAAAAATATTGCTTATAATAGAGATAAAAACCTACGAAAGGAGATTTTCCAATGAAAAAGGTCATCGGCAAGAAGGAATACAACACCGAAACTGCCACTATGCTCAAGCGGTTTACCTATGGATTTTGGGGTGACCCCACCGGCTATGAGGAGCAATTGTACCAGACCCCGGACGGGCTATACTTTGTGTATGTCTGTGGCGGCATTGCTTCCCCCTACCCCGGCGAGGATATTCTGCGGATCGCAAAAACCAAGGTGGATGCCTGGTTGGCAGACCGTCCTTAAAAAATATATCCTTTTTTGTCAAGAGACTGCTATTTGCAGTCTCTTTTTCTTGACATTGTATGGTATGATATACATTAGAAATATAAATTACACAAGCTGGTTATTGATTATGAAAAAACTCTGCTTATTTCTCATAGTGCTTTCCCTGCTTTTGTGCGGCTGCGGCGAGAATAACGATCCGCAGATCGTGGCAAGCACACTGCCTGTTTATGAATTTACAAGCGCTCTTTGCCAAGGAACAGGCATCTCTGTTTCCCGGCTCATCACAGAGGAAGTCTCCTGCCTGCACGATTACACCCTGCAGGTAACTCAAATGCGGGCTGTGGAGGCTGCGGATGTAGTGATCCTAAACGGCGGCGGATTGGAAGACTTCTTAGGCGATGTTCTTAAGAATGCCGAACGGGTGATTGACGCATCTAAAAATGTGGAATTGATCTGCAGTCATCATCATGAAGGGCACGACCACGCCCACGATCCCCACATTTGGCTCTCCCCGGAAAAGGCAAAGCTGATGAGCCGGACTATTTGCGAGGAATTATCCAAGCTATACCCTGCTCATAAAGATAGATTCGAAAGCAATTTAAGCGCTTTGATTGACAAATTGGATGCCTTGCAGGCATATGGAGAAACGGAACTTTCAAATCTTAAAAATCGGAATTTGATCACATTCCACGACGGATTTTCTTATTTTGCCGAGAGCTTTGATCTGCACATTCTGAAAGCTGTGGAAGAAGAATCCGGCAGCGAAGCTTCTGCCAAGGAATTGATCGAGATCATCGATTTGGTCAAGGTCAACGACCTACCTGCCATTTTTACCGAGTGCAACGGCAGCACTGCCGCCGCAAAGGTAATTTCCGCGGAAACCGGGAGTACGGTTTACGAACTGGATATGGCGATGGCCGGTGACAGCTATTTTGATGCGATGTACCACAACATCCGCACTGTAAAGGAGGCGTTGGGATGAACATAGGAACACACGGCGGTGCCTGCGGCCATTCCTGCTGTCTGCGGGTGCAAGATCTGACTGTGAAGATCGGTGCTGACACCATATTGGAAAACATCGATCTTCACGTCCACTGTGGTGAGATGATCGCCCTCATTGGCCCCAACGGCGCCGGTAAAAGCACACTGCTGAAAACCATTTTGGGGCAACAGGCATACGAGGGAATTATCTCCTTTTCCGTACCCGGCAGTCGCAACAGAAAGCCCAAGATCGGTTATGTGCCCCAAAGTCCGGCCTTTGATCCGGGAGATTCGGTGACGGTAGCCGACCTGTTTGCCTGCTGTATGAGCAAGCGGCCTGCCTTTTTAGGACAATCCAAGACCTTGCGGGAGAAGATCTCTGTCTGCCTGGAACGGGTACACAGCGAAAATCTTATTGACAAGCGGGTAGGCACCCTTTCCGGCGGTGAATTGCAACGGGTTTTACTGGCGCTGGCTTTGGAGCCGCTACCTAATATTTTGATCCTTGACGAACCCCTGTCCGGCGTGGATGTAGAGGGTATGGAAACCCTTATGGATATGCTGGACGAGATCCGCAAGACATACGATCTGTCCATTCTGATGATCACCCACGACTTTTCTATGCTTAGTCGATATGCTGATCAGGTCATTCTGCTGAACAAGCAGCTTATCTGCCAGGGAACGCCCGGAGAAGTTCTGGATTCCGAGGATTTCCGGCGGGTATTCCACCGCAAAGGAGGTAACCTATAATGGAAATTTGGTACTCCCTTTGCAGGCTTTTGCCCACTGAAATGCTCCGCTGGGACTTTATGTGCAACGCGCTGCTGGCAACTATCTTAATGGCCTTTCTCTTCGGTCTTACCTCTACCATGATCGTCACCGTGCGGATGAGTTTCTTCTCTGATGCCTTGGGCCATTCCGCCTTTACCGGAATCGCCATCGGCTGCATTTGCGGTGTCAGCGCGCCTGTGTGGATCGCTGTGATCTTTGCGCTGGTCTTTGCGCTCCTGTTCTCCTATGTGCGCAGCAAGAGCAACCAGACCGCTGACACGCTGATCGGTGTGTTTTCCAGCACTGCTGTAGCCTTGGGCATCTTCATCGCCACCTTAAACGGCAGCAGCTTCACAAAATTCAACAAATACTTGATTGGTGACATTCTTTCTGTTACGCCCGGTGAGATCGGCGCGCTGGCCTTGGCTTTTGTGGCTGTAGGTATCTTTTGGGTCATATTTTCTAACCGGCTGACCCTGTCCGCCATTCATCCGGAATTAGCCTCGTCCCGGGGCTTCTCCCCTGCTCTTTCCCAAGGGCTGTTTGCTGCGGTCATTGCGGTGGTTGTAACTTTGGCGATCTCCTGGGTAGGTCTTCTGATCCTTAATTCCCTGCTGATCCTGCCTGCAGCTTCAGCCAGAAATGTGGCGAAAAATCTGCGGCAATATCATCTGTTTTCCGTTCTTTTTGCCTTGGTCGCCGGTGTGGGCGGATTGATCATTTCCTACTATGTGGGCGCATCTGCCGGCGCGGCCATTTCTTTGGTGCTCGCAGGAATCTTTATCATATCTTTCCTGCTGAGAAAGGTTCGGTGCTGATATGGAGATTTCTATGCATCCCATCGCCAAAATGCGCAGTGACTTTCCTACCAAATTCGGTATTCCGCGGCAAAGCGGGTTAGCCGAGAATCTCCGCTCCACCATTGTCTTTGAGCCCCAGTACCGGAACGCCGATGCCCTGCGGGGCTTGGAGGATTTCTCCCATCTGTGGATCATTTGGCAGTTTTCCGAGGCAGTTCGAAAGGAGTGGACGCCTACGGTCCGTCCGCCCCGGTTAGGGGGCAATACCCGGATGGGTGTGTTTGCCACCCGTTCCCCATTCCGGCCCAATTCTATCGGGCTTTCCTGTGTGAAGATTATCGGACTGGAACAAACGCCGGATAACGGCACTGTGATCCATGTGGCCGGTGCCGACTTGATGGACGGCACGCCCATTTTGGATATTAAGCCCTACATTCCCTACTGTGATGCCCACCCGGAGGCGCTGGGTGGCTTCACCACAAATGCTGATGATTACTTACTTATAGTGGATTTTCCGCCCGGACTTTTGGAACAGCTGCCTGCGGATAAGCGGGCTGCCGCCGTGGAGGTCCTCTCCCACGACCCCCGACCTTCTTATCAGGCTGACTCCGAAAGACTTTATGGCCTTTCCTTTGCCGGTTTTGACATTCGTTTTACTGTAGAGGATAATACACTGTATGTAAAGGAAGTACACAAGCTATGAGAAGAAATGTCGATATGTTAAACGGACCGTTATTTAAGAATATCGTCCGTTTTGTGGTTCCGGTAATTCTCACGAACCTTTTGCAAATACTGTTTAATACCGCAGATATGATCATTGTGGGTCAGTATTGTGGTAGCATCTCTGTAGCTGCAGTCGGTGCTACCAGCGCCCTAACCCATTTGATCGTTAATTTCTTCATTGGTATCAGCGTAGGTACTGGTGTTTTGGTTTCCCGCAGCATTGGTGCCGGGGATAACACCACAGTTCACCGCGCTGTCCACAATGCTATTCCCACTGCGATCGTTTGCGGTGGCTTAATCTCCATTGCCGGTGTGTTTTTTGCGCCCACTTTTCTAAGATGGATGGATACACCAGCAGATGTTCTACCTCTTTCCTCGTTGTATATGCGAATCTACTTCGCCGGTATGATCTTTAATATGGTCTATAATTTCAGTGCTTCTATTATGCGTGCTGCCGGTGAAACCAAATTGCCCCTTTACTTCCTGTCCTTTGCCGGCGTAGTGAACGTGGGACTAAATGTTGTTTTTGTAACAGCTCTCAATATGAATGTAGCAGGTGTTGCACTTGCCACTACTATCTCTCAGGCAATTTCTGCGATCCTGGCTGTTATAGCATTAACCCGCAGATCTGATAATTGTAAGCTGATTTTTAAGAAAATGCGTTTCTACAAAGCGCAACTACTGCAGGTTCTGCGCTACGGTTTGCCGGCCGGCATTAACAGTTCTTTGTTCGCATTGTCCAATGTTATCATCATGTCTTCTATCAATTCCTTCAACAACCAGGCCCTCATCGCTGGCCATGGTGCATGCGGAAATTTAGAAGGTTTTCTTTCCTCTATTACAGGCGCTTTCCAAAATACGCAAATGATTTTCATTGGTCAAAACTCCGGTGCGCAGAATTACAAGCGGGTTCGCAAGGTCTACTTTACCGGCATATTGGCAATGCTTTTGACAGTTGGATCTGCCAGCGCATTGATGTATCTGTTCCGGGTTCCTCTGCTTTCTCTCTACCTTACAGACAGTCAAGAAGCCATTTTGTGGGGCATTAAGCGAATGCACTATATCCCCTGTCTGTATGTTCTGCTAGGTTGTATGGATAACACTACCGGTGCGTTGCGTGGATTAGGACTATCTCTCACGCCTATGTTCATTGCCTTGCTCGGCGCATGCGGCTTGCGAATTTTATGGATTTATACCATTTTCCAAGTTCCTGCGTATCACACAATGGATTGCTTGTATTCGTCCTATCCTATCAGTTGGATCATAACCTTCACTGCACTTTCCGTTCCCTTTCATTATATTGTTACAAAAAGAGCCAAAGCTCAAAACACATTACCTCAAAGGAGTACAACATGAAAATCTTAATTTGCAATGTAGGCAGCACATCACTAAAGTATCAGCTGTTTGATATGGATGCCGGTGAAAAGGTTCTCTGTGCCGGCGGCGCAGAACGTGTTGGCGCAGCCAAAAGCCTTTTCTATCACAAGAATAATCTGACCGGTGATGCCGTTCACCAGGAGGCAGTGTTCCCCACCCATCGGGAAGCTATCTGCGCAATGCTGGAACAGATCCTTTGCGGCTGCCTGGAATCCCTGCTGGAGATCTCCTGCGTAGGCTTCAAGGTTGTTCACGCAAAAGGCGTAACCGGTGTGCAGTATCTGACAGAGGATGTTCTGCGGGCAATGGCAGATTTCAATTCTGTTGCCCCTGCCCACAATCCCCCCTATATTGCAGCCATCCGGCAGTTTAAGAATCTGATGCCGGACACTCCCATGATCGGTTCTTTTGAGACCGCTTTCCACGCCAACATGCCCCCGGAAGCCTACCTCTACCCCATCCCCCTGGAATTAAGCAAAGAGCACGCCATTCGGCGCTACGGTTTCCACGGCGCATCTTTAGAGTATCTTTCCAACTTTGCCGCCAAGGAGATGGGGCGTGAGGATCTGAAACTGGTATGCTGCCATTTGGGTGGCAGCGGCAGCCTGTGCGCTGTGAAGGATGGCGTGAGCATCGACACCACAATGGGTATGGGCCTGCAATGCGGCGTGCTGCAAAACAACCGGGCCGGTGATATGGACCCCTATATTATCTTCCATTTGGTAGAAGAATGCGGAATGACCCTGGACGAGGTAAAAACCATGCTGCAGACCAAGAGCGGCCTGTACGGCCTGTCCGGCGGTGTTTCCAATGACCTGCGGGATATCCAGGAGGCTGCAGATAACGGCAACGAAGACTGCCAGAACGCTATCAAGGCATACGCATACGGCATCAAGAAGTATATCGGTGCGTATGCGGCCGCTATGGGCGGTGTGGATGCCATCGTATTCGGCGGTGGCATCGGCAGAAAGAGTGACCGCGTGCGGGCTCTCAGCCTGGAGAACTTAGAGTTCCTGGGTGTGGAGCTGGATGCTGACAAGAATGCAAATGCCAATGGCGGCGATGATATTTCCGCTGCCGGCAGCAAGGTTCGCATTTATGTTGTGGACACCAACGAAGAGATCGTGGTGGCAAGAAAAGCAAAAGCTCTGCTGGAGCAATAATCAAAAACCCGGAAGACCAAGGTCTTCCGGGTTTTTAGTTTAGAGATCGCTTGCAATTACCCTATCCAATCTTTCTTCACAGAAAGTAAGGAATTTATGCCACAGCTCCGGGTCAACAAATGTATTCTCTCCGGTTTCCAGCAACAGTTTCCCCTTTTCAAAGGTATCATTGTTCCAAGTATGATTGCCGATGAACACATCCACCTTTTCCTTTTGCAATCTGTGCAAAGATGCACGGTAGCCCTCTCTACATCCCTCGTAGTCGAACTTGCCGCGAACCATAGTATTGGCACCTGCGCCGCCGAACATACCAACACGGTAGGTTCTACCATTCTCTACCGTATCAAAGAAGAAAGAAACAGTACCTTTTGTATGGCCGGGTGTTTCCATGAAGGTCATTTTGGTATTGCCCAATTCCAGCGTATCTCCATCCTTGATCAGAATATCGGGAATGAAGTATTTTTTCGTTCTTTCTTCGTCATAACGGCCAATCAAGGTCTTTGCTCCGGACAGGTCCACTAATGCGGCTGTTGCCTCTGTATGGTCACCATGCCAGTGGGTATTAACGATATACTTGATATCCTCGGGTTTGAAGCCCAACTTGTATATGGAACGAATTACAAGATACAACGTGTTACTATAGCCGGGGTCAATTAAAATTAGTCCGTCGCCGGTATCGATCAAATGACAGGAAGCCTGGAATGTGCCTACAAAATATACATTACCTATGATTTTGAAGGGTTCCATTTTGCCTTCCCAAGGGTTCTCTAAACTTTTCCGCAAAAACATTTTGCATCACCTCGTTTATATTATAGCATTTTTCGAACACATAGACAAGACTAAAAACCCGGAAGATTTGCGTCTTCCGGGTTTTTTATTAGCCCTTGAAATACTTGACAGCTGCCTCGAACATACGGATATCGTAATTGCCGGGGACGTTCTTGTAGAGGCCCGGGGCGATACGCTCGCTGTGGCCCATCTTACCCAAAACTCTGCCATCGGGAGAGGTAATACCCTCGATAGCGAACAGAGAGCCGTTGGGGTTGAAAGCGGTGTCCATAGTGGGGTTGCCATCAAGATCCACATACTGGGTTGCGATCTGACCGTTCTTAGCCAGCTCCAGTGCCAGTTCTTCACTTGCATAGAAGCGACCCTCACCGTGAGAAATGGGAACATTCACGATGTCACCCACATTCATCAGCTGCAGCCAGGGAGACTGGTTGGAGGCAATGCGGGTACGGACGATCTTGGACTGGTGGCGGGCAATGGTATTGAAGGTCAAGGTGGGGCAATTCTCATCGGTGTCGATGATCTTGCCATAGGGCACAAGACCAAGCTTGATCAGTGCCTGGAAGCCGTTACAGATACCGCACATCAGACCGTCACGGTCGTCCAAGAGCTTCGTCACCTGCTCTTTTACCGCAGGGTTGCGGAAGAACGCGGTAATAAACTTTGCAGAACCGTCGGGCTCGTCACCACCGGAGAAGCCACCGGGAATGAAGATCATCTGACTGTCAGCGATCTTCTTGGAGACGGACTCCACGCTGCGAGCCACATCGTCAGCGGTCAGGTTGCGGATAACCACGATCTCAGCCTCGGCGCCTGCGGTCATCACTGCTCTTGCAGAATCAAACTCGCAGTTGGTACCGGGGAACACAGGAATCAGAACCTTGGGCTTGGCGCACTTGATTGCGGGAGCCTTGGTGCAAATGCCGTTATGATCAAAGGTGGGCAGTTCCGTTTCCTTCTCGGCGACCTTGGTAGAATATACATTCTCCAAAACGCCTTCGTTAATGGCAAGCAACTCCTCAATGGTAGCGCTGTCGCCATCCAGGGTGATGGTAGCATCCGCAGTTGTCTCGCCCATCTTCAGTACGCCGGGCAGGTCAACGTCCTCAGCAAGCTCTGCAACGATGAAGCCATACAGGCCGTTTGCGTGCCAGCTGTCACCCACATTACCACAGGACTTAAAGCCGATGCGGTTGCCGAAGGACATCTTCATCACAGCCTCGCCAAGGCCATTCTCCACAGCCCAGGCAGCCTTGACCTTACCTGCCATATGCAGGTCATAGAAGTATTCCCAAGCCTTTTTCTGTGCCTCGGGAGTCTCGTCAGCAGTACCAAACAGATAGACAGGATTGCCGGCTTCCTTAAATTCGGGAGTCAGGACCTGTTCTCTGTCCACAGGGGCAATAGCAAAGGAAATGAGCGTGGGAGGCACATCCATTTCCAGGAAAGAACCGGACATAGAGTCCTTACCGCCGATGGCAGCTGCTTCCAGCTCCAGCTGGGCATCAAATGCACCCAGGAGGGCTGCAAAGGGCTTGCCCCAACGCTGAGGCTCGGTTCTCAGTTTTTCAAAGAACTCCTGGAGCGTCAGATATGTCTTCTTATAATCTGCGCCGGCTGCAACCAGCTTGGCAACAGAGGAATACACAGCAGCATAGGCGCCGGTGTAGGGATCCACGGACATCATATCCGGATCCAAACCCCAAGCCACTACACTGGCCTGAGAGGTTTCCTGGCCGGGCAGGACAGGCAGCACAGCAGCCATTGCCTGGGTGGGCGTGGTCTGGGTCTTGCCACCAAAGGGCATCAGCACAGAACCTGCGCCGATACTGCCATCAAAGCGCTCTACCAGGCCTCTGCGGCTGGCAGTCTTCAAGTCAGCAGCCATTTCCCGCAGATCTCCATACAGTGCCTTGCTCAGTTCGGACAGATCCTTTTCGGTCACATCCACGGTGGTGTGCTTGCTTGCGCCGTTGGTATCCAGGAAAGCACGGGACAGGTTTGCAATGGTCTGACCCTTCCAAACCATCACCATTCTCTCTTCCTCAGTAACAACAGCAACCCGGTAGGCTTCCAGGTTTTCCTTCTGTGCAGCAGCGATGAATGCATCAGCATCCTTTGCTTCTACAACAACAGCCATACGCTCCTGGGACTCGGAAATAGCAATTTCAGTACCGTCCAGGCCGTCGTACTTCTTGCGGACGGCATCCAGGTCAATTTGCAGGCCGGCAGCCAACTCACCGATGGCAACGGACACACCGCCTGCACCAAAGTCATTACAACGTTTGATAAGGCGGGTCACTGCGCCATCCCGGAACAGGCGCTGGATCTTCCGCTCCTCGGGGGCATTACCCTTCTGGACTTCGGAAGCCATGGTGGTCAGGGATTTCATATTGTGGCTCGTGGAGGAGCCGGTAGCACCGCCGATGCCGTCACGGCCGGTACGGCCGCCCAGCAGGACGATCACATCACCGGGAGCGGGGCGCTCACGGCGCACATTGACAGCAGGGGCAGCAGCCACAACAGCGCCGCATTCCAGACGCTTGGCGGCATAGCCATCGTGGTAGATCTCAGCCACGTGGCCGGTAGCCAGGCCGATCTGGTTGCCGTAGGAAGAATAACCGGCTGCAGCTGTCTGACAGATCTTACGCTGGGGCAGCTTACCGGGAATGGTGTCCTTGATCGCTCTGCGGGGATCGGCGCCGCCGGTCACACGCATTGCCTGGTGGACATAGGCACGGCCGGACAGCGGGTCACGGATACAACCGCCGATACAGGTAGCCGCGCCACCAAAGGGCTCGATTTCTGTGGGGTGATTGTGGGTCTCGTTTTTGAACATGAGCAGCCAGTCCTGGTCCTCACCGTTGACCTTGGCATTGACATGGATGGAGCAGGCATTGATCTCCTCGCTCTCGTCCAGTTCCGGCAGCAGGCCGCGCTTCTTAAGGGTCTTTGCACCGATGGTAGCAATGTCCATCAGTGTTTGAGGACGCTTGGCAGCCTTCTCTTCTCCATAGACCTCAACACGGGCATCCAAATACCGCTGATAAGCAGCTGCTACGGTGGGATCAGAGATCTTTACATCATCGATGATGGTGGAGAATGTGGTGTGACGGCAGTGGTCGGACCAGTAGGTGTCAACCACGCGGATCTCAGTGATGGTGGGATCCCGCTTTTCCTCGTCACGGAAGTAGTTTTGCAGGAACTTAAGATCGTCCAAATCCATAGCAAGACCCAGCTTGTCCAGCAATTCAGCAAGGCCCTTCTCGTCCAGGGTAATAAAGCCTTCTACGGTAGCAACGGACTGGGGAATGGCATACTCCACAGCTAAGGTCTCGGGCTTTTCGATCACAGCTTCCCGGGACTCCACAGGGTTGATGACATACTTCTTGATAGCATCTACCTGCTCGTCGGTCAGGTCGCCATACAGGCCGTAGACCTTCATGGTGTGGATCAAAGGACGCTCCTGCTGGGAAATGATCTGAATGCACTGGGCAGCAGAGTCAGCCCGCTGGTCATACTGACCGGGCAGGTACTCCACAGCAAAGACCTTTGCGCCGTTCAAATCATAATCTGCAGTAGCAATGTCCAACTGGGGCTCAGAAAACACAGTATCGATAGCGGAATCAAACAGTTCCTTGGAGATATTCTCTGCATCGTAGCAGTTGAGCAGACGGACATTCTCCAGGGCAGTGATACCCAACAGATTCCGGGCATCATTCAGAAGAGCCTTCGCCTCATTGGCAAGCTCCGGTTTCTTTTCTACATATACTCTGTAAACCAATCTTAATTCCTCCCGGCTTTCAGCGCCTTAGCGCCAATATCGTTTCGGTAATAGGCATTGTCAAAGTGAATGGTCTTAACCATTTCATAAGCACCTTCAATGGCCTTTTCCAAAGAATCTGCAATCGCAGTAGCGCCCAAGACACGGCCGCCATTGGTCAGAAGCTTACCCTCTTTCAAAGAAGCGCCGGCCACATAGACATTATTCCAAACAGCTTCGGGAATGGTCATTTCGAAGCCCTTCTCGTAGGCAGTGGGATAGCCCTTGGAAGCCATAATCACGCAGCAAGCGTTCTTATCTGCAAACTTCACTTCCGTTTCTGCCAAGGTGCCGTTGGTTGTTGCCTGCATGACAGTGAGCAGGTCGCTTTCCAGCAGCGGCAGGACCACCTGGGTCTCGGGATCGCCAAAGCGGCAGTTATACTCGATAACCTTAGGGCCGTTGGGGGTGAGCATCAAGCCAAAATACAGGCAACCCTTAAAAGTGCGGCCCTCGGCATTCATAGCTGCGATAGTGGGCAAGAAAATCTTTTCCATACACTCGGCAGCAATTTCATCGGTGTAATAGGGGTTGGGAGCAACCGTACCCATACCGCCGGTGTTAAGGCCTGTATCATTATCCCCTGCCCGCTTGTGGTCCATAGAAGAAATCATAGGCACCACGGTCTTGCCGTCAGTAAAAGACAAAACGGAAACCTCCGGGCCGGTGAGGAACTCTTCGATAACGATCTGATCGCCACTCTTGCCGAAGACCTTATCGGCCATCATAGAGCGGACAGCATCTTTGGCCTCGTCCCGGGTCATGGCAATGATAACACCCTTGCCCAGCGCCAGGCCGTCAGCCTTGATGACGGTGGGAATGGGGGCAGTTTCCAAATATGTAAGGGCTGCATCCATATCTGTAAATACTTCGTAAGCGGCGGTGGGAATGCCGTACTTCTTCATCAGATTTTTGGAGAAGACCTTACTGCCCTCAATGATAGCGGCATTGGCACGGGGGCCAAAGCAAGGAATACCCTTTGCCTCCAGGGCATCCACACAGCCCAACACCAGCGGGTCATCGGGTGCGACTACAGCATAGTCAACTGCGTTGGCTGCAGCAAACTCAGTGATCTTGTCGATATCCTTAGCGCCGATGTCCACGCAGGTGGCGTCCTTGGCGATGCCACCGTTGCCGGGCAGGGCAAAAATCTCCGTAACAGAGGGATTTTCTTTCAGTTTCTTGATGATGGCGTGTTCTCTGCCGCCACCACCTACAACCAGGATTCTCATAAAGGGAACCTCCTGTAATAATTCTTAGTGGTGGAACAAACGCATACCGGTAAAGGCCATTGCCATACCGTTCTTATCGCACTCAGCGATCACCAAATCGTCACGGATAGAGCCGCCGGGCTCAGCAACATAGGAAACGCCGGAGGCCTTTGCCCGCTTGATGCTGTCGGGGAACGGGAAGAAAGCATCGGAGCCCAGAGCAACGCCGGTACGGGAGTCCAGGAATGCACGCTTCTCTTCCTCGGTCAGAGGCTCGGGACGGGTGGTGAAGTAATTCTGCCAAATGCCCTCAGCGCAGACATCCTCTTCGTTTCCGTTGATATAGCCGTCGATCACATTGTCACGGCCGGGACGGCCCAGGTCCTCACGGGAAGGCAGTGCCAGGGTCTTGGGATGCTGACGCAGGAACCATGTGTCAGCCTTGCCGCCGGCAAGTCTTACGCAGTGGACACGGGACTGCTGACCGGCGCCAACACCAATAGCCTGTCCGTCATAGGCAAAGCAGACAGAGTTAGACTGGGTGTACTTCAAGGTGATCAGAGAGATGATCAAGTCGGTCTTAGCATCCTCGGGCAGAACCTTATTCGCAGTAACCATATTCTCAAGCAGGTGCTCGCCGATTTTGAAATTGTTGCGGCCCTGCTGGAAGGTGATGCCGTAAACCTGCTTGGTCTCCTGCTCAGCAGGGACAAAGTTGGGGTCAATAGCAACCACATTGTAGCTGCCGTTACGCTTGGTCTTCAGAATCTCCAGAGCCTCATCGGTATAGCCGGGAGCGATCACACCATCGGAAACCTCACGGGCGATCAGCTTTGCAGTCAGCGCATCACACACATCGGACAGAGCCCCCCAGTCACCGAAGGAGCACAGGCGGTCAGCGCCACGGGCACGAGCATAAGCGCAAGCCAGAGGATTCTCGTCCAGGCCCTCGATATCTTCCACGAAGCAAGCCTTCTTCAGCTCGATGGGCAGCTTCTTGCCAACAGCGGCAGAGGTAGGAGAAACATGCTTAAAGGAGGTAACAGCGCACATGCCGGTAGCTTCCTTCAGTTCTTTTACCAGCTGCCAGGAATTGAAAGCATCCAGGAAGTTGATAAAGCCGGGACGGCCATTGAGAATTTCGATGGGCAGCTCGGAGCCGTCGTGCATATAGATCTTAGCGGGCTTCTGATTGGGGTTACAGCCGTATTTCAGTTCAAATTCTTTCATTTTCTTATCTCCTTACTGATGCTTATTAAAAATCTTCTGATTTTTCTCGCCGGTTTTCAGATTGGTGTAGCGAACAAACAGGGAAATCTTGTTATCGGGATTCAGATTCTCCCACAGCATATCGGCAAAGGCTTCCATATCGTTGTCCATTGCCACACGCTCGGGCTCACCCTGGAAGGTGGGGATCACGGGGTTGCCGTCACACACATAGGTATGCAGGAAGTGTCCCAGACCCGCAGTTGCGGGTTACTCCCAGAAGAACCGGGCACAGGCATTGCCCTCGGGGTCAGCAGCCTTCAAAATAGACATCTTGTAGCTGCCGTCACCTGCCAAAAGGCCGGAGATACGGGGCGTCCAGTTAGGACCATCATCCTCAAAGCAGCGGGTACGCAGGGCAGCTTCCCAGCTCTCGCCCTTTGCCAGGTACTCCCAAATGGTATCGGTCTGGTCACCATTGGTGACGATCAAGCCACAGCCGGCTTCCCGGACAGGATGGTAGATGATCAGGTGAGGATCTTTCATCAAGCTGGGGTCATGGGCTTCCGTGCGGATACCGTCGGGCTCCAAAGCGAACACCCGGTTACGGGAGTTCACGCTGCGGCCCATAATGAAGTAAGCGGCGACAGCATTTTCACCGTCGGGGGTAACGCCCAGCACGATGCCACGGCCGGGGTAGGTATTGGTAGAAAGCTTCTCCTTCAGAGAACCAATTTCGTAAACATTCATTTTCTTTTCTTCCTTTCTTACATTGCGCTGCAAACCTGCTCTACGGCGGCAGGCAGGATCTTCCATTCCGCCTGCTCCATCACCCGTTTTTGCAGGATCTCCGGAGTATCTCCGGGTTGAATCTCCACAGCCTTTTGGAGGATGATCTCTCCCCCATCGGGAATTTCATTGACAAAATGAACCGTTGCGCCGGTGACCTTAACGCCATAGTCCAAAGCAGCCTGGTGGACACGCAGGCCGTAGAAACCCTCGCCACAGAAGGAAGGGATCAAGGACGGATGCACATTCAAAATCCGCTTGGGATAGCAGGATGTAAAGGATTCGCTCAAGATGGACATAAAGCCCGCCAGCACGATCACATCGATGGCGTATGCCGTCAGCAGTTCCTTGATTTTTTCCTCAAAGGCTGCCTGGCTGCCCAGCTGCTTTTTCAGCACCACTTCTGTTGCGATGCCGGCATTCGCTGCCCGGGTCAAGGCATAGGCATCTGCATTATTGGCAATCACCAGGTTGATTTCACCGGAGCGGATAATACCGCTCTTTTGGGCATCGATCAATGCCTGAAGGTTGGTTCCTCCGCCGGATACCAAAACTGCGATTCTTTTCATTTAAGGATCACCTTTTCCTCGCCCTTAACGATCTTACCGATCACATAGGCATCCTCGCCGTTTGCCTTCAATATCTCCAAGGCAGTTTCAGCCTCGGCGGCAGGAACGACAATGCTCATACCCACACCCATATTATAGGTGTTGAACATATCCCGCTCGGGGATATTGCCGGTCTTTGCGATCAAGTCGAAGATGGGCAGGATCTTAACCGCAGCCTTATCGATCTCTGCGCACAGGCCATCGGGGATGGAACGGGGAATGTTCTCATAGAAACCGCCGCCGGTAATGTGGGAAATACCCTTCACATCCACTTTTTCCAGCAAAGCCAAAACGCTCTTAACATAGATCTTGGTGGGAGTCAGCAAAGCTTCCGCCACCGTCTTGCCACCCAGCTCTTCCCGGGCGGTGTACAGCTGGGGAGGATTGTTGTCGATGTCGAACACCTTGCGGCACAGGGAGAAACCGTTGGAATGGATACCGGTAGATGCCAGGGCGATGACCACATCACCCTCCGCCATACGGGTATTGTCGATGATCTTCTTCTTATCAACAATTCCCACAGCAAAACCGGCCAGATCATATTCATCATTGGGCATCAAGCCGGGGTGCTCTGCAGTCTCACCCCCGATCAGCGCAGCACCGGACTGCACGCAGCCCTCCGCAACACCGCCAACGATGGTAGCGATCTTCTCAGGATAGTTCTTGCCGCAGGCGATGTAGTCCAGGAAGAACAGAGGCTTAGCACCGCAGCAGATAATATCATTGACACACATAGCAACCGCATCAATACCGATGGTATCGTGCTTGTCCATCAGCATAGCCAGCTTCACCTTGGTGCCACAGCCGCCGGTACCGGAGACCAGGACGGGCTCCTCCATACCGGCAATAGGCAGACCAAAGCAGCCGCCAAAGCCACCCACATCATCCAGGCAGCCTTCGTTTTTGGTGCGCTTAATATGCTTCTTCATC
>JAZNNO010000063.1:0-31889 GCA_045580345.1 Faecousia sp.
GATGTAACTGTTTCTGCGCCTGAAGATATGAGCGATGTGGTACCGATGCTTGTTACAGATACTATTTCTACGGGAATGTTGGAGAACTTTGATCCTGATACGATGGATGCCGTTCTTATCGTGGATGAAAACGTTACGCTCCGCTTGATTGTGGATGAAAACGGCAACACCAGACTTGCAGATGTGGACGGCGGCGTTGAATTCTTGCCGCCGCCTTACGAAGGGACTTTGACCTTTGCGGTAGTAGAAAAGTCCTCTAATCCCGGCGGTGGAGAGAATCCCAGCGAAAATGTTTATTATATAGATCTTGGCACCGGCTCCTGGACTGTTGGTGATGTAACCGTTTCTGCGCCTGAAGGTGTGAGCGATGTGGTACCGATGCTTGATACAGAAACTATTCCTACGGGAATGTTGGAGAACTTTGATCCCGAGACTATGGATATTACCCTAACAGTAAGTGACGGTTTTGTGATCTAACTGGAAATCGACGAAAACGGCAATACCACTTTGGCATCTACCCGTGATGGAGTAGAGCTGCCACCTTACGGAGAGACTTTGACCTTTGCGGTAGTAGCAAAACCCGGAAATATGGAAATCGTTGACAAGACAGAAGAAAATACCTGCGATATCGCATTGGAAGAAACAGCTGATGTGCTCCTTGAAAAATTAGGACTTTCAGATACGGAGGCAACCAGAATCGAAAACGGCGAGAATATCCAGGTGTGGATTGAAGCTGAAGATATCTCCGAAACTGTAGAGGAATCGGACAAGCAACTGATAGAATCCAAGAAGGGAAATGCTGTGGTTGCAATGTACCTGAACATTGAACTGTACAAGAAGATCGGTAACGACACGCCTTCCAATGTCACACAAACAAAGGGTGCGATTACGTTCACTATAAAGGTGCCGGATGCTTTCGTTAATACCAATGGGACGGTAACGAGAATATATCAGATTATTCGTGTACATAACGGAACGGCTGAGGTGCTCCCTTGTACATTTGATGCAGAAAGCCAAATCATCTCTTTTGAAACAGATCAGTTCTCAACATATGCGCTTGCGTATATTGATCAGCAGAATAGTCCTGTCACCTACACTGTATTCTTTGCTGCAAACGGCGGTACGGGTACCATGGCAGACGCAACCGGTATTTCCGGTGAATATACCCTTCCCGCAAACGGCTTTACTGCCCCTAGCGGCAAGCAGTTCAAGGCTTGGAGTGTTGGCAGAGCAGAAAAAGCAGTTGGCGACAAAATCACAGTAACTGCAAACACCACCGTTACCGCTGTTTGGGAGGATATTCCTGCTCCACCTTCCAATACTGACAATCCTCAGACTGGCGATAATACGCACATCGGTTTGCTGTTTGTGATGCTGCTGATCTCTGCTTGCGGTATGATTGTCTTGTTGTTCGTTGCCCCTCAGAAGAAGGGTAAATATCAACGCTAATACTTTATAGAAAAACACCCTTACCATCACGGTGAGGGTGTCCTTTTGCAATATTACCGGCAAAAACTCATTCTCAAGAATAATTTCTAATTGATATTTTGCCGGTAATGTGATATAATACAGACAAGAAAATGTGCGAGGTGGTCATTATGGAATACGTATCTGTTGCAAAAATGGCTGAAAAATGGGGACTTTCTGAACGTAGTGTGAGAAATTACTGTGCTAACGGAAGACTTGTCGATGCCAAGCTTATCGGCAAAACTTGGTACATTCCGGAAAACGCCCAGAAGCCGGAGCGTGCGAACAAGAAAAACGATACACCTACGTTGCTACAGATCCTGCGGGAGCAAAAATCTGCTAAGATGGCCGGAGGCATCTATCATAAGGTGCAGATTGATTTAACCTATAACTCTAACCATATCGAGGGTAGCCGCCTTACCCATGATCAGACCCGGTATATCTTTGAGACCAATACCATTGGATTTGAAAATGAGTCTGTGAATGTTGACGATGTGATCGAAACATCCAACCACTTCCGCTGCATCGATATGGTGATCGACCAGGCTGGTGCTACGCTGAGTGAGAAGTTCATCAAGGAACTGCATTTCGTACTAAAGACCGGCACCAGCGATAGCCGCAAGGACTGGTTCAAGGTGGGCGAGTATAAGAAACTGCCCAACGAGGTAGGCGGCAATGACACCACACTTCCCGAGAATGTTTCCGGTGAGATGCGCAAATTACTGACAGACTATAACGCGCTGCCTTCTAAGACTTTTGAGGACATCGTGGCATTCCATGTGGCTTTTGAACGCATCCATCCCTTCCAGGACGGAAATGGCCGTGTGGGTCGCTTGATCCTCTTCAAGGAGTGCCTGAAACATAATATCGTGCCCTTTATCATTGAGGATAACCTGAAGCTGTTCTACTACCGAGGCCTCAAAGAATGGGATCACGAAAAGGGTTTCCTTATGGACACCTGCCTCACCGCCCAGGATCGTTTCAAAGCATATTTGGATTACTTTAGGATTGCATATTAATATAAAACTGCCTTTGTGAAGATTGATAATCACAAAGACGGTAATTATTCATGCTATTCCCAGTATCCTGTCCATAGATACACTTAGAATATAGCGGCATCGTTAATGCAAATAATGCCCGGAAAGACAATTGCTTTCCGGGCACAAATGGAATCAACATACGGCACGACTATTCGTTAACTGTTTTGAAAGATAACATTAAACGGACAGATAGATGCTAATTCTAAGTCTTTTACACTTAATGCTTCGCAATCCTCTTGTGTTTCCGTTTCTTCTAGTTTTTTTACATACAGATCAACTTCGTGACTACCTTGCACTTCAAATTCGTGCGCATACTCAATAACAAGTTTTCCGGAAGATCCAGGACGTGTGGTTTTGTGTTTTGATCTGTTCATCTCATCAGCGGGACTAACATCGTTGTGCTTATCTTCCCAAAAGATACCACTATCCACACGATAGCTTTTCATGTCTTCTCGGCTGTTACCAAACTGTCGTAATACTATCCTATAGTAGTATCTGTCATAATTGCTGGATGGATCGTTCAAGATCTGAGTTAGTAATACACATATATGGATGGAATTTGTTCCCTTTTCACAAACTAATGTATCAAAGATACCTGTGATATTTTCACCGCCATCCGATACATCTCTACATAAAAACTGATTAAAATTTGCAGCATTCATCTTGATCACCTCAATAGTCAACATCGTCTACGTCAACTTGCATATTAGTTGTTTGGACTGAAGTCTTTTTATCGCGAATAGTAGCATTAGGATTTTGCAGCCCTGTTTGTATAGACTTTTCAATTGCTTCAGTAGATCGACGAGTATCCTTTTCAATCTCCAAAATTTGCTGGAGTATTTCATTCTGTCGGCGTTCTGATTCTTCTGTTTTTTCCAAACCGTAAAAGCTAATTAACATTGAAACAATACTCACAATTGTTGCTACAATGCCAATAACTATACTGACAAAGAGATTCATTTCCTCTAGTCCAGGAATCTCTTTACAGAACAAACTACAAGCAAAAATGAGTAGTATACCTACCACAATAACGCCAATTATAAGCACAACGGAATATGCTTTTGCTTTCTCAACCAGTGCATCAAATTTTTCTAATTGAGTCGGCCGTTCTTTGCAATCCTTACATGCTCCCTTCACGCTACCATTCCTCTCTGTTTAGTATGCGGTCTTCAGCACATTATACAACTAAACTCAGGAAAATTCAAGATGTTGATTGGTGGATTTAGTCTGTGTTATTTATATTCATGGTGTAGTATACTTAATGGCTGTTCTGGGAGATAATATGCGAGTTCCTTATCAGTAGCTATATAAAGGGACAAAATAGCATTATTATGTACCCGCTATGCGGCTTTTTAAAAAGTTTTCCCTTATTTTTCCCCTTATTGGGGAGGTTGTGGGTGGTTAACCATGGTATTTAGTGGGGGTTAAATGTTCGGGAAACCCATAGAATTGGTGCTAAATGGTTAACAAAAGTTAGTAAAATGCAAAATCTATGGCAATACAAGTCCTTGTGCCCCTGCCAAGAAACCCCCGACCACAAAAGGGGTCCTGTGTTTCTTATGTAGAGGCGCTGGACTTGAAGATCATAAATGCAACAGTCAGGTAGACAGCTTTGCGGACATGTGCTATAATACCTCAAAATGATACAAAAGGAGTAGATGATTATGGCTATTACGATTACCGCGCCGGCAGAGGCTGCATGCGGTTTGTATGCCGGTGTGCCAGAGAAACGGACTTATTCCGATAGCGTGAAACCGGAAAAAGCGATTATCCCAACTGAGGTTACCACAAAAGACGGCATCACAACCTATTCCTACGAGGGCTTGGAGCATGGTCTTTACTATTATGGCGCAGCACAGGAGGGGTATAATTCCCTTTGCCAGACCATCAACCATACGGGCAACACCCAGCTGCATATAGAATTGGACAAGCTGGCGGGCGGCGGCTTTGAAGCAGGCTTTGTGATGCAGTATACCCGGGAATTTATAGAAAAGCAGCTTGTTTCCCACAAGGATGCCTGGGGTGCTGAGTATGCAAAACTCTTCTGCACACCGCAGTTTATGCCCGGCAGATCCGGCCGTCATAAGCAGACTACCAACGAGGAAATGCTGGACTTTGTTAAGAAATTAGCTGAAAACAATCCCAATATGCACATTTTCTACCTGGGAAAATCTCCCAAGTATGGCTACGATATGCCCTTGGTGCTGTTTACCCAGGAAAATGTGGAAGGAAAGACCTTGGAGCAGGCCGCGGAGGTGATCCGTCAGAACGGAAAGCCTACTGTGCAGTATAATGCCCAGTGCCATTCCACCGAGCCTGCCTCCACTGAGGGCGCGCTGGCGATGATGGTCTCTCTGTGTGGGGATTTTGGCAAGGTGCTGGATACCGTGGATGTTTACATCATTCCCCGTATCAACTTAGACGGCGCTTACGAAGTGATCCGCAAGTCCCCCACCACCGGCGAGGATATGAACCGGGACTATCTTTACACCCATAATGTGGAGATACAGAGGGTGATCTCTGTGTACAATCTGTTCCGTCCGGAGGTGTGCATAGACGGACACGAGAAATACCACAGATTCAACTGTGCAGGCGAGGATGTATGTACCGATGTGGGCGTGCAGACCGGCGCCGGCGCCTTGAATCACCCAGCTGAAATGACGGAAATGACCATGAAAATGGCTCTGTCCGCTCTGGGAAAGGCTCGCAGCCTGGGTTTGCGCAGCAATTTCTTCAGCAATCTTGCCTCTGCCGCCGGCGGCGCTGCCGGCAGCAGCTATTTCGGCACAAGAAACAGCCTGTCTTTCCTGATTGAGTCCCAGGGGATCAACTGGGGTATGAGCTGTATTGAACGCCGGGTGCTGTCGCAGTATGCAATTGCATCTGCACTGATTGAATACACCGTAGAACATAGTGCAGAAATGATGGCAATGGTTCATGCCAGCCGGGACTTTATGAAAAAGTCCAACCCCATCTATCTGGAGGAGAAACTGTTTGTCCTGGAGCATGGCTCGACCGTTACGGGTACCTGGCAAGGCCCTTTGCTCCATGTACCCAGCGGTGAAGTGGTGGAGGAAAACCACGCCATCGAGCATAAGGAACATACCGAGGCCCTTGTGACCCGTCCCCGTGCCACGGCCTATGTCATTCCTGTGGGACTTGCTACGGAGGCAGAAATCCTCCGGGTGGCAGGTATTCACGGCGCAGAGCACTATGCCCTGCCTGCCGGCAGCACCGTGAACCTAAAGCAATATGTTAAAACCAAAGAAGGCTTTGACATCACCGAGGAACAGCCTGTCACCTTTGAAAACGGCGCGTTGGTATTCCCCAATACGGTGGATTCTGCCGTGCTGAATGTGATTATGGAGCCGGACTTCAATCCCGGCAATCCGGAACGCAAAATGTGCCTTTTGCGTATGGGTCTTATTGAAGCCGATGAAGCCGGAATGCTCCCCCTTTACCGTTACTGCCATACCTTGGAAAACGGCAAGCTGTGAAAAAACAAGAGGTGAAAAGAATGTGCTTAGCTGAAAAAATTGGTGCCGTTCAGGCGACTGTCGCAGAGCATCGCCGATGGCTCCATGCCCATCCGGAACTGTCCGGAAAGGAAAAAGAAACCGCCGCCTATATTGCCGCAGCCTTGCGGAAGCTGGGCCTTGAACCCACCGAAAATGTGGGCGGCTATGGCGTGGTTGCTGTGATCGAGGGCTGTAAGGGCGATAAATGCGTGGGCCTGCGGGCGGATTTTGATGCCCTACCCATTCAGGAGGAAACGGGATTGCCTTTTGCATCGGTCAATCCCGGTGTCAGCCATGCCTGTGGCCACGATGTTCATACCGCGATGCTTTTGGGCGCAGCGGAAGTTTTGGTGGGTATGAAAGCGGAATTTACCGGCACTGTCAAGCTGATCTTCCAGCCTTCTGAGGAAAATGCCATCGACAGCGGCGCAAAAAAGATGATCGCTGCCGGCGTGCTGGAAAATCCCCCTGTGAATGCAATCTTTGCCCAGCATGTCAGTCCCTACTATCCCACCGGTTCAATCGCCTTGAATGAGGGTGCTATGTCCGCCTCCTCCGACCGCTTTTTCATTACCGTCAAAGGTAAGAGCAGCCACGGTTCTGCCCCGGAAAATGGTGTGGATGCCGTGACCATCGGTGCCCAGGTCATTACGGCGCTGCAAACCATTGTTTCCCGCAATATTAGTCCTTTGGACAGCGTGGTGCTGACCATCGGCAAGGTCACTGCCGGCTCCCGGTACAATATTATTGCCGAAGAATGCTTAATGGAAGGCACTTGCCGGACCTTAAATCCCCGGGTGCAGGAGCAGCTACCCGCCCGGATGGAAGCCATCGTCAAGGGCATTTCCGAGAGTATGGGCGGCAGTTATGCATTCCGATATGTCAAGGGCTTTATTCCCACGATAAATACCCCCAAAGAATTTGAATTGGTGCGCGATACTGCCCAAGCTCTATTGGATCACGATTGCGTGATCATACCGGATAAGACTGCAATGGGTGGTGAGGACTTTTCCTTCTTTCTCAAAGAGATTCCCGGCGCCTTTTATTGGCTGGGCTGTCAAAAAGCGGATGCACCCTTCTATCCTTTGCATAATAACCGCTTTGCCCCGGATGAGGATGCGATGAAGTTTGGTATGGAAGTTATGATTTCCTCTGCGCTGAATTACTTGAACAAATAAAGAAAACTCCCGTCACAGGACGGGAGTTTTTTTATACATCATATTCTCACTCAAGGCTTTTGCCCAACCGTAGCCGGTGTCATAGTAGACTTCCAATTTCCAGCCCGGAATATTTTCGGGGATATTTTCCAGGCTGAAGGTATCCTCCTCTAATTGACGGAAGGTGAGGGTGGAGGTGTTGGCTATGAATCCAGCGGGAGCACTGAAAAAATCGTATTCACTGTCGGATTTCTTTTCCGTGATCCGGACCATACAGAACCCGTGGGGCTTGCAATTTTTATAGCCACGGAGCGTTGCGGTTTTGCGTTCCGGGTCGATGGTGATGCTGCCTGTGTCGATCACTTTGATGCAAATATCCGTGGGGTTCTCGTTGGTGTGGAAATAGTAGTCGCCGATGCCGGTGAACAGGGAAGACAGGTCATAGACGGTGGTTTCGTTGACGAGCTTTTCGGGGAAAGCATCCTTAGCATGCTGGGTGGTTTTGTCGTCCTTGGTCAGATATACGGTATCTGCTGTGGGAATGTAGAACAACATTTCATCGTGATCGGACACATAGGTGTTGTTGCCCCGCTCGAAAATAATGGACAGATTTTCCGGATACACAACAGGCACTTCCGGGGTTTTTCGCATATAGGTTTCACCGCGGTAAATCCCTGTCCACATACCGGAAAAATATTGGGACCAATTCTCTGCGGTGACCTCAAAGATCATAACAAAACAAGCCTGCTCTATGATCCGCACACTGGAAATATGGCCGTCAGCGTCCGCAGTAATGCCAACTACACCGGCAACATGGCCTTTTCGCCAGAGAATGTCACCGATCTGGAGATCGTCAATGCTGTGGTCGGTTTTTTCTTGGAAAGCTGCTGCTACCGCTATAGAGGAGTAGGGGTAAATATATCCGCAGGCCCGCAGGGCTGTACTGCTGCACACGCTGCCGGTCCAGGCGGATTCATTGGTTGCACGGCTTCTGTGATCGGCGGTGTAGAGACGGGATGCCGGGTTGGCAACGGCGCTGTAATAGGTGGAGTAATTGAGATTCCAAATGGCATCGATGCCTTCGCGGAAGGCGGAGGAATACAAAATGCCGCCGAAGCGCCGTCCGCCGACATAATAACCGGTGGAATCCCAGCCTTGCGTGGGGTGAGTTCCTGCGGTCAGAGTGACCGGCTGGATCCAGTAATCGTAAAAGGTTTGTGGCTGCGCCTGCAGGTCAAGCAGCTGCACCATATCGGCGGTGACGGTGGGATTCAGATCCTCCGTTCCGCCGGGGCTGTGCTGCCAGGGGAAAGTGATGTCTGTTTCTTCTGTGGGCGATACCGGGGTGTAATGGGATTTGCTCATCACAATCTCTCCTTTCTACACTTATTTTTATTTTACCACAGATAAAGCGCCAAGTATATGGAAAAAAACCATATTTTCAATGGAAAATATCCATATTTCCTCTTGCAATTTGTCAAAAGGTGTTGTAGAATGTATTGCATATTACAAATGAATATTTCTGGTTGAAGCATTTGGGAAATTGCGAGTTTTCACAGCCGAAGGAGTAACGCTCTCAGGTGTCCGAAAGGATGAGGACCGAATGTGGACAGAGCTTTGGAGACACCCATTCAATTGGGGGCCGAAGGTGCAAGCGTGACAACGCCAAACTCTCAGGCAAAAGGACAAAGATTTTAGTTTTGTGTTTTTGACGGATCGTGTTGTGTTTGCACGATCCGTTTGTTTTTTATTTTAAGGAGGAATATATTTTGGAAATCATTGAAAAAGTCAACGGCTCGATCAATAGCTTTGTGTGGGGCATATTTGGCCTGGTGCTGCTGATCGGTACAGGTATTCTGATGACCTGCCTCACCGGTGTATTCCAGATTACACGCGTTAAGCACTGGTGGAAGAATACCATCGGCAGCCTGTTCAAGAAAAACGTCATCGGTCACCGCAAGGAAAAAGGTACGATCTCTCCTTTCCAGGCTCTGTGTACCGCTTTGGCCGCTACGGTAGGTACCGGTAATATCGCCGGCGTTGCCGCCGCGCTTTGTGTGGGTGGCGCAGGCGCTGTGTTCTGGATGTGGATCGCTGCATTCTTCGGTATGATGACGAACTATTCTGAAAATGTGCTGGGTATCTTCTTCCGCCGCCGCAACAAGGACGGCGAGTGGTCCGGCGGCGCTATGTACTATCTGTCTGATGGTTTGGGCACCAAGAAGGGCATGAAGATCCCCGCCAAGATTTTGGCGGTGCTGTTTTGCTGCTTCACTGTGTTGGCGGCCTTTGGTATCGGCAGTATGGGTCAGGTCAACAAGATCGTGGCCAACGTAGCCGACGCCTTCGATATTTCCGCGCTGTCCTCCGTGACGGTGCTGGGCGGCATTTCCCTGTATAATGTCATTCTCGGCGCAGTGATTATGGCGCTGACCGCAATGATCACCCTGGGCGGCCTTAAGCGTATTGCAAACGTTGCAGAGAAGATCGTTCCCTTTATGGTGGTTCTGTTCATCGTGGGAAGCCTGGTAATTATTGGCGTACACTACGATGCCATTATTCCTGCATTCCGCGCCATTTTTGTCAATGCATTCAGCCCGGAGGGCTTCGTGCGTGAGGTAGGCGGCGGTGTGCTGGGCGGTGTGATCATCGCAATGACCAACGGCTTTAAGCGGGGCGTGTTCTCCAACGAGGCAGGTCTTGGCTCTTCCGTTATGGTCCACTCCAACTCCAGCGTCAAAGAGCCTGTGCAGCAGGGTATGTGGGGCATCTTCGAGGTGTTTGCGGATACCATGGTGGTTTGCACTATGACCGCGCTGGTGGTGCTGACCTCCGGCGGCCTTAACGGCGGTGTGTTCAACGCCCAGACCGGCGAGGTTGCTGCGGGCTATACCGATGCGACTCTGGTGGGCGGTGCCTTTAACCAGGTCTTCTCCTGGGGCAACATCGGCGGCAAGTTTGTGGCAATTGCCATGTTCCTGTTTGCGTTCACTACAGTGCTGGGCTGGTCTCACTACGGCAGTAAGGCGTGGGAATATCTGTTCGGTTCCAAGTCTGTGCCTGTGTTTAAGATCATCCACATCTGCACCATTATGTTCGGTGCAGTGATGACCTCTTCTCTGGCTTGGGATATTTCCGATACCTTCAACGGTCTGATGATGTTCCCCAACCTGATCGCGGTCATAGCACTGTCTCCCTTGGTCATGAAGATCACCAAGAACTATGTGGCCCGTAAGATCAAGAATAAGAAGGTAGATCCTATCCTTTCCTACGATGCAGCCATCCAGGCTGAGATGGAAGAGGGATTGGAAACCGAAGTGTAATCAAAAAAACGCACCGCTTAGCGGTGCGTTTTTTTAGCCTAAGTGTTTCTTCCAGGCGTTGGTGTCATCGTCCAAATAGAGATTCACAAGCTGCTGCAAGCCTTTCATATCTTTGGCAGATGTCAAGACCTTATCGAAATTGGTATCACGCTCATCCCAATCCGTATTGGGATTATCCAGCGTATAATAGGCGCTTTTGAAAACATCGATATCAAATCGCTTGGATATGGGATAAGCCGGATCGCTGGGATCACAGCAAAATCCATAGGGCTGTCCCTCAGCGCTTTCGCCTGTAATGGCGCAATAGGTCATCAGTGCATAGAGATAGCCGGTCAGAATGTTGGGATGGTAGGAGTCCTTAGGTTGGGATACTACAAAAGTATTCTTTCTGTACGGCTGTGTTGCGCCGGGAACCTTAGTATCACCGTTTGCAACATCATATACAAGGGTTCCCCAGTCCAAAACAGTAACGCCCAGCTTTTCGAGCAGTTCCAGCGATTCCAACCAGGTTTTGGAATAGTTGCTGACATAAACACCGTCGTGGACAATATAGTACACTTTCACGTTGGGATTTGCATCTTTGAAAATATTCACATATCCTTCAATGCTGCTGCAAATCTCCTGGGCACTTTCTCCATCTCTTCGGATCTCGTTCAGGACCACATAATCGAAATAGCGGTCTTTTAGTGCCGCCAGGTGACCCTCTGGACTTCCTTTACTGCATTTGCTGCGTGTGCACGCACCGCCCAGGATCTCCTTTAAGGTGTGTCCGCCAAAGGTCCAGTCGGTAACATTCACATCGACCCCATTGGCTTTGCATAACTGATAGAAGAAACCGTTGTCATTCTCCCGTTTTTCCTGAGCATAATCTGCGTAATTCGTACCTGTGGTGGAGTCGCCGGCGGGGCAAACTGTTCCGCCGTAATAGGAAAAAGAACAGCCGACAAACAGCACCTTTTTCCCTTGCAAAATTCCCGCTGCTTGCTCTTTATCTGCTTGCGTCGGCTCCGAGACAGGTTTTTTGCTGCCGCAGGCCACTAAGGAAAGCAGCAGACAACCTGACAGAATAAGACAGAAGAATTTTTGGAATGAAGTCATAGAGAAACCTCCTTCTTCCTTGTATATTATTTCCATGCCATAGACGGACGCAGGACTACAAACCGATCATAGGCCAGCAGGCTTTCCGGACTCTGTAGGCCAGATCCGCCATAGACCAGGTCGTACAGACCCACGCCGGTGAACATATACAGGGAGTTGTCAGCTAAGACGATGTCGCCTATCATTAAAACATTCTTGGTGACCAGCCGTGTCCGGTACTGGGTGGCGGCAGCGTTGGTGTCTAATTCACCCATAAGCTTGCCGCCGTACAGGCGGGGCGCAACCAGGGAAGCGAGGAGCTTTTTGGAATCCAGCAGGAACGCATCGGTATTGTAAGGCAATACCAAATTATCCCACATGGCATCGATAGTCTGCTCGGTGAATGCAGTCTTTCCGCAGACCTTTTCATAAATGGCATTTGCCAGCGCGATGCCTTTTAATTCACCGCCGTCAAGTTCCTTTTGGGCGTCCAGTATGGCTTGCTGCTCTGCTTCGGTGAGGGTCTTGGCTACCTGGATGCGGGGGGCTTTTACGGAAATGCCGCCAACTGTGCTTTCGCTTTGGATAAATGTGCCGGTGGGGGTGGCTTCTTTTACCTGAACGGTATAAGAAATGCTCTCAGTGGCTCCGTTGGCAACGGTCAAATGCCAGGACAATGTGTTATCTGTCACAGTCTCTGCGCCGGAAACATAGGCCACATCAGCGGGGAGCGTGTCCGCAACAGCCAGGGTGACCGGACGGGAAGTGCTGTTTTTGATCTGGAAGGTGTAGGTCAGTGTGCCACCGGGGCTGACTGTTTGACCGTAGGTGTGGGAGCAAAGCTTCTCAACAACAATGCCCCGCATAATGCCTATTCGCTGCAGCGTGTGTGCGGGAATTGTTCCATCAAATTTATTCAGCGGCCGCATAATAATATAGATGGATTTGTTGAACAGATATCGCCGATTGCTTTTTGCAAACAGGATATCAATGGGTTCGTATTTATAGGTGCCGTTCTTTTCGACTTTGTCTGTTCCGGTGGTAAAGTCATAGGTGCTGCCGGAGGAGTGGAGCATCATATTGTTGCCCACATAAAGCATTGCGTGACCGGACTTTCCGTCAGCGGCTCGGTAGACGATGATATCGCCGGGCTGCAGAGTGTCCCGGAATGCCTTTTTCTTGGCGGAAAGCTCGTCATCGGTCATATCGGAGAAATTGTTTTTGCTTGGGGTTTCGGCCAAAATCGTATGGACAGAACCGGCGCAATAGGTTTTGGTGTTGGCGGGACTGGAGATGGACATTCCCAAGGCAAACTTATAAACATCGTAAACAAAGCTGGAACAATCGGTGTAGCCGTAGTACTGGGAGGTATAATCCTCCGGTGCCATAATGCCCAAAAGCCGACGGTTTACATTTTTAGAGGGCATCTTGGTCAGACTGTATTGATCGTACTGGGCGTATTTTCCCCGGAGATAGTAGCTTTCCGCGGTGACCACGATAGCCTTTTGCAGGTCGGTCATACCGGCAGTGTCCACAATGACCTTTTCTACGGGAGGCGTGGCAGGTTCTGTCGGTGCGGTTGGTTCTGTTTCAGCAGGTACTTGGGGCTTGCCGCAGGCAGCCAAAGAAAACAGCAGACAGACAAGCAATAAAAGACTTAAGGCTTTTCGAAATGATTTCATAATCCATACCTCCTTTTCTGTTATAATACAACGGCAAAAAGTGTTATGTAATTGCTAATTCTGCTCAATATATGTACAATTCTGCGCTATATTGGTCTGCAATAGAAAATTCTTGCAAATCCGATGGGAATATAGGATAATGGTCGTATCAAAAGCGCGGAGGTGCGGTTATGAAAAAATACACGATAGGCATCGATTTCGGAACACTTTCCGGCAGATGCGTGGTAGTAGATTGCGAAAACGGCCAGGAACTGGCGGAGGCTGTCTGCGAATATCCCCACGGTGTGATGGATGCTCAGCTACCCGGTGGGAGGAAACTGCCCGCCCATTATGCTTTGCAGCACCCGGCAGACTATTTGCAGGTTCTGAAGACCGCTGTGCCTGAGGCTGTGAAAAAGGCAGGCATTGCGCCGGAGGAAGTGGCGGGCATCGGCATTGACTTTACTGCTTGTACCATTTTGCCGGTGGACACCCAGGGAACACCCCTGTGCCTGCGCCCGGAATACGAAGACGAGCCCCACGCCTATGTGAAGCTGTGGAAGCACCACGCTGCCCAGCCGGAGGCGGATGAGATCAATGCTTTGGCAGAAGCCCGGGAAGAAAAATGGCTAAAAAATTACGGCGGAAAGCTGTCCTCGGAGTGGATGCTGCCCAAGGTGCTGGAGATTTTGCGGCAAGCCCCCGATGTGTATGCCGATACCGCCCGGTTTATGGAGGCGGCGGATTGGCTGATCTCCACTTTGGTGGGGGAGGAGATCCACAGCAATTCCTTTGCCGGCTATAAGGCCCTGTATTGTGAGGGGGAGTACCCTTCCAATGATTTTATGACCGCGTTGGACAAGGGACTTGACGGCATCGTGGGCACAAAGCTATCCCGGAAGATCGCAGACTTTACTGCCCCGGCAGGGAAGCTATGCCCCAAGGGCGCGGAACTGACAGACCTGCCTGCAGGGATCCCCGTGGCGGTCCCCCAGATCGATGCTCACGCAGCAATGCCCGCGCTGCAAATTACCGGCGCAGGCGAACTGATGCTGATCATGGGCACTTCTGCCTGTTTTCTTGTAAATGCCAAAACCGGCGACCCGGTAAAGGGTATCAGCGGCTGTGTAAAGGACAGCGTGATCCCCGGCGTGTATACCTATGAAGCAGGCCAGGCCGCGGTGGGTGATATTTTCGATTGGTTCGTGAAGAACCAGGTGCCTGCCGGCTACGAAAAAGAGGCGGAAAGCCGGGGCATCAGCGTACACGCATTGCTTACGGAAAAGGCGGAAAAACTGGCAGTGGGGGAGAGCGGTCTGTTGGCGCTGGACTGGCTCAACGGCAACCGCAGCGTGTTGGACGATTCTGCCCTGTCCGGTCTGATCCTGGGACTTGCTTTGCGTACCAAGCCTGAGGAAATTTACAGAGCCTTGCTGGAGTCCACCGCTTTTGGCGCGAAGATGATCGTAGATACCCTGGAACAAAGCCGCGTAAGCATCAAGACCTTGAAGGTGGCCGGTGGTATTGCCCACAAAAACGCTCTGCTGATGCAGATCTATGCGGATGTGCTGGGCTGTGAGATCCTTTTGTGTCAAAGCACCCAGGCAGGCGCGCTGGGCAGTGCCATTTATGCCGCTGCAGCGGCGGGTGTCTGCCCGGACATTCCTACGGCGGCTGCAGCCATGGGCAGCCCGGTGGTGAAGACCTACGCCCCCAATGCCGAAAATCACAAAGCCTATGAGAAGCTTTATGCCGAATATGTGGAGCTTTACGACTATTTCGGCCGTGGCGGCAACGATGTGATGAAGCGCCTGCTGGGCAAATAATAAAAATCCGCCGTCCAAGGGACGGCGGATTTTTGTTATTGCTCTCTGAATACTACTTCTCCGGTTTCGTGGTTCATAGACTCTACGATGGCCAAAGATTCCAAATGATAGCCCAAATTCCGGATGATCTGTCCGCCCACCTGGAAGCCCTTTTCCACGGCGATGCCGATGCCTTCCACAGTGCCGCCGGCCTGGTCCACAATGGAAATAAGACCCTGCAGGGCGCAGCCGTTGGCCAGGAAGTCGTCAACGATCAGAACGTGATCGCCGGCGGATAGAAATTGCTTGGAGACCACCACGGTGTTTTTGTTCTTGTGGGTGAAAGATTCCACCTCAGCGGTGTAGGTATCGCCGGCAATGTTGATGCTCTTGCTCTTCTTGGCAAACAGCACAGGCACATTGAACTGTTGCGCTACCGCATAGGCAATGGCGATGCCGGAAGCTTCAATGGTGAGGATCTTGTTGATGGGTTTGCCCTTGAAGCGTTCGTAGAATTCTTTGCCGATCTCATTCATCAGCGTGATGTCCATCTGGTGATTGAGGAAGCTGTCCACTTTCAGTACATTTCCTTCCTTTACTACGCCGTCTTTGACGATCCTCTTTTCCAAGCAGTTCATAGCGTTACCCTCTCTTTTTCTAAATAGGTATTTTACCTATTATAGCAGGAGAATTCCAGCTTTGCAATATGAAATATAAAGGGGAAAATTGTTGACAAATTATGAATTACTGTGCTATTATAATAAAGTGATTTTTTCTGTATACTATTGGGTTTTGAAAAAGCAAAATCTAATAAAAATAATGAAAAACAAATGGAGGAACACAAAATGAAAAGACTGTTTGCATTGCTGCTGGCTGTCGTGATGGTGTTGAGCCTGGCTGCCTGCGGCAACAAGGCGCCCGAGACCAATGGTACCGGCGCTACCGAAGCAACCAAGGCTCCCGAGGCTGACAAGAAGGGTATGACCGAGTCTCCCCTGGCTGCCAAGGAGATCACCAAGGATTTTGAAGTCAAGGACGATTTCAAGATCGGCTTCATCTGCCTGCATGACGAGAAGTCCACTTACGACAAGAACTTCATCGATGCTGCTAAGGAAGCTATTGCTGCTCTGGGTCTGAAGGAAAACCAGTACATCATCAAGACCAACATTCCCGAAGGCGACGAGTGCTACAACGCTGCTGCTGACCTGGTCGACCAGGGCTGCAAGATCGTGTTTGCTAACTCCTTCGGTCACGAGGACTTCATGCTGAAGGCTGCTAAGGAATTCAAGGATGTTGAGTTCTGCCACGCCACCGGCTACAAGGCTCACCTGGAGAATGTTGCTAACTACCACAATGCTTTCGCATCCATCTACGAAGGCCGTTACCTGGCAGGTATTGCTGCAGGCATGAAGCTGAACGAGATGATCAAGGCCGGCAAGATCACTGCTGAGCAGGCCAAGATGGGCTACGTGGGCGCTTTCACCTACGCAGAAGTTATTTCCGGCTACTCCTCCTTCTACCTGGGCGCTAAGTCCGTATGTCCCACTGTGACTATGGATGTTCAGTTCACCGGCTCCTGGTATGATGCTACCGAAGAGAAGAACGCTGCTGAGGCTCTGATCGCAAAGAACTGTGTTCTGATCAGCCAGCACGCTGACTCCATGGGCGCTCCCGGCGCTTGTGAGGCTGCTAAGGTTCCCAATGTTTCCTACAACGGCGCAACCTACGATGCATGCCCCGAGACCTTCATCGTTTCTTCCCGTATCAACTGGGCTCCCTACTTTGCCTACATCATCAAGTGCGCTAACACCGGTGCCAAGATCGACACCGACTGGTGCGGCGGCATTGCTGAGGGCTCTGTTGTGCTGACCGGCATCAACGAGAACGCTGCTGCTGAGGGCACTCTGGATGCTCTGAAGGCTGCTGTTGAAGATCTGAAGACCGGCAAGGTCAAAGTGTTCGACACCAAGAACTTCACTGTTGAAGGCAAGGCTATTACCGGCGACAATGTTGTTGACGGTGTCTTCGAAGAGTCCAAGACTCAATCCGCTCCTTACTTCGAGCTGAAGATCGACGGCATTACCCGTCTGAACGAAAAGTTCTAATCCCTGTTACTTTCCCGGGACAGAGCCGGATGGCTCTGTCCCGGGTTTGGCAATTTATATCCGATAGAGGCAAACAAAGAAGTTGCCTTTATCGGATGCAAATTACAGAATTTGTGGAGGAATGATTATGGCAAAACCTGTGGCTCTGGAATGTCGCGGCGTTACCAAGACCTTTGGCCGTGTGGTGGCAAATAAGAACTGCGACTTGCAGGTATATAGGGGCGAGATTTTGGCCATTTTGGGCGAAAACGGCTCCGGCAAGACCACCCTGATGAATATGGTGGCCGGCATCTATTATCCTGATGCAGGTCAGATCTTTGTGGACGGCCAGGAAGTGACCATTGCCTCTCCCAAGGATGCTTTCGCGTATAAGATCGGTATGATCCATCAGCATTTTAAGCTGGTAGATGTGTTCACCGCTTGTGAAAACGTGGCATTGGGTGTAGAGGACAAGGGTCGTTACCGCCTGGCAGATGTCCGCAAGAAGGTCATCGAGATCACCCAGCGTTACGGCTTTGTGATCGACCCGGACAAGCGGGTAGCGGATATGTCCGTTTCGGAAAAGCAAACCGTGGAGATCATTAAGGTCCTCTACCGGGGCGCGGATATTCTTATTTTGGACGAGCCCACCGCCGTGCTGACTCCCCAGGAGACAGACAAGCTTTTTGCGGTACTGCGCCGTATGCGGGAGGATAATAAATCTGTTATCATCATTACCCATAAGCTCCACGAGGTGCTGAGCCTGTCTGACCGGGTGGCGGTGCTGCGCAAGGGTGAATCTGTGGGTACAGTCAATACATCCGATGCCAACGAGAGCATCCTCACCGAAATGATGATGGGTGTAAAGGTGGAGCTGAACATAGAGCGCTCCGAGCCCAAGGATCCTCAGGAGCGGCTGAAGGTGGAGAACCTCCACAGTGTTAATGAGGAGGGCCGTGCTATTTTGGACGGCATTTCCTTCACAGCTTACTCCGGCGAGATTTTGGGCATTGCCGGTATCGCCGGCTCCGGCCAGCGGGAGCTGCTGGAGGCCATAGCCGGCCTGCACCATCTGACGGAAGGCGATATCTTCTACCAGGATCCCAAGACCGGAGAAACCGAAGACCTGCGGGACAAAAACCCCATTCAGATCCGGGATCTGGGTGTGCGGCTGTCCTTTGTGCCGGAAGACCGATTGGGTATGGGCCTTGTGGGCAATATGGACATTGTGGACAATATGATGCTCCGCAGCTACCAAAAGGGCCGTGGCTTCTTCCTGCACCGGCGGGAGCCCCGGGATCTGGCAGTGAATATTGTGGAAGAGCTGCAGGTGGCAACGCCAAATGTGTCTACCCCTGTGCGGCAGCTTTCCGGCGGTAATGTGCAGAAAGTGCTGGTAGGCCGTGAGATCGCGGCTGCCCCCACTGTGCTGATGGCTGCTTATCCTGTCCGTGGCTTGGATGTGAATGCTTCCTATACCATTTACAATCTGCTGAACAGACAGAAAGAACAGGGCGTCGCGGTGATCTTCGTTGGCGAGGACTTAGACGTGCTGATGGAGCTGTGCGACCGTATTATGGTCATCAATTCCGGCCGTGTTACCGGCATCGTGGACGGACGCACCGCCCGCAAGGATGAAATCGGTCTGCTGATGACCAAATCCAAGGAGGAAATGCAAAATGGCGAAAACTGATAAAAAGCATACCCCCTTGCTGCATATTGTCAAGCGGGATCAGGGCTCGCTCTCCTGGCAGTATAAGATTTTGATTCGGGCTGTTGCCATTGCGCTGGCGCTGCTGGTATCCGGTTTGCTGATCACAGCCCTTGCCGATACTGACCCTATTAAGGTTTATAAATCTATGATCTCCGGTGTGTTTGGTACCGAGCGCCGCAGATGGAATGCAGCTCAGGGTATGGCGATGCTGCTGTGTGTATCCTTAGCAGTTACCCCGGCTTTCAAAATGAAGTTCTGGAACATCGGCGCGGAAGGACAGGCTCTTGTGGGCGGCCTTGCCTGCGCAGCAGTTATGTTCTTCCTGGGTGAGTCGCTGCCCCTGCCTCTGCTGCTGGTGGTTATGATCGTTGCCAGCGTGGTGGCCGGTATGATCTGGGCAGTGCTGCCTGCCATCTTCAAGGCTTTTTGGAATACCAATGAGACCTTGTTCACCTTAATGATGAACTATGTGGCGACCCAGCTGGTAGCCTGGTTTCTGAAGCAGTATGTGGAGAGCGGCTCCGGTGTTATGGATATTATGCCCCAGTACGGCTTGCCTGTGATTGGTGAATATAAGTATTTGCTGAATGTTCTGATCGTGGCGTTGCTGACTGTGCTTGTGTATATCTATTTGAAGTACAGCAAGCATGGCTATGAGATCTCCGTTGTGGGCGAGAGTGAAAACACCGCCCGCTATATCGGTATCAATGTGAAAAAGGTCATCATCCGTACCATGCTGATCTCCGGCGCCCTTTGCGGCGTTGCAGGTCTGCTGTTGGTGGGTGGTACCAACCACACCATCAGCACCACCACTGTGGGCGGCCGTGGATTTACCGCTATTATGGTGTCCTGGCTTGCCAAATTTAACCCGCTGTTCATGGTGCTGACCACATTCCTCATTATCTTCCTGGAGCTGGGTTCCAAGCAGCTGACTTCCGATTTCGGCATTTCCAGCTCCATTGCGGATATCAGCACCGGTATCATCCTGCTGTTCATTATCGGCTGTGAGTTCTTCCTCCAGTACCGTATTGTGTTGAACCGGAATAGAAAGGAGGCCACAAAATGATTGCGTTTCTCGTAAGTGCGATTCGATTGGGTATGACCTTCCTGCTGGGCTCCACCGGTGAGACCATCACCGAAAAGGCGGGCCATCTGAACCTGGGCCTTCCCGGTGTTATGTGTATGGGCGCAGCCTGCGGCTGCTATGCCGAGTATGCCTATCTGACAGAAGCTGGCATGGAGTATTCTCCGTTACTGGCAGTTGTGATTCCCATTCTGGCTGCTCTGTTGGGCGGCGCTGTGATGGGCCTGCTGTTCAGTTTCTTCACCGTTACCCTCCGGGCAAATCAGAATGTGACCGGCTTGGCTATCACCACTTTGGGTGTGGGCCTGTCCGAGTATGTTATTGAAGAGGCAGATGTGATCTTCTCCAAGGCCAGCAAGCACTTCACTGCTCCGCTGATCCCCTTTGCAGATGAGCTGGGTTCTTTCGGTAAGCTGGTTTTGAGCTACGGCATCTTTATTTACCTGGCACTGGCAATTGCCTTGGTTACTACCTATGTGCTTAACAAGACCCGCGTTGGACTGCATCTGCGGGCGGTGGGTGAGAACCCCGCAACTGCCGACGCAGCCGGCATCAATGTGTCCCGGTATCGCTATATTGCAACCTGCATCGGCTGCGGTGTGGCCGGCTTGGGCGGTTTGTCCTTTATTATGGACTATCTGAACGGTATGTGGGAGTACTGCGTGGATGCCATCGGCTGGCTGTCCCTTGCGCTGGTTATTTTCACGGTTTGGAAGCCAAACTGGGCGATCCTGGGTTCCTTGGTCTTTGGCGCACTGTATGTGGCCAGCAGCTACATTCCCGGTGTCAGCTTTGCAGGCAAGGAGCTGTTTAAGATGCTTCCCTATGTTGTAACCATTTTGGTGCTGATCGTTACCAGTATGCGGAACAGACGGGAGAATCAACCTCCCCAGAGCCTGGGCCTTTCCTACTTCCGGGAAGACCGATAAACCAAATAAAAAACCCCGATGCGTCAGCATCGGGGTTTTTGTTTTGCAAATTACACGCCGGAGTAAGCAGCGAAGCCTGCGTCTACGGGCAGCACCACGCCGGTGATGGCGGAAGCGCTTCTGTCGTCGCACAGGAACAGAGTAGCGCCGATCAGCTCGTCAGCATCTACGAAACGGCCAGTGGGCGTGCCGTTCAGGATCTTGGCGGAACGGGCAGTGGGAGTGCCGTCGTCGTTGAACAGCAGTGCCTTGTTCTGGGCGGATACCAGGAAGCCGGGAGCGATGGCATTGCAACGAATGCCGGTGCCGGCGAAGTGGGTAGCCAGCCACTGGGTAAAGTTGGAAATACCGGCCTTAGCGGCGGAGTAAGCGGGGATCTTGGTCAAGGGAGTATAGGCGTTCATAGAGGAGATGTTCAGAATGACGCCGGCCTTCTTGGCAACCATATCCTTGGCGAAAGCCTGGGTGGGGAGCAGAGTGCCCTGGAAGTTCAGCTTGAACACGAAGTCCACGCCGCTGGCCTCCAGATCGAAGAAGGACTTGCCGCCCTCCTTGGCCTCGTGCTGATACTCATTGTCGGTGGTAGCGCGGGGGTTGTTGCCGCCGGCGCCGTTGACCAGAATGTCACAGGGGCCCAGGTCCTTGAGCACTGCCTGGTGGACTTCCTCCAGGGATTCGGGCTCTAAGACGTTAGCCTTGTAGCCTTCGCAGATGAAGCCTTCGGCCTTCAGCTCTTCAGCCAGCTTTTTGACAGCCTCTTCGTTCAGGTCCAGAGCAGCGACCTTAGCGCCGCACTGTGCAAATGCACGGGCCATAGCGCCGCAGATCAGACCGCCGGCACCGGTGACGACGGCTACCTTGCCGGTGTAATCAATGTTCAGGGGAAGATTCAGCATAATTATTTACCTCCAATTAGCTGTTGTTTAAGATGTATTTATTGTACCACAGGTTTTTCTATATGGCAACAGGTAGAATGGCAATTATTCTTTGGAAAGGGTGTTCTTTTTGCCCATTACCAGCTTGCCAATGAACATGATCACAACAAAAACGATCAGATAGAACAAAACGGGCAGGGAGAACTTACCGGCTTCCTTGGCTGCCAGATAGGGGGTGATGCCGTGGGCGTAAACAGCGGCAAAGATCATAAAGAGGCAGGCGATGATGGAAATAATGGGCAGCACAAAGCGCTTGAACGCGCCTAGATCCTTTTCCTTCTTCATCCACATAATGAACATAGGGATGTACATACCGTAGATGGTAACGATGGGAAGCTCCGAGGAGTCAAAGTTAAACAGACCAAACCAGCCGGCGGTGAGGTTTGCACCGTAGAAGAAGACCATCCACAGGCAGCACACCAGCAGACCCCAAATGGAAGAATTGGTGGTCATATTAGTAATTTCGTCAACCTGGCTGAACAGCTTGGGATTGGGTCCCTGTCCCCGGGCAGCGATAGCATACATACCCCGGGAAGCGCCCATCATCAGACCGTTCAGTGTGCCCAGGCAGGAGATAACGATACAGATCTGCAGGATCAAGCCACCTACACTGCCGAAGATGTTGCTGAATGCGGTGGGAGCGCCTTTTTCGATCAGAACAGCAGTGCTTGCGCCGCCGGCGACACCGACGAAGTACAGCACGTAAGCAGCCACAACGATGAGAGAGCCGATCACCAGCGCGATGGGCAGGTTTTTCTTGGGGTTCTTCAGCTCAGCATTGATAGAGGTAGCCACGATCCAGCCCTCGTAAGCGAAGACAGTTGCCACAACGCCGCCAAACAGACCACCCATACCTCCCTTGGAGGGATCCACAACGGTAGCAAAATTATCGGGCAAAGTGCCTTTTGCAGAGCCAACGATCACGCCTACAACAGCCATCAGACAGATGGGGATCAGCTTGATGACGGTTGCGCTGACCTGAAAGCGACCTGCCAGCTTGGGAGAGAAAGCATTGAGAGCGTAGTTACCCACCAGGAACAGAGCGGCAAGGGTCATGACTTCGGGCGCAGCTGCACCCCAACCAAAGATCTCGCCGAAGTAACGGGCGGATACCCAGGCCAGAACGCCTGTCATAGCGGGATAGTAAATATTTACCAAAAACCAGGCTAAGTAGTAGCCGTAGGAGCTGCCGCAGGTAGCTTCCGCATAGTCCACTACGCCGCTGACCTTTTCGTACTTGGTAGCCATTACAGCGAACATGGCAGAACAGATGATCATCAATGCGCCGGTGATGATCCAGGAAAGGATGCCCAGGGTCATATTACCGCCGGTCTTCTCCAGCACTGTTTGTGCTTTGAAGAAAACACCCGAGCCGATGACCGTGCCTACCACCATGCAGATAGCAGTGAATAAGCCGTATTTTCTTTCCAATTTTGTGCTCATAAATCAACCTTCTTTCTTTAAGGGCACATAAAATGTACCGGATTGTTAGTAGTATAGCATAAAAAGAAGGGTTACACAAGTAAAATAATTGGAAATAACAATATTGGGTTTATACTATTGACAAATTTACATCTATGTGTATAATTGTATACAAAAATACAATAACAAGAAATGAGGGATCGGAATGCTGGAAATATCCAACAGAACAAACTTATTAGAGCAGAAGTCTTATAAATACTCTCTGCAGGACATTGCTGAGCCCAATCTTCAGCGGGATATTTACACCGAGGGGGCAGTTCCCAAGGTTTCCTTCAACCACCGCAGAGTGCCGCTGAATATGCCCGAGGAGATTTGGATCACCGATACCTCCCTGCGGGATGGTCAGCAGTCGGTAGAGCCTTATACCGTTGACCAAATCGTAAAGATCTATAAATTGCTCAACAAGCTGGGCGGCCCATACGGCATTATCCGGCAAACGGAATTTTTTATCTACAGTAAAAAAGACCGGCAGGCTGTGGAAAAATGTATGGAGCTGGATTTGAAATTCCCGGAGATCACTACCTGGATCCGAGCCAGCAAGGAAGACTTCCGCCTGGCGCGGGATATGGGCATCCGGGAAACGGGCATTTTGGTTTCCTGCAGTGATTACCATATTTTCAAGAAGATGAAAATGACCCGTAAGCAGGTGGTGGATCACTATCTTGCCACGGTTTGCGAGGCTTTTGAGGCCGGAATCGTGCCCCGCTGTCATTTGGAGGACATTACCCGGGCGGATTTTTACGGCTTTGTAGTGCCCTTTGTCAATGAATTGCAGAAGCTGTCCCGGCAGGCTGGTATCCCGGTGAAGATCCCCGCCTGTGATACCATGGGTTACGGTGTGCCTTATACGGAAGCAGCGCTGCCCCGCAGTGTGGCGGGTATCATTTACGGTTTGCAGCATTATTCCGATGTGCCAAGTGAACTTTTGGAGTGGCACGGCCACAATGACTTTTATAAGTCGGTTGCCAACGCGTCCACTGCCTGGCTCTATGGCGCATCCGCGGTCAATTGCTCTTTGCTGGGCATTGGCGAGCGTACCGGCAATATCCCCTTGGAGGCAATGGTGTTTGAGTATGCGTCCTTGCGGGGTTCTTTGGACGGCATGGACCCCACGGTGATCACAGAGATAGGTGAATTCTTCCGGAAAGAAGTGGGCTATTATGTGCCGGATATGACCCCCTTTGTAGGGCGGAATTTCAATGTGACCCGGGCAGGTATCCATGCAGACGGCCTGATGAAGGATAAAGAGATCTACACCATTTTTGATACGGAAAAGCTACTGAACCGGCCTGCGACCGTGCAGCTTGGGAAGGCCTCCGGCCTTGCAGGCATTGCCTACTGGATCAATCAGAACTACCGTTTGCCTGAAAGTGAAAAACTTGACAAACGGGATCCGCTGGTGGTAGCCTTAAAGGCGTGGATAGACAAAGAATACGAGGACGGACGGCAAACAGTACTATCCAATAAGGAACTGGAAAGTAAAATTGCTGAACTGGCCCCCGACAGATTTTAGGGTAGAGCGACAAATCCGAACCCGCCTGAAGGCGGATGATCCCGGCGCCTTTCGCCCTATTGTGCCTCGAAATGCACAAAGCATTCCTTCGCCCCAATAGAACGAAAATCATCCAAAATCTTCTCGCTTTCAGGTCGAAGATTTTACAAAGAGAGGGTTTTTGTTCTATCAAGGCACAAAACACAGCAAATACTTTGTGTATTTGCGAGTATTTTAACGAAGATAGAGCAATAAACCATCCTTTGTAAAACGAGTTCGGATTTATTGCTCTACCCTAAGGAGTATAAAGCTATGAAGACCTTTCACACCACCTCTTTGGCAGATCAGGTATTTGAAAAATTGGAAAACGACATCATTCACGGCACTTATCAGCGCGGTGAGATCCTAACGGAACTGAAACTTGTGGAGCAGTTGGGGGTCAGCCGTACGCCTATCCGGGAGGCGTTGCGTCGGTTGGAGCAGGAACGGCTGATCGAAGAGACAGGAAAGGGCTCTTTGGTTTTGGGTATCACCGCCGATGATCTTTTGGATATTATGAATATCCGGGAGAGGATCGAAGGCCTGGCGGCATATTATGCCTGCGTGAATATGACCGATGAGGGAAAGGAAGAATTGTCCCACATTGTGGATCTGCAGGATTTTTACTTTGCCAAATGGGATACAGAGCATCTGCGTCAGGCAGATGATATGTTCCACGATGCTATTTGCGAACTGAGCAAGCGTACGGTCATTCGGGATACCCTGCAGCCTTTGCACCGGAAGACCCGCCGCTACCGCAAGACTGTTATGCAGGATAAGGAGCGGGCTGCGCTGTCACTGCAGGAGCATCACGTTATTGTGGATGCCCTGAAGTCCGGCGACCCGAAAAAGGCCGCAGAGGCAATGGATGCCCATATGGTAAAGGTGAAGGCATATATGTTGGGGAGGTACGAAAAATGGGAATGACCCTGGCGCAGAAAATCATCGCAGCCCATAAGCTGGACGGGGATATGACCCCCGGCACACCGGTGGCTTTGCGGATCGATCAGACGCTTACCCAGGACGCCACCGGTACGATGGCCTACTTGGAATTGGAAGCAATGGGCATCGACCGGGTAAAAACCGAGCTGAGCGTTGCCTATGTGGACCATAATACCCTCCAATCCGGCTTTGAAAATGCCGACGACCACCGGTACTTACAGACGGTAGCTGCCAAATACGGCGTGTATTTCTCCAGGCCCGGCAACGGCATCTGCCATCAGGTGCATTTGGAGCGGTTCGGTAAGCCCGGCAAGACCTTGATCGGCTCCGACAGTCACACGCCCACGGCCGGCGGCTTGGGTATGCTGGCCTTTGGCGCAGGCGGTCTGGATGTGGCAGTGGCCATGGGAGGCGGTGCGTATTATATCGATATGCCCAAAATGTTCAAGGTGGAGCTGACCGGCGCGCTTTCTCCCAATGTGACCGCAAAGGATGTGAGCCTGGAGCTTCTGCGGATCCTCTCTGTTAAGGGTGGCGTGGGAGCCATTGTGGAATGGGGCGGCGAAGGTGTGAAAACTCTGTCCGTACCCCAGCGGGCAACCATCACCAATATGGGCACAGAGCTGGGTGCAACGACCTCTATATTCCCTTCCGATGAAGTGACCCGGGCATTTTTGAAGGCCCAGGGCAGGGAGGAAGATTACATTCCTTTGCAAAGCGACCCGGATGCAGTTTACGACCGGGTGATTGCCATAGATTTGTCTGCCTTGAAGCCTATGATCGCCTGTCCTCACAGCCCGGATAATGTGGTGAGCGTGGATGCAGTGGCCGGAACGAAGGTCGACCAGGTCTGTATCGGCTCTTGCACCAATTCTTCCTTGCAGGATATGCTGCAGGTGGCGGCTATGCTGAAGGGCAAAACCATCCATCCCGGGGTGAGCCTTTCCGTTTCCCCCGGTTCCAAGCAAGTGCTGCGGATGCTGGCGGATTGCGGCGCTCTCAGCGATATCCTTGCTTCCGGCGCCAGAGTGTTGGAATGCGCCTGCGGTCCGTGCATCGGAATGGGCTTTGCGCCCAATTCCGGGGGCGTGAGCCTGCGGACTTTTAACCGGAACTTCTTGGGCCGCAGCGGCACAAAGGACGGACAGGTGTACTTGGTTTCTCCGGAAACCGCAGTGGCTTCTGCCCTGAGCGGTGTGATCACAGATCCCACCACCTTGGAGCCGGTGGCAGCGTTGCCGATGCCGGAACAGTTTACAGTGGATGATTCTGCGATCTTGCCGCCCCTATCCCCGGAAGAAGCGAAAACCGCACAGGTGCTCCGGGGTCCGAATATCAAGGAATTCCCCAAGGGCAAGCCTTTTGCAGATAGCTTGGATGCCCGGCTTGTACTGAAGGTGGGGGATAATATTACCACCGACCATATTATGCCTGCCGGCGCCAAGATCCTGCCCTACCGGTCCAATATCCCCTTCTTGTCCCAGTTCTGCTTCCAGGTCTGTGATCCGGATTTTACGGAGCGGGCCAAAGCAGCCGGCGACGGGGTGATCGTGGGTGGCAGCAATTACGGACAGGGATCTTCCCGGGAGCATGCGGCCTTGGTGCCCATGTACTTGGGGATCCGGTGTGTGATCGCCAAGAGTTTCGCCCGTATCCACGTTGCCAATCTGATCAATGCGGGCATTTTGCCGCTGACCTTTGCCGACCCTGCTGATTATAACTGCTTAAGTCAGAACAGCCAACTCAGCTTCCGAGACCTCAAGGCTGGGATTGCGGCAGGTGTTGTGGAAATGACCGACGAAGCCACCGGCAGGAAGATCCCTTTGCATTGCCAGTTGACACCCCGGCAGCAAAAGATCCTGCTTTGCGGCGGTCTTCTGAATTATACAAAGGAGGAAGGCTGAAATGGAACAGACCTTAAAGCAATTTGAGATGCTGATACAAGAGCAGCTCCGGCGGCTGGAAACATTGGATAAGCCCCAAAAGGACTTTTTGGCAATGGAGTCTGTCACTGTGGGCATCGTCCCCGGTGACGGTATAGGCGCTGTAATTGTCCCCCAGGCGGTGCGGGTACTGAACCACTTGTTAAAGGACGAGCTTGCAGATGGCCGGGTGGTGCTGAGGCACATTGACGGCTTGACCATTGAAAACCGTTTGGCCCGGAATCAGTCGGTTCCGTCGGAGGTGCTGGAGGAGATCAAGACCTGCGATGTTTTGCTGAAAGGCCCTACCACCACCCCCAACGGCGGCAGCATGGAAAGCGCCAATGTGACCCTCCGCCGGGAACTGGATCTGTATGCCAATGTGCGGCCGGTAGTCGTTCCGGAGGAGAATATCGACTGGATATTCTACCGGGAAAATACCGAAGGCGAGTATGTGCTGGGCAGCCGGGGTATCGAACTGCCGGGTATGGCGGTGGATTTCAAGGTGACCACCGATGCCGGAACACGCCGGATCGCTCGGGCGGCTTTCGATTATGCCCGGCAAAACGGCAAGACTCGGGTGACCGTGGTGACAAAGGCCAATATTATGAAGAAAACCGACGGCAAATTCTCGGCCATTTGCCGGGAGGTTGCCGCGGATTACCCGGAGATCGCCACGGACGAGTGCTATGTGGATATTATGACCGCAAATCTGATAAATCCTGATATTCGGAGCGACTTCCAAGTGGTGCTGCTTCCCAACCTTTACGGCGATATTGTTACAGACGAGGCAGCCCAGATTCAGGGCGGCGTAGGCACTGCCGGCAGCGCGAATATCGGTAATCAATACGCGATGTTTGAGGCGGTTCACGGCTCAGCCCCAGCATTGATGGAGGCGGGCCTGGGAGAATATGCCAACCCCTCCAGCATTCTGAAGGCAGCTGCGATGCTTTTAAGACATATCGGCAGAAGCCAGGCGGCGCAAAAGCTGGAAAATGCTTTGCAGATATGTTCTGCTGCCCCTACCGGCAAGGCCGATGGCCCTACGGCAAAAGAATATACAGAGAATTTGCTGACAATGTTATAAAACAATAAGGCTTCCTGTAAAGGTAGCCTTATTGCATTTTCTTGGGGAATATGGTAAGATAGCATTATCCTGAAAAGTGAGGTGCATATTATGGGAAACGAGTATTACTTTTCCGATGATTACATTGGCGTTATCGGTGGCGCGGAAGCAGGAGCTGTCGGTTTTGTTGGGGCATTTGTCCTTATATATGGGATAACTATGCTGTTTGCGCTGGCATACTCCATTACGGTCTATGTGCTCTACAGCCTGGGCCTTTACACCATTGCCCAGCGCCGGAGGATCAGTAAGCCGTGGCTGGCTTGGATCCCTGTGGGCAATCTTTGGCTGTTGGGCAGTATTTCTGACCAGTATCAGCATTTGGCAAAGGGAAAGATTACCGGCCGCCGCAAAGTGATGCTGGGTTTGTGTGTTGCTTGGTTTGTAATGTATTTCATTTGGATTTTCTGTGTGGTTCTGGGTATTATGTTCGCGGAAAGTGGCGGTATGGCAATTGCGGGTTCTGTCCTGTTAATGGTGCTTGGTGTGCTTGCTTTCTTTGGGATCGCAATTGCGCTGACTGTCTTTGAGTATATATGCTGTTACGATCTGTTCTGCTCCTGCGACCCTCGCAACAGTGTGCTGTTCTTGATCCTGTCTATTTTTTTGGGAATTATGCCTTTCTTTGTATTTGCCTGCCGGAAGAAGGACGATGGTATGCCCCAGTGGAGGCAGCCACAACCTATGGTGGAGGAATTTGTAGAAGGACCTGGAGGTGTACCCGGTAATGAATAAAAAGTCTCTGTGGCAGATGCTGAAATATGCCATTTTCTCCGTGTCCGCCGGTGTGATCCAGACAGTTAGCTTTATCCTGCTGTACAATGTGCTTTTGCAGGAGAAGTGGTACAGCTTTTCCTACATAGTGTCCCTGGCTCTTTCTGTGCTTTGGAATTTTACCTTAAACCGGAAGTATACCTTCCAGGCTGTGGTGAATGTACCCATCGCTATGCTGAAAGTGGCGGCATTTTATGTGGTGTTTACCCCGGTATCTGCCTGGCTGGGACAGATCGCGGAGACCGCCGGCTGGAACGGCAATTTGGTGCAGATACTCACGATGTTTGCCAACTTTGTGCTGGAATTTGCCTATTTCAAATTTGTGGTATTCAAGGGCAAGGACGAAAAAACGCAGAAATAAAGAAAATTTCCGTCAAAAGCTTGCAAGATGTACCCTTTCGTGCTATGATATTGTAAATGATTGCGGCCATGTCGCAATATAAAATAAGGAGGAACACTATGACTTCCAGTGAAAAGAAGCAATTGCAAATCACTGCCTGTAAAGTCCGTATGGGTGTGATCGAGTCCACCTACGGCGCAAAGGCAGGCCACCCCGGCGGCTCTCTGTCCGCTGCGGAGGTTTATACCTATCTGTACTTTAAGGAAATGAACATCGATCCCAAGAACCCCAAGTGGGAAGACCGGGACCGCTTCGTTCTTTCTAAGGGTCACACCACCCCCGGCCTGTATTCCGTGCTGGCTAACCGTGGTTTCTTCCCTGTGGAAGACCTGCCCACCTTCCGTCACATTGACTCCTACCTGCAGGGCCACCCCAATATGAATATGGTTCCCGGCGTGGATATGTCCACCGGTTCTCTGGGCCAGGGCATTTCCGTGGCTACCGGTATGGCACTGGCTGCCAAGCACACCGGCAAGACCAACCGCGTCTACGCTCTGCTGGGCGACGGCGAGATCCAGGAGGGTCAGGTTTGGGAAGCTTGCATGGCTGCTGCCCACTACAAGCTGGACAACTTCTGCATCATCGTGGATAACAACGGCCTGCAGATCGACGGCAACATCGCCGACGTTATGAGCCCCTATCCCATCGTGGACAAGCTGGTAGCTTTCGGCTTTGAGACTGTAGAAGTGGACGGCCACGACTTCGATGCTCTGGAAGCTGCTTTTAATAAGGCAAGAGAAACCAAGGGCAAGCCCTTCGCCATCGTGATGAAGACCATCAAGGGCAAGGATGTTTCCTTTATGGAGAACGACGCCGGCTGGCACGGCAAGGCTCCCAACGATGCTGAGTACGCACAGGCTATGACTGAACTGAAGGCCAAGCTGGCAGAACTGGAGGCATAATTATGGCAGAGATTAAGAAGGTCGCGACCCGCGACAGTTACGGTAACGCCCTGAAGGCTTTGGGCGCTGAATTTGACAACCTGGTGGTTTTGGATGCCGACCTGGCAGGCGCCACCAAGACCGGTACTTTTAAGAAGGCATTCCCCGAGCGTCATTTCGACTGCGGTATCGCCGAGGCTAACATGATCTGTATGGCCGCCGGTATGTCCACCGCCGGACTGGTGCCTTTTGCATCCAGCTTCGCAATGTTCGCTGCAGGCCGTGCTTTTGAGCAGGTCCGCAACTCCATCGGCTACCCCCACCTGAATGTGAAGATCGGCGCAACCCACGGCGGTATCTCCGTTGGTGAGGACGGCGCTTCCCATCAGTGCTGTGAGGACTTCGCACTGATGCGTTCCATCCCCGGTATGGTGGTTATGAGCCCCGCTGACGATGTGGAAGCACAGGCTATGGTCCGCGCTGCTTACCTGTACGAGGGTCCTGTTTATATGCGCTTTGGCCGCGCTGCTGTGCCCGTCATCCACGAAGAGGGCATGAAGTTCGAGATCGGCAAGGGTGAAGTTCTGAAGGAAGGCACCGATGTGGCGATCATCGCCAACGGTCTGATGGTCAATGAGGCCTTGGTGGCTGCTGAAGAGCTGAAAGAGGATGGCATCAACGCTATGGTCATCAATATGGCTACCATCAAGCCTCTGGACGAAGAGCTGGTGATCGCAGCTGCCAAGAAGTGCGGCAAGGTCATTACCTGTGAAGAACACTCCATTATCGGCGGTCTGGGCGAGGCTGTGTGCAGCGTCCTGAGCGAAAAGTGCCCCACTCCCGTAAAGCGCATCGGCGTCAACGACGAGTTCGGTCACTCCGGTCCCGCTGTGAAGCTGCTGGAACAGTTTGGTCTGTGCGCAGCAAACATTGTGGCTACCGCAAAGGAATTCTGCAAGTAATTTTGATACCCCAAAAAGGACTCCCATACGGGGGTCCTTTTTTGCTTCAACAAAGCAAAAACTGCTTTTAGCAAGGTG
>JAZNNO010000064.1:0-20704 GCA_045580345.1 Faecousia sp.
TGGATTTCCCAAACCTTGCTTTTTTTATATCTTTACAGACCCATTTGTTCCTTGCGGTACTGGGCAATACCCTTGCCCAACAGTTCCATAGCACGCTGCAATTCCTTTTGTTCAAGCACATAAGCAATACGCACTTCGTTGATACCGCTGCCGGGAGTTTCATAGAAAGGTGCGCCGGGAGCAAACATCACAGTTTCTCCATTATCGGAAAAAGCTGTTAAGAGCCAGCGCTGGAACTTATCTGCATCATCTACCGGAAGCTGTGCCATTACATAGAACGCTCCCATAGGCTCCTCAACAAGGACACCGGGGATTTCGCGAAGCCCCTTCACCACAGTATCTCTGCGTTTCTTATACTCAGACTTGGATTGCTTAAAGAACTCCTGGTCAACAGAATACAACGCTGTAGCGCCAATCTGGTCCAAGGTAGCAACCGAAAGACGGGACTGACAGAACTTCAGAATTGCCTGCTGTAGTTCTTTGTTCTTGGTGATCACGCAGCCGACTCTTGCACCACAGGAAGAGAACCGCTTGGACACCGAGTCAACAATAACCAAATTATCATCAATATCGGTGAAACGGCCCATGCTGGGAATGCCGAATTTATCGTCGTAGCAGAACTCACGGTAGACCTCATCGCTGATCAGGAACAGATCATGTTCCTTTGCCACATCGGCAATCATACGCATCTCTTCCCGGCTCAGTACGACACCGGTGGGGTTACCGGGGTTGGTGATCATGATTGCACGGGTATTCTTGGTGATCAGCTTCTCGATCCGCTCCCGGAAAGCATAGCGATAACCTTCCTCCGGAGTGGTGTGAAGAGCACGAATAACGCCGCCGGCAGCATGAACAAAGGTAGTATAGTTGGGATAGTACGGCTCGGGGATAATTACCTCCGTGTAGGGGTCAAGAATGCTCAGGCATGTGAAGAGCAGAGCCTCGCTGCCGCCGGTTGTAATAAAGATATCATCGGTATCCAGGGAAATTCCCAGCTTGGCATAGTACTTACGAATGGCATCGATCAAAGCAGGATTACCGGGAGATGCTTCATAAGCAAGGGTCTTATTGTCAAACGCACGGGTCGCCTCATAAAATGCTGCCGGGGTGGGGATGTCGGGTTGGCCGATATTCAGATGGTAGATTTTTTTGCCGTCTTCCTTCGCCTTTACTGCTAACGGATGGAATTTCCGCATAGGAGAGGGTTCGCAACGGTTCGCATTGATGGAAATCTTCATAAGTACCTCCTGTGGCAACTTTCGTGCCAATTATATTTTTATAATTTACAGTGAGCTTTACAAGCTCAGGGGAAAAATATAGCAAAATTATCAGATTGGGAATCGCCATAAGCCCGTTTGCAATCTCGGAAAGCGACCAAACTGTGCCCGTACTCAACACAGCTCCTAAAATGACAGAGCCGGCTTGCAAAAATACAAACTTTCTCCAAGCAGCTTCTCCAAACAGGAATTGGGCACAACGGGTTCCGTATAAGCCCCAGCCGATGATCGTCGCAAAAGCAAGGCAACACAGTGTAAACGCCAGGGGTATATGCACCCAGCTGCCATAAATTTCCGAAAAAGCATTGGCGGTGATTTGAATACCCATATCCTGCCCATAGGGAATGGAAATACCACTGCATAAGATCACAAGAGCAGTCATTGTACAGATCACTATCGTGTCAATAAACACTTCCATAATCCCCATAAGACCCTGCTGGGCCGGGTGAGGCACATCAGCTGCCGCGTGGGCAATTCCGGCTGTTCCCATGCCTGCCTCATTGGTAAACACGCCGCGGCAGGCACCAACACGCAGGGCTATGAATATAGAGCCTATTACACCACCTGTTACAGCCTCGGGATCAAATGCACCGGTCACAATAGCAGCGAATGCGTCAGGTATTGCTTGCGCTCGAAGTGCCAACACACCAAAGCATAGCAGAATGTAAAATAAAGATGCAAAAGGAACTAAGAACGCCGCTGCTGAGCCAATACGCTTCGCACCGCCAAGAAGCACCAGAACTAAGAGTATCGCAAGTGCAATTCCAATCATCAGATTCACAAAATCCGATTCCTGGCCGCCCAGCGACCTGACAGCACCGTTAACACCACCCAAAACCGTATTGATCTGGGTAGCAGAACCAACGCCAAAGGCAGCAACTACGCCGAAGAAACAATAGATACCGGCAAGCGGCTGCCATTTTCTGCCCATGCCCTGCCGAACGATGTACATCGGTCCACCCATATAGGTTCCGTCGTTACCTTTTACCCGGTAGCGAACAGAAAGAACTGCTTCCGCAAATTTCGTTGCCATTCCAAGAAACGCGCATATCCACATCCAAAACACAGCACCGGGTCCACCCAAAGCAATCGCGCCTGCCACACCGGCAAGATTCCCTGTGCCAACAGTGGCGGCTAAAGCTGTGCACAAGGCTTTGTAGGAAGATACGCCTTTATTGTCCGATTTTCGCAGGGATGACAGGAATGCCCGGAGCGCATTGGGAAACATTCGGAACTGCACCCAACCTGTCCGTATACTCAGCAAGATACCCACGGACAGAATTAAGAGAAGCCCCGGTACGCCCCATACAAAACCGTTCACAGCATCCAATAGCTTAATCATTATTTCCTCCTATCATAGCACCATTTTTCAAAATATGCAAGAAAAAAGCAGTTTCTCTTTTGAGAAACTGCTTTTGTGTTATTCCCATTGGGCCCATACTTCCGGGCAGTAGCCCACCGTTACCTGCTTACCGTTACGCACGATGGGTGTTCGCATCAATGCCGGGTCGTCAAAGACCTTATCTTCCTTGGCCCGGACATCATCCATATATTTCATCAAAGTGATCTCCTGGCTTTTCCCATCCCAGTCGATCAAATTGTCAATGCCGCCCACACCACGAAGCACCGCATCAAATTCTTTGCCGGACAGGCCAAACCGAATCAGATCCACCATTTGGTATTTAATGCGCCGCTCCTTAAAATAACGCTCTGCCTTCTTAGTATCAAAGCATTTGCTTTTTCCAAAAATCTGTATATTCAATATGTTACCTCCATAAGGCATAGGCCACAGGCCGGGATCAGTTCGCCGGAGTCAGCACGGCTTGCGCCAAACAAAGCAGGAATACAATCCGCAGGGCGCTCTCCCCTGCCGATCTCCAACAATGTTCCCACCATGATTCGAACCATGTGGTGCAAAAATCCGTTACCGGTGACTGTAAAACGAATCTCGTTTTCCAGTCTTTCAATACTAAAACATTCGATATAACGGACAGTGGATTTTTTCATATGCTTATTTGCGCAAAAGGCAGAAAAATCATGCTGCCCCAAAAAGTCCTTTGATGCCCGGAGCATTGCATCCATATCCACAGGCCGGGGATCCATATGGACAAATTTTCGCTCAAATACACAGGGCTCTTCACTGTTCCACAACCGGTAGATGTAGGTTTTTGTTTTTGCGTTCAAACGGGCATGAAACCGAGGTGACACGTTCTTACAGGAATATATGCCGATATCCTCCGGCAAATAACTGCGAAGCTTGGAAAGAATTTCCTCACAGGGCATTGTGCTTTGGCAGTGAAAGCTTACAACCTGTCCCTTCGCGTGAGTTCCCGCATCGGTGCGACCGCTGGCGGATATTTCAATGGGTTCGCCTAAAATTCTGCTGAGGGTTTGTTCCAATTTGGACTGAATGGTATTGTCAGTACCGGACAGGCGCTGCCAACCCCGGTATCGGGTTCCCTCATAGCAAATATCAAGCCGCAGATTCCGCATACTCCTTCAGTTCCTCTCTGGCTTCCCGCTCTGTGTCGGCAGAAAACAGGAATTGCCCTTTCTGATCATACACCTGAACATGACCGCTAACATAACGAATGGAATACATAAGCCATACCTCCTTGGTTTGTATGGCTTAAGTATAAAACTAAATAAGGGTAATAAAACGGACTTATTCAACTACCTTGTAATCCGCTTCTGTAATAGCTTTTTTCAGCGCCTCCACATCTGCATTTCCGGTTACGGTCACAGTCTTTGCCTGCAGGTCAACAACCGCATCCTGTGTGCCGGCAACAGCCTTACAAACAGACTCCACACGAGCCTTACAATGGGGGCACATCATACCTTCCACCTTAATAACAACTTCCATTTTCATTTCCTCCTTCGTTTTTTCCGTATCTTCTTTATTTTTCGTCTTAAAAAAGCGTAGCCGCAACGCATTAGACACAACGAAAACAGAGCTCATACTCATAGCTGCCGCACCAAGCATAGGACTCAACTGCACGCCAAATGCCGGATACAGCAAGCCGGCTGCTACAGGGATTCCTAGGCAGTTATAGAAAAATGCCCAAAACAGATTCTCCTTGATGTTGCGGATGGTCGCTTTACTGAGTGCGATAGCATCGGCAATTCCTGTAAGAGAATTATGCATCAGCACCACATCGGCAGATTCCACCGCAATATCCGTACCGGAGCCAACTGTCATTCCCACATCGGCTGTAACCAAAGCCGGGGCATCATTGATACCGTCACCAACCATCAAAACACGATGTCCCTTTTGCTGCAGAGCAGAAACCGCACCGGCCTTGTCTGCCGGCAAAACATCGGATATTACCTCTTTGATTCCGGCTGCACCTGCAATCGCCTTAGCAGTTTTTTCATTGTCACCGGTGAGCATTACCACCTGCAAATGCTGTTTTTGCAATCGTTTCACAGCATCTATCGAATCATTTTTAAGCTGATCCGCCGCAGCAATTGCACCAAAATAGCGCTTTGCGGATGCAAAATACAAAGGCGTCTTCCCTTCTGCTGTTAAATCTGCATAATCGGGTACAGATATCCCCAGTTCTTCCATCAGTTTGGCATTTCCGCCATAAATCTGTTCACCGTTAATGATGCCGGTAACACCTTGTCCGGGCAGCACCCGGAAATCTTCCACCGTTAGCATATTTAACGATCCGGCTTTATCCAAAATTGCCTTTGCAAACGGATGCTCAGACCGGGCTTCAAGAGAAGCCGCGATCGTCAGAAGTTCCGTTTCTTCTGCGCAGTCGGGCAAAACATCGGTAACACCTGGAACACCCTGCGTCAGTGTTCCGGTCTTGTCCAATACAACAGTATCGACCTTGTGGAGATTCTCCAAAACCTCCGCATTTTTAAACAACACTCCCATACCGGCACCTCTGCCAGTACCCACCATAATTGCCACAGGAGTCGCTAATCCCAGAGCACAGGGACAGGAGATCACAAGCACGGAAATTGCTGAGTTTAGCGCAAATTCCAAAGATGCGCCCGCGATCAGCCATACAACCAGCGCAAGCAGTGCGATCGTCATAACGACAGGTACAAATATACCTGCAATTTTATCCGCAAGGCGGGCTATGGGGGCCTTGGAGCCGCCAGCCTCTTCTACCATCCGCACGATCTGGGAAAGTGTGGTATCCTCACCTATCTTATCAGCGCGGATCTCCAAATAACCCTCTTTGTTAATGGTAGCAGCAGCCACCGTGTCGCCTAAATTCTTCTCAACAGGAACGCTTTCACCTGTCAGCGCGCTTTGGTCCACCGCAGCGTGACCGGATATAACTGTGCCGTCCACCGGTATTGTGCTGCCGGAACGAACGATCACAATATCGCCCACGCGAACTTGCTCTAATGCTACAGTCAATTCAACACCTTCGCGGCGTACAACTGCGGTTTTAGGCCGCAGATCCAGCAGCGCGGCGATGGCATCACCCGTTTTTCCCTTTGCTCTTGTTTCCAGGAATTTACCCAGAGTTATCAGCGTTAGGATCATCGCAGCCGATTCAAAATACAGGTTTTCCCGGTATTTACTGACAATTTCCCACTGACCGTGACCGGATGCATAAGCCATCACAAAGAGTGCCACAATACCGTAGACCAATGCTGCGGCAGAACCCACCGCAATTAGGGAATCCATATTGGGCGCGCGATGATAAAGAGCCTTAAAGCCCTTTATATAATAGACCCTGTTCAAGTACACCACCGGCAGTGTGAGGAAAAGCTGCAGCAGCGCTGCAACAACCGCATTTTCAGGGCCATGATACCAGCCAGGCGCAGGCAGACCCACCATATGCCCCATTGTAAAATACATTAAAATACAAAGGCAAATGGCAGAGCCAATAATGCGCAGCTTCATCTGTTTCAAATCGTTGTTTGTTTTTGGTTTTTTTGCTGTCTGCTTGCCGGACTGGCTGGCGCCGTATCCGGCATCCTGCACAGCCGAAATGATCACCTCAGCAATATCAGCGTTCTCGGCTTCAACCACCATTTTTCCTGCAAGCAAATTCACTTCAGCCTTGGTAACCCCGGGAACCTTAGCGGTAACTTTTTCCACGCGGGCAGAACAAGCCGCACAGGTCATACCCGTAACATCAAATTTCAGTTCCATCCCAATCACTCCAAATATACTTTCCGAATTGACAATCATTCAATTTTATGTTACTATTTTAACAAAATTATAATCCGATTGCAAGTACACACAAAGGAGAAAGATTATAAAATGAAGATTAAAATTTTGTCTGACAGCACCTGCGATCTTTCAAAAGATCTGCTTGAAAAATATGACATCACTGTTGTACCCCTCACTGTTATTAAAGACGATCAGGAATATTCCGACGGTGTTACAATCACTACCGATGAGATTTTTGCCCATGTAGCCGCAGGAGGCAATCTTTGCACTACTGCTGCGATCAGCGTCGTTGATTACCAGGAGCGCTTTGCAGAATTTGCCGATAAATACGATGCTGTGGTTCACATCAATATCAGCTCCGAGCTTTCCTCCAGCTACCAAAATGCAAGTCTGGCCGCCGAAGAATTTGATAATGTGGCTGTGATCGACTCTCGCAATCTGTCCACTGGCCAGGGTCTCGTGGTGCTAAAAGCCTGTGAATTAGCCGAATCCGTGACCTCATTGGAGGAAATCAAAGAAAAATTGAACGCATTTACCCCCAAAGTGGAAGCAAGCTTCCTGCTCGACAGACTGGATTATATGGTCAAAGGCGGTCGTTGCACAGCTGTCGTCGCCTTGGGCGCAAACCTGCTTGGTCTGAAACCCTGCATTGAGGTTAAGGACGGCAAAATGGGTGTAGTGAAGAAGTACCGCGGAAATTATGCCAAAAGTCTTGCCAGCTATGTAAAGGATCGCCTCGCAAACAGAGACGATCTTGACAAAAAACACCTGTTTATTACCCGCACACCGGTTTCTGACGAATGCCTGAAAGCCGTAGAAGCCACGGTAACCGAATACGCAGATTTTGAAAATATCTACTGGACAATGGCAGGCTGCACCGTTTCCTGTCACTGTGGCCCCGGCACACTGGGTGTACTATTCGTTAAAAAATAATCTTCCATACCGCCGGAATTGATTTTCCGGCGGTTTTGACTTGTATTTTTGGAGCGGTATGCTATACTTGAATATATCAAATATAAATGAGGCTTCCTTATGGATTACGATATTTTATTGGATCTTGTAACGGACTTGGGATACAATCTGGCAATGAGCGGTGCTGAGACTTTTCGCGTTGAGGAAAGTATCAATCGCATCTTAGCTTCTTATAAAATTGATTCTGAGGTATTCGCCATCACTAACTGTATGACAGTCAGCATCAAAACACCTGACGGTAAAGCCATCACCCGTATGAAACGAATAGGCTTCCATGGAAACGATTTAGATGCTGTAGAGCGCTACAGCAATTTGAGCAGGCGCATCTGCTCCCAAAGGCCCGATCCGGAAACCGCGCTGCAATGGCTGCAGGAAACACACCAATCCAGAATCAAATACAAGCTACCCCTTTATCTTTTGGGCAACATTTTGGGTGCTGCCGGCTTTGCAGTGTTTTTTGGTGGAACCTTAATGGATGCGTTTTGCGCAGCTCTCTGCGGACTGCTCGTGGGTTTGAGCGATCATTTCTTCGGCAAATTCGGCACAAACCAATTTTTCAAAACCATCGTCTGCGCCTTTATTATGACAGTCGGCGGTAATATCACCGGTGTGTTAGGCTTGTCCGACAACACAGACGCTGTTATTATCGGCACTTTGATGATCTTAGTGCCGGGACTGCTTTTCACCAACGCAATGCGGGATATTATTTTCGGCGATACAAACTCCGGCATCAACCGCATCGTACAGGTACTCCTGATCGCAGCCGCAATCGCACTGGGTACGGGCGCTGCCTGGAATCTTTCCAATGTGTTGGGCGAAATGATGGTCAACTCCCCTACCCAGTCCTACAGCTGGATCATACAGTGCATAGCCGCCTTTATAGGCTGTATCGGTTTTTCCTTCATATTCAATATTCACGGACCGGGAATCCTTCTATGTGCCCTTGGCGGTGCTGTTTCCTGGGGGATTTTCTGTGTAGCGGCCAATTATGGCTGTAGTGAAACCATGTGCTATTTCCTATCTGCTTTGACCGCTGCAACTTATGCAGAGGCAATGGCCAGGATACGTAAATACCCCGCCATCTCCTACCTTGTTGTTTCCATTTTCCCACTGATACCCGGTTCAGGCATTTATTATACTACCAACTGCCTGGTTATGGGTGATATGTCCGGCTTTACCGATACAGGAAAGCAAACCATCGCCATTGCCGGTGTAATTGCTGTTGGCATTTTGATGATATCCACGCTTGTGCGACTTTGGAACGAATGGAAAAGAAAAAGAGCTTCGGTTTAACCGAAGCTCTTTTTATATGCTTATTTATCTTCCTTAGCAGCCTTCTTGGCAGCCTTGGCCTTAGCCTTAGCTTCCTGCTTCTTCTTGGCTTCTTCCTTAGCAGCTGCTTCAGCAGTTTCATTGGTGGACAAAGCCCACTTCATCAGTTCCATACGAACCTGGTCAGCACTGGTTTCAATTACAAAGCTATCGCTCTTCACATCCACAACAGTACCGACGATACCGCCGATGGTTGTGATCTTATCGCCATTCTTCACAGCGGAACGCAGCTGCTCAGCCTCTTTCTTACGCTTATTCTCGGGACGAATCAGCATAAAATAGAACAGAGCCACCATAATCAGCAGCATAGGCAGCATACCAATCAAACCGCCAGCGCCGCCACCCTGGGGCTGACCTGCGGTTCCCTCTAAAAACTGTAACATTGGAATATCTCCTTTTCCTTTTAATATCGTGACTATTATAGCATTATTCCCACAAATTGCAAGCACAATTTAGATTCTGCGACTTAATTTCTCAGAATGTTCACATCTGAACTTCTCAAATGTACCATTATCCAAGGCGTTGCGGATCTTTTCCATCAATTTATTGTAGAAATACAGATTGTGCATAACGCAAAGACGCATTGCAAGCATTTCCTCCGCAACAAACAAGTGCCGGATATATGCCTTGGAATACCGCCGACACACAGGGCAATCACATTCCGGATCAATGGGAGAAAGATCCTTAGCATACTTCGCATTTTTCAAATTGATTGCGCCCTGCCAGGTGAAAAGTCTTGCATGGCGGGCATTCCGGGCAGGCATAACGCAGTCAAAGAAGTCTACACCCCGGGCAACCGCTTCAATGATGTTGGTGGGTGTACCCACGCCCATCAGATACCGGGTCTTGTCTGCAGGCATGTGGGGTTCTACTGCCTCAATGATGTCATACATCTCCTCTGCGGTTTCACCTACCGCAAGACCGCCAATGGCGTAACCGGGCAGGTCCAGTTCAGCAATACGCTTCATGTGATCCACACGGATATCCGCATAGGTGCCGCCCTGGTTGATGCCCCAAAGCATCTGCTCTTTATTGACAGTATCCGGCAATGCATTCAGACGGGCATTCTCTGCCTTGCACCGTTCCAGCCAGCGGAACGTACGGTCAGCACTCTGCTTCACATACTCCCGGGGCGCAGGATTCTCCACGCACTCGTCAAATGCCATACAGATATCCGAACCTAGATTAGACTGGATCTGCATACTCTCCTCCGGACCCATAAAGATCTTGTGACCGTCGATATGGGAGGCAAAGGTAACACCCTCCTCCTTGATCTTCCGCAGAGATGCCAGGCTGAACACCTGGAAACCACCTGAGTCGGTCAGGATTGGGCCGTCCCAGGTCATAAACTTATGCAGGCCACCGCATTCCTTAACCAACTCATCACCGGGACGCAAATGCAGATGGTAGGTATTGCTCAGCTCAACCTGGCAGCCGATATCTTTCAAGTCTTTTGCACTCAAGCCGCCCTTAATCGCGCCCTGGGTGCCAACATTCATAAACACCGGGGTCTGCACCGTACCGTGGGCACAGGTAAACACACCCCGCCGGGCTTTGCCCTCAGTTTTTAACAATTCAAACATCTTTTATCTCCTATAATATGCACATCGCATCGCCAAAAGAGAAGAAACGATACCGCTCCTGCACCGCCTGTTCATAGGCTGACAGCACATTCTCCCTTCCTGCAAAGGCAGACACTAGCATGACAAGGGTACTTTCCGGCAGATGGAAATTGGTAATCAAACCATCCATTGCTTTGAACTGATAGCCGGGATAAATGAATATCTCTGTCCATTCGGACTTCTCTTCAAAAGTGCCGTCGCTATTGACCAGAGATTCCAGGGTGCGGCAGGAAGTAGTGCCAACACAAATTACCCGCCCGCCCGCAGCTTTGGTTTCGTTCAGCAGGTCGGCAGTTTCCTTACTCATCATACAAAGCTCGGAGTGCATATGATGCTCGGAAATTTCCTCTGCTTTTACAGGACGGAATGTACCCAATCCAACGTGTAATGTCACAAAGGCAGTTTTCACGCCCTTATCCCGGATCTTTTCCAATAACTCCCGGGTAAAATGCAAGCCTGCTGTTGGAGCTGCTGCAGAACCCACTTCCCGGCTGTATACGGTTTGATACCGCTCCTGGTCGGCCAGCTCAGCCTTAATATAGGGAGGCAAGGGCATCTTGCCCAGCCGCTCCAAGACTTCCAGAAAAATACCCTCAAAGTGGAATTCCACTACCCGGTTGCCATCATCTTTCACTTCCAGGATGGTTGCCGTCAATTCTCCATTGCCGAAAACCACTTCCTGGCCCTCACGGAGCTTTCTGCCGGGCTTTGCCAGGCACTCCCACTTCTTATTCCCCAAATCTTTTAACAGTAGCAGTTCCACTGCGCCGCCTGTGGGACGGTTGCCCAATAGTCTTGCAGGCAGCACACGGGAATCATTCATCACCAGGCAATCACCGGGCTTCAAGAAATCTAAAATATCAAAAAAATGCTTGTGGCTGACAGAACCGGTTTCTCTGTCTAACACCAAAAGCCGGGATGTATCTCTTTGCTCCAGAGGGGTCTGTGCGATCAGTTCCTCCGGCAGGTCATACCAAAAATCACGGGTTTTCAAACAAACACCCTCCGAATCCAAAATTAACTATGTAATTATAGAGCATTTTTCCGCAATTTGCAACAAGCAAAACATCTTCATTCTGCATAGATTGGTTTGGAGGTGTGTTTTTATGACAAAACCGATTTTCACAGGTGCCTGCACAGCCCTTGTAACCCCCTTTTTAGGTGGTAAGGTCAACTATCCGATGATGGAGCAACTGCTTCGCAGGCAGATAGATGCAGGTATTTCGGCGGTAGTTATCAGCGGAACAACCGGCGAGTCCCCTACTCTTTCTGATACTGAAAAAATCACTTTGTTTCATCGTTGCAAAGACTATGTTGGCGACAGCTGTACCATCATTGCCGGCACGGGAACTAATTCCACAGAACATGCAATTGAGCTGAGTGTTGCAGCTGAGGAGGCCGGTGTGGATGCGCTGCTTATGGTAACACCCTACTATAACAAGGCTACCCCCGATGGTCTTGTCGCTCACTATCTTTCCATAGCCCACCGGGTAAGCCTGCCCATCATTCTATACAACGTACCCACACGCACCGGCGTGGACATTCCCGTATCCGTCTATCAGCGGTTATCCCGTGTTCCTAACATTGTTGGTGTCAAAGAGGCCAGTAACGATATTACAAAGATTTTACGGATTCGGCAGACCTGTGGACAAAGCTTTACCATTTGGTCCGGTAATGACGATCAAATCGTTCCGGCAATGGCCTGTGGGGCTTCCGGGGTGATCTCTGTTCTTTCCAATGTGTACCCCGAGGAAACGCAGGAAATGTGCGCAGCAGCTTTAAAAGGAGATTATAAAATAGCCGGTGAATTGCAGCGAGAACTTCTTCCTTTAATTGACCTGCTATTCTGCGAAGTCAACCCAATTCCTGTAAAAGCCGCTATGAAATGTATCGGCTATGATTGTGGTGACTGCCGTCTGCCTCTATGCCAGTTAACCAAGGAACATAAGAAGCAAATTGAAGAATATTTCGCATAAAAAAGTCCCCTTATGGGGACTTTTTTATGGTTCAAAGTTTTCAAAAATCGGAATCCAGTCTTCCGCTACAGCTGTATCAAAATCTTCTTTTGTGCGAATGGTCCAGGTGACACCTTGCAGACCCCACAGCTTTCTGCACAGAAAATTGCTGATATTCTTCCGGTCTGCAAACCGGTATGCAATGAAGTCCGGACGGGTAGCCACATTGAAGAAATTATACTTCATCAAGAACTTCACAACACCCGGCAATTTACTGTTGGAACGAAAGAAGTTTTCCGTCAACTGACCACGGATAACCTCCTTGCGATTCTTTCTTAACCAAGCTACACAGCGGGGATCAAAAGACTCCACGCAATAAGCGCCATTGTACTTAGCAAGCATATCGCAAGCAGCCTTACACAAAGCACCGTGATTTTTGGCAGTAGGTTTCAGTTCCACAATGAGTGGCGCTGCTCCTGCATACAGTTCCAAAACCTCTGAAAACAGAGGGATTTGTTCCTGCGTTCCCTCCAGGCAATAGTCCTTCAGATCTGCACAGGTCAAATCTTCAATTTGTATATCCACACCGGCAGTACGCAACAAAGAATGATCGTGGATCACTGCAAGCGTGCCATCCTTCATAAGGTGCACATCCAATTCAATGCCGTAGCCGGCATTTTTCGCAGCACGGAATGCAGCCATGCTGTTCTCCGGAACACCTTCGCTGTGCAAACCCCGGTGTGCATAGTACCAGCCTTGTAGTGCAGGCAGATCTTTATGGCCTGTCCGCCCCTTCAGCATAAAAACATATAACAACGCAAGCAGAACAATTACTATAATTACAGGTAACACTTAATCCTCCACATCAAAGGCATCCAGGCCCTTCTTGCTCTCAACCTTGCTATCGCCGTGCTTTACCATCAGCATAGTAAAGAATGCTAACCCCACAAAGATGGCTGCATATGGGAACAATGTGGTCATGGCAATCCTATCCATAAAAATACCGGAAACAGTAGGTGTCAAAGATTGTGCGGCCATAGAAGCTGTATAGTAAAAGCCGGTATATTTACCAACATCAGCGCCGGTACACATCTCCACAACCATCGGGAAAGAATTCACATTGATGGTAGCCCACGCAACACCTGCCAAAATAAACATAGCAGTCATCAACCAGTTTGGACTGGATGCAGTCATAAAGCTGCCTACTAAGAATGCAGTAAACAGCATCGCTACACCGGCAAGAATCGTCTTCTTTCTGCCAATACGGGATGCCACCATACCAACAGGCAGATATGCAATAATCGCTGCCACATTTGCCATCAAAAGTGTTGTTGTGGCATCCTTATCCAAAACATTCTGCGCATAAACGGTATACTTGGAGGTTACCGCATTATAACCAAAGAACCACAAAACAATGGATGCGAGCAGGAATATGAGGCTGCGGAATTCTGCTTTGGAAAGTTTTTTCTTCTCGCCGACCTCAACTGTATCTTCCTCCTCAGCAAGACCAAGAGAAGCACTTTGCTGCTGCATATCCGCTGCCCAGGCAGGCTCTTTGACCTTCCACAAGAAAATGATCAATGCCAGCAGCATGATACCACCAACGATGCCATAAACGCCGGTATAGCTCATATAGGCATTTTTAACCTTAGAAATTGCCAAAACAGATCCAAGAGCCAGCACGATAATGCCACCGGCATTGCCCATCAGGTTGATAACTGCATTCGCCTTAGACCGCAGGGGTTTAATCGTTACATCCGGCATCAGTGCAACAGCGGGTGTGCGGAAAGTAGCCATCGAGATCAAAAGCAGCAACAGAATTCCGAGAAATATTATCAAAGTCCGGGGATTCTCAGCAGTTACAGCAGCTGCGCAAGCCTGCCGGGCAGGCACAACATGACGGGTGTACAGGTTCACCTCTACCTCACGGCCAAAACTATTTAACTCAGTAGTTTTGGATTCAGTAGTGAGCTTCGCAAACTCTTCCCGCGTATACAGGTCAGCTAACTTATAATCTACACCCTCAGGTGTTTGCAAAGTAGCATCCTTCTGCTCATCATAAATCAGCTCCATGGTTGCAGCATCATTGACCTTGGTATAACGCTGAATATTGCTCAATTGGGTATTATCTGCCAAGGAAAGCAGCATCAGGAAAACAACCGCAAGAATGGTTCCTGTACGCACAAAAGGTGTCCGACGACCACTCTTGCTCTTGCAACGGTCAGAAATACCACCAAACAGCGGCAGCATAAACAGCGCCAAAATATTATCCAGCGCCATAACAACGCCGGATGCAGTTTGACTCAGTCCAAATTTGCTGGTCAGCGTCATAGCGATTGTTACATCATAAATCTGCCAAAAAGCACAAATCAGAAAGAACGCAAATCCGACCAAAACAGTACGCTTTGTGTTTAGTTTCATAGTATCCCCCTGTTAATTATTATATGTTATATATTAACACAGAAAACAATATTTTTCAAGAAAAGCCGCAAGATTACTCTTGCGGCTTTTCGTAATTCACTTGTACAGAGGGAACTTCTCGCAAATAGATGCCACAGTGTCGTGAACTTCTTTTGCAGTGCCTTCAAAGTCACGGGCTGTCAAAGCTACGCAATGGGCGATCTGCTTCATCTCCTCAGCGCCCAAACCGCGGGTCGTCACAGCAGCCGTACCAATGCGGACACCGCTGGTAACAGTGGGCTTTTCGGGATCACCGGGGATAGCATTTTTGTTCAAGGTAATGTGGTTGGCATCGCAGCGGGTCTGCAGTTCAGCGCCGGTGATGCGCATAGGACGCAGGTCCGCCAGCATCAGATGGTTATCTGTGCCCCCTGTTACCAGGTCAAAGCCCTCAGCCAGCAGTGCTTCCGCCAAGACTTTTGCATTGTTTACAACATTCTTGGCATAGGTTTTGAAATCATCGCTCATAGCTTCCTTCAAGCACACTGCCTTGGCCGCAATAATATGCTCCAAAGGACCGCCTTGGGTGCCGGGGAACACGCCGGAATTCAGCTTCTTGGCAAACTCCTCCTTGGCCAAAATCAATCCGCCACGGGGACCACGCAAGGTCTTGTGGGTAGTGGTAGTAACAATATCTGCGTAGGGCACGGGGTTTTGGTGCTGACCGCCGGCAACCAGGCCGGCAATATGAGCCATATCCACCATCAGCACAGCGCCGACTTCGTGGGCAATATCTGCAAAGACCTTAAAGTCAATGGCTCTTGGGTATGCAGATGCACCGGCAATCATCAGCTTGGGCTGGCACTTCTTAGCCATATCCCGGATCTGATCATAGTCAATGCGGCCGGTCTCATGATTGACATCATAGGAAACCACATTATAGTACTTACCGGAAATGTTAGCAGGACTGCCGTGGGACAGGTGACCGCCGTTGGCAAGGCTCATACCCATCAGCGTATCGCCGGGGTTCAGCAAAGCCAGCTGCACAGCCATATTTGCCTGGGCGCCGGAGTGGGGCTGGACATTGGCAAATTCTGCGCCAAACAGATCCTTTGCCCGCTGAATACACAAGCTCTCCAATTCATCCACGTGCTGACAGCCACCATAGTAACGCTTACCGGGCAAACCCTCGGCATATTTATTCGTAAGAACAGAACCCATAGCGGCGATCACCGCAGGAGAAGCAAAGTTCTCAGAAGCGATCAGCTCCAAACCGTCCTGCTGCCGGGCCAGCTCCCGGTCCATCATTGCGGCGACTTCCGGGTCAAACTGTGAAACAAATCCGATAGAATCAAGTGTCTTGGCAAGCATAATATATCCTTCTTTCTTAAAAATACAAAATGAAAACAGACAATCTACAACAAGACTGTCTGTAAAACGCATAGCATACTTGCATGCATCTCCGTCCGTTTGCCTGAGAGATTCGGCTTTCGCCTTGCACCTTCGGCACACAACTGAATGTGTTCTCCAGAGAGTCCTCCGCTTTCGGTTCTTTTCGTTCCGAAAGCATCCATGGTTATAGAAATATTTGATTGTTGCTTATAGTATACACATATTTAGAAATTTGTCAATAGCTTGGAGAAAAAGGTTGCGATGTCCCCAAAATATGATATTATATTATCACAAATTTATACAGGAGGGCAGTTCCATGCTTCTGATCAAAAACGGATATATCAAGCCTATGGTGGGTAAAGACATCAAAAAAGGTTGCATCCTTATTGATGACAACGGCAAAATCGCCAAGGTCGGCGCTAAAATCACTGCGCCTAATAATGTAGAAGTCATCGATGCCGGTGGCCGCCTGGTCACTCCCGGTTGTATCGATGCGCACAGCCATATCGGCATGTGGGAATATGGCATTGGCTGGGCTGGTTCTGACGGCAACGAATCCAGTGACCCCATCACCCCCCAGTTGCGCGCAATCGATGCCATCAATCCTATGGACAAATCTTTGGCACTGGCCATCCAGGGCGGTGTCACTACTGCCTGCACCGGTCCCGGCAGCGCCAATATTGTTGGTGGTACATTTGCAGCCATCAAGCTCCACGGCAAGCGGATCGACGATATGATCATCAAGTATCCTGTAGCTATGAAGTGCGCTCTTGGCGAGAACCCCAAGAGCTCCTATGGCAAAAACGGAAAAGCACCCAAGACTCGTATGGCTATTGCTGCTATGATGCGGGAGCTGCTGTTCAAAGCTAAGCGGTACTGCGAGGATAAGGAAGCTGGCAAGAACCCAACCTTTGATATCAAGCTGGAAGCTATGATTCCTGTTATGAAGGGTGAGATTCCGCTGAAAGCCCACTGCCACAGAGCTGATGACATTTTCACCATTATCCGCATTGCCAAAGAATTTAACTTAAAGCTTACCCTCGACCATTGCACCGAAGGTGCGCTGATCGCCGAGGAGCTTGCTAAGGAAGGATATTCCGCTTTTGTGGGTCCCTCCCTCGGTATGCCCGGAAAAAATGAAACAATCAATAAGTGTTTCGAAACCCCCGGCATTCTTCACGAGGCCGGTGTGCCCATTAGCATCATCACTGACCACAATGTTATCCCCCAAGAAAACCTGCCCATTTGCGCTGCCTGGGCGGTAAGTGCCGGATTGGATATAGAAGAAGCCTGGCGGGCTATTACCATTAACCCCGCCAAGCAGACAGGCATTGGTGACCGGGTTGGCAGCCTGGAAAAAGGCAAGGATGCCGACATCGTCATCTGGACCGCAGATCCTATGACTGATGTCGGTGCGCATGCCTACATCACCTTGATCGACGGCAAGATCGCCTATAGTGAGGAATGATCTACATAGCAAATGCCCACCGGTGTTCTCCGGTGGGCATATTTTAATAGAAAATACTGTTTTGATGTTTGGTAGGCAGCCCTTCACGATAAAGATGTGAATCATTGGAATAGGTCAGCACTTTGGGGATCACTGAACCAAATTTCTCCTCAAAATGTATCACAGTTACACCGGTATGGGTCATATCGAAACGGGTAGACATCATGGGATACGGTATATCCAGCAGGCAGCTCATAATCGCTACACCAACACCCTCATGGGCAAAGAACGCCACTCGCTCATTATTTTCCTGCAATTGTCGGTAGCAGTTATTTTCCAAATCGTGCTTATACCCAAGGGATTCCAAAAAGCTGTCCAATTCCCGTTGGATTCGCGCAATAGCAGGGCCAACACCAATATCTTTGAACTTGGGATTGGTATACCAATTTCGTCCTAACCCCCGCACTTCCCGGCTGTTTAGTAAGTCTCGGTATACACTATGCCGGAAAGGCCATTGCCTTGTGCCATCAACGTCCACCTGTGCCATCTCACGGAACAGCATTGTTTCATCCGTCCAGTCAAGGATCTCCGGCTTCATTTTAGTGATTTGGCACAGGGGCTCTGCGGTCTGTCGTGCGCGGTTGGAGGGCGAGGAGTAAATACGGTCAATACCGTGGACCGCAACCCGCTTGGCAACCGCCTCCGCCTGACGCTCCCCCAGTGGGGTCAGTTGGTTTGGATCATAAATAGGATCACCGTGACGGATATAGTAGAGAATCATTTGTCTTTCCTCTTATTTTTTATCTTTGATTTGTACCTGCAGGTGCATGGACAGTACCGCCAAGGATGTTGCCATATTTTCGTGCTGCACCAAAATATTATCCGGTACATCCAAATGGATGGGAGCAAAATTCCAAATAGCCTTGATGCCGCAGGCAATCATTTGATCGCAAACCTGCTGCGCATATTGTGCCGGAACAGTAATGATACCCATCAAAATCTGATTCGTACGGCAAAAAGCCTCCAGCTCTTCCATTGGGAGGATCGGTTTTTCATCCTGGGTTTCCGTTGGGGCCGGATTCACATCAAAGGCCGCAAGAATATTCAGGCCATAAGCCTCAAAACCACCGTACCCCAACAGCGCCTGGCCCAACTTACCGGCGCCGACCAAAATGGCGTCGGTAGTATTGTCATAACCCAAAAACTGACTGATGTCTTCAATCAAACTCTCCCGGAAATAGCCGATCTTTGGCCGGCCACCGTCGGAGACCAAAGCTAAGTCCTTTCGCACCTGCACTTCACCCATGCCCAAAGCATTGGCCAACGCTGTGGCCGAAATGTAGGGTGTACCGTTTTCCGGCATGCTCCGCAAATAAGACAGGTAGACAGGCAAACGCTTCAAAACGGATTTGGAAACATCCTTACGCTCCATAGCAAACCATCCTTTGCTATATCGATATAAATCTATATCGATATTATTTTATATCGATTATACCACAAAACTGCAGGAATTCAAGGAAATTTTATGCACAGCTGGTCTGTCGAATCAGTTCTTTGCGCAGTTTCAGCATAATCCGCTTCTCCAGCCGGGAGATATAGGACTGAGATATTCCCATCTCCTGCGCCACCTCTTTTTGTGTCAACTCCTTATGTCCGTAAAGGCCAAATCTTTTAATGACGATTTCCCGTTCCCGCTCCGGTAGTTCTTTTACTGCCTGCCGCAAAACACACAGATCCACATCGTCTTCCAAGGGGCGCAGGATCATATCCTCGTCCGTTCCCAAAATATCCGAAAGCAGGAGCTCGTTGCCGTCGTAATCCATATTGATAGGCTCATCTAAGGAAATCTCTGTCTTTTGGGCCGATATTTTCCGAATGTGCATCAGAATTTCATTTTCAATACAACGGGATGCATAGGTTGCCAGCTTAATATTCTTCTCTAATCGGTATGTGCTGATTGCTTTGATCAATCCAATCGTACCAATAGAAATCAAATCCTCTAAATTTACGCCGGTGTTCTCAAACCGCCTGGCGATAAACACAACCAGGCGAAGATTCCGTTCAATCAATAATTGCTTGGCCGCCTCATCTCCCTGCTCAAGGGCCATCAACGCTTCCTGCTCCTGTGCGCCCTTTAGTGGAGGCGGCAACACGTCTGCACCACCGATATAATAGATGTTTTCTCTGCCTATCAGTCCAATCTTTGCTAAAAAACCTAACAATTTACCTTTCATAATGCCCCTCCTGTTAGTGCTTGATATGCCCCTTCCTTGCTAAGCCCCTCCGGTGCAAAGGCCACCAATGTACTCCCCTGCCAACCGCCGATCTTCACATCCTGCAAACGCAAAGCCAGCAAAAAGCCACAACCGCCTACACTGTGGTACGGTATCAGCCGCAGACCGGGGATCATGCCAACTGTCTCTACCGGAGTTTTTAGCTGATGCGGTGTAAGTCCGGTAAGCTTTTGGGCTACATCTGCTCCAATCACAAGTACTTGCTGTCCTGTTACAGGATCACACAAGGTATTCCCTGTATCCCGTAACGCTGTCAGTTTCAGTCTCTTTTCACCATAACTAAGTTCCACTGGAAGATAGGTATTCACACCCAATCTCCCACGAAAACCGACGCAGCACAAAAGGCAGAGAATTCCAGCTGCACACACAATGCCAAGAATGCCGCCCTTCCCTATTCCCATCACAGCACCACCCAAAGCAAGGCACAAAAACACAAACACCAAACCTCTGCGCAGGGCACTCTGTGAGAAACCATAGGCAATCGTTGCCATAGCCCACAGGCTGACCGTACGCCAAAGAAGATTCCCAAGGAACGCAAACCCAGGAAGTAAGCAAAATACCGCGTACAGAGCGCCCAGCGCTCCTCCCGCCGCTGCTCTGGCGATCCGCACAGGAAAGCCGCATAGCCGGCTTGCTGCCAGTAACAAAAGAAAATCAACAAGAAAATTGAGTAATAACACACCGTCTAAATATACTGTCATCCGTACACCCCCTATCGGTAAACTCAGTATAGAGGATTGCCCCGGCAAATGCCGTCGGTTGAAGATAGCTGGTTGTCTGCAGTTTCCCCTACGCTACTGGTGATTTCCCCTTGCTGAAACCCCAAAACAAAAAAAGCGGCAGCCGATACAATCGGCTGCCGTTTCA
>JAZNNO010000065.1:0-79700 GCA_045580345.1 Faecousia sp.
GATAAAAGTGAAGTTTTTGAAAAAATGCCGATTGCACAGACGTTCTGCAGGCAGGGAACTTCATCGCCAGCTTCGAAGAAGATTTCCAGCAGAGTGCCTGCTGCGGTGGATTCGCATTCGAAAGATGCCTTATCGGTTTCATAAGTGAACAGAACGTCGCCAACATTTACAGGGTCGCCGACCTTCTTGATCCACTCACCGATGATACAGCTTTCCACGGTGATGCCCGCCTTGGGCATGATGACTGCATTTGCCAAAGGGAATTCCTCCTTTATTCTTAGGGGCTCGCGGCATATCCGCAACACCCCATTGTTATACATGTTAATTATAACACTACATAACACAATTCGTCAATAGTGATTTGCTACAAAAATACAAAACCGAACCTGTCTGTTATAGACAGGTTCGGCATTTTTACAGTAGCTTGAGCCCGGCTTTATGGGCTGCGATTTGAAACTGTTCCGGCATAGGTCCATCAGAAACAAGATAGTCCACATCGGACAGCTGTGCAAAGGTATAGGGCATCAAGCATTTCAGCTTTTCCCGGCCGCACATCACCACACTGGTGCGGGCCTTTTGGATCACCTTCCGCTTTACCAACATATCCCCCTCTGTACCGCAGGTAAAGCCTGCATCCACGCTACAGCCAGACACACCGATAAAGGCCAGGTCGATATTGATCTTATCCAGCATTTCCAAAGTATTTTGTCCGGAAAGCGCCAGATTTTTCCGGTTGATCGTACCGCAGCACAAGGTTACCACAGGATTGTGCAGGCGGCATAATTCCAAAGCAATGCTGGGTCCGGTGGTAAAAATATTCACATTGATGTCCGGCAAACTCCGGGCCAGCATCAGATTGGTAGTACTGGCATCCAAAAAGATAGAACTGTGGGGCTGGAGAAACTCCATAGCTTTTTGGGCAATAGCAAATTTGCCTGCATTGTTCTCCCCTATCCGCACATTGAACTCCGGGTCACCGCTGTGTCGGACGGATTTCGCGCCACCCCGAAATTTTACCACAGCGCCGGCCTCGGTCAGCGCATCCAAATCCCGGTGAATTGTCATCAAAGAGACCTCCGGAAACAGCGCTTGCAATTCCTTAATGGTAACCACATTCTTCTGTTCTATGTATTCTTTCATCCTGTCCAGGCGAATATTATTCATAGTGCACCTCGCAATGTTATAATGTTAAATATTTATAACAAATATAACACCGTCACAAATTCTTGTCAAGAGATTTTTCTTTAATCCATTGACGGATAAGAAATACTACTATATAATAATAAAAATCTTTTTGAGAGGTTTTATATGATTACAAAACTTCGCATTTATGAAACCGCCGAAACCGATCCTCATTGGAATTTGGCTACAGAAAAGCACCTAATGGACATTACCCAGCCCGGTGAATGTCTGCTTTACCTGTGGCAGAACAAAAATACTGTGGTCATTGGCAAAAATCAGAACCCCTGGTTAGAATGCCGCACCTCTCTTTTAGAAGAAGAAGGTGGCATGCTTGCCCGTCGGCTGTCTGGGGGCGGCGCAGTTTTCCACGATTTGGGAAATTTGAATTTTACCTTTATTATGTGCAAAGAGGATTACGACCTGGATAAGCAATTATCCGTCATCCAAACAGCCTGCGCCATTGCCGGCATTCATGCAGAAAAGTCCGGTCGAAACGACGTGCTGGCCGACGGGCGGAAATTCTCCGGTAACGCCTTCTACCAAAACCGCACCCACGCCTATCACCACGGCACATTGATGGTGGATGTGGACAAGGATAAGCTGGGTAGATATCTTAGCCCTCCCAAGGCAAAACTGGAAGCAAAGGGCGTGACCTCTGTCCGCTCCCGGGTGGTAAATCTCAAGGAACTGAACACGGAACTGTCCATTGAAAAAATGAAGGCCAATATGGCCCAAGCATTTAACGAAGTTTATGGTATGGCCGCCGAGCCTTTAACCCTCAATGGAGCTGATTTTGCTGAAATCAACAAGATAGCAGCAGAGTATGGCTCTTGGGAGTATCTATACGGCACTCCCCTGCCTTTCACTTTCGAATGCGAGGCGCGGTTTGACTGGGGTTATATTCATTTGCAGTTAGAGGCAAAAGATGGCATTATCCGTGGCGCAAAGGTCTACACCGATGCAATGGACTGGGCCCTTCCGCAAGCAGTAGAAAATGCCCTAATGGGCTGCCGGTTTGAAACCGCCGCTATGCAAAAAGCATTGCAGAATTTGCACGATAAATCCGTTTGTAAAGACCTCTGTCAACTATTGGCCGAACAGGCCTTATAAAAGAAAGCAAGGTAGCATTATGAGTCGTTTATTGAAGAAATATACCGATATGGTTGCTGATCTGCCTTTAGACGAATTGATCGGCCAGCTGATGTGTGTGAACATCTCCGCAAACACTACGCCGGAGCAATTTGAAGAATATTGCAAGATAAGAAAACCCGGTGGTATTTTTGCATTGCGCAGGACAGGTGACGAGATGAAAACCTTCCTGGAAATCGCCAACCGATATTCCCCCATCCCGGTAATTGCAGCCAGCGATATCGAGCGCGGTCCGGGTATGGGCCTGCTGGGTGAGCGAATGCTCCCCGACTGTATGGCCTGGGGTGCTTGTAATGACACAGAGCTTTTGAAAAAAGCCGGAGAAGAAACTGCGAAGATCTGCCGCAAAAACGGCGTTCACTGGACCTTTGCGCCGGTAGTTGACCTAAATATCAATCCCAACAACCCGGAATCCAACATCCGCTCCATTTCCGATGAACCTTCCCGTGTGATCGCTATGGCCGGCGCCCACATGGAGGGCATGCAGGAACAGGGCTACATGGTAACCGCCTGTAAGCATTTTCCGGGACAGGGTATGGATGACAGGAATTCCCACTTTGTTACTGTAGACAATCCCCTGTCCAAGCGCAAGTGGCTCAGCACCTATGGCGCCATTTATAAGGAAATGATTCGCAGAGGTACGCCTGCCATTATGACCGGACACATAACCCTTCCTGCCTTCCAACCGGCAGATGAAGGTCCTCTCGGTCCTCTCCCCGCCACCTTGAGCAAAGCCTTGACAACAGACCTTCTAAAAGGCAAATTAGGCTTCAAGGGCTGCGTTGTATCCGACGCAATGGGTATGATCGGTGCATCCTCCCACTGCCCCATTGATGAAATGATCGTCAGATTTTTTAATGTCGGCGGTGATATGTACCTGTTCCCCCGGATAATCGATTACGATTTCTTGAAAAAGGCCGCAGAAGATGGCACAGTATCTATGGAACGGCTGCGGGATGCCGCCGCCCGGGTAATGTATTTGAAAGACCGGGCAAGACTTTTCGAGGACCAAGAGAAGGTTTTGGCCGAAATCGAAGATAACGTTCCCATCGCCGAAACCTCTCAAAAAATTGCTGACAAGAGCATCAAGGTTGTTTGGGACAAAGACGGAATCATCCCAGCCAAGCTGTCAAAAGGAAGCAAGGTACTTTTGGTAAACGCCATGGAAGATTTCTTCCACAAAGCGCCTGCTGGGAATGAATTTGAACCTTTGAAACAGGTTTTTACCGATGCCGGCTATGAAGTAACCGAACTTTTCGTTCCCTCTTATGCCAAGATCAAAGAAGAGCGGGACAAATACGATCTGATCCTTGTGAATCTACGGTTCAGCTCCCGGGATACCCACGGAGGCTCTCTGCGCATCGCCTGGGACAACATTGATGCTTTTTGGCATACTTACATCTTCCAGCATCCCAATGTGGTTTTGACCTCTTTTGGTGATCCCTATAAGATTCGGGAATTCCCCTATGTAAAGACGTACATCAACGCATTCTCCGCGACAGAAGATTCCCAAAGAGCGGTTGCCAAGGTGATCCTGGGTCAGATCACGCCACAAGGCAAAAACCCCGTAAACTTCCCGCCTTATTTTAATCGAGGAGATTAGGAAAAACACCCCGACTTTGTCGGGGTGTTTCATTATTTCACATAAGCCAGGGGTGTTTTCAAATATTGCTCCCAAAGGTAGGTTTTTTCACTCTCTTGCAAGCCGCAGGCCTCCCGGATGCCTAAACAGATCCGCTGTAGCTTTGCCTGCATGGTGGTTGACTGGAACATTTCCCCGTTATCCGCCAACATAGCATTATAGATCACTCTGCGGCGATCCTCGCTGATACTGGTCATAGCCTCCGCATCGGTAAATGCCCGGTTATCCCCCTGCAAATACTTGGGATTCGGCTCCACATCAGCTACATTGGCATATACAAACTCTGGCGGGTTCAGCGGATTCCAGCGATCAAATTCATAGTCACGGCTGTTGCCAATCACATGGCTTTCAATCGGCAGAGCCATTCCGCTGATAATGGCATCCGTCAAATCAGCCTTGGCAGAGATCAGGAACCACCATGTTTTGTTATATTGGAAGCGGACCCATGCTTCCCCACTTTCAATACTCCGAACAAAACACAAATTGATCGCTTTTCCCTTACCGGCATAGGATGCAAAAACAGGCTTCAATTCCTCCAAAATAGGTTTCACACTATCCAATGTCGCGCGAATATTTTGCGGTTGGTGTTCTGCCACCACCTTATAATCGCCCGTTGTTTTCATGGCATTTGTACCTATATGCAACCGCACGCGATAGGTACTCTCATAGGAATTTGCCAACTTTACACATTCCTTTAAGCCCTTTTCATCGGGGTTTTCCGGTGTGTAGAAAGGTCCAATATACACATTTTCATCTGTAATCGCAGACTTGGTAATATCCCAACGAAGCAGGGTCTGCTTATCCCCTTCCTGCGCGAGAATCCAAATATATGCACCGTTACATTGGACTGCCTTCACGGCCTCAGCCGCAGGCAGAACTACCTGTGCTGTTCGCTTACCTGTTGCCAGGTCATAGAAAGAAATGTCCAGACCTTGCTCTGTCTTCTGACCGGAAACAACACCGTTCATTTCCAACACCGGCACCAATTGTACATCCTCTGTCGGTTGGATCAAAAAGCTTTGTTTCTCGCCATTTCGAGTACCAAAAATCAGTTGTTGGGCATTTAGGTCCATTCTGTCGATAAAATACCGATCCTTAAAGGTCTGCATCTTATCAATGCCTTGGTCCTGGCTGTAGGTTTGTCCGTTCTCCGAAGAGAAATACTCTGTACGGATTTCTCCTGCGGTGTCCTTCACTTGGCAGGAAAGCACATTACCATCAAAATAATCATCCGGCAAAAGAGACTCCATTGACTTCTGCTGGCGCAACAGTCTGGACCGGGTAGCACCGGCGGTAAGCTCCACGGCACGGATCTCGGTACCATTAAAATAATAAGCTTCGTTGCGGATCATACTGATCACCGGCGCGCCTTTTATATCTTCCGGCAGAACTTTCTGGGTTACCATCTGCAGCTGAGCATCCAAAACCGTCACCATTCTGGTGTCGGGATCGTAGTAACCCACGCCTGTAGTATGGGTGTCCATTTCCGTATTTTCAGACAGTCCCTTTACTTTTGCCTCTGTAGTCCAGCCTTGTTCGCCGGTCAGCAGCAGCATTTCTCCTTTGCCGACCACAAGCACGTCTTTGCCAATTGCGGAAAGGCCAAACCATTCACCTTCTTTTAGAGAATAGCTGCGTACAGCGCCGGCAGTTCCCTTCTCTATTTCACTGCCCGGCACATACAAGCCGGGTCCAGTGGGTTCTGCGGTGGCCAATGTAGCGCCAGTCTGCTCGGTTGACGGCTGTTTCTTGGAACAGCCAGCCAGCAATACAATCGCCAGCAGTATCCATAAAAAACGTTTCATTTACTGTCTCCTTGCCAGGGTATACTCATCTCCCTGCCGATAATAGGGGCAACGGGCCTTGGGATTGGTGTAAAGCCGGTATACCTCATCCTCATCCAAGTCCATCTTGCAGTAATACTCTTCATATTCTTCATCGTAATCGTAGTGCCAGCAAGTTTCGCATTGTTCTTCCATAGCAAGGCCTCCTAATCACAAGGTTTCCAGGTAACCGTCCACATCGAAGGGGCGGATTTTCTCATCTTTTCGCAGATAAAGGGGATGGTGAGGGTGTCCTTTTTTGCTGACACGCCCAGCGCAGTACCAGGTCGCGCCATATTCATTGCCTACCTGCAACATATCACGCAGGCAAGCAGACAGGTAGTCCCGCTTTTCTATGATCGTTCCCCAAGCCGCCCACACGGCAGGTTTCTGAGATATGGAAAGCACATAGCGAAAGGCTTCCAAATTCTCCCGGTGGAGCTGCAGATTGCAGATTTTCTCCATGGCATCCGGGTCGGTAGCCCGCTGGGCATAGACATTGAACATAATAAAGCTGTCAAAGCCGTTGCCCAAGGCGATCCGCTCCACAGACTTAAGGGTATTATCCAAATCACCCGGTTGGGCTGTGGAAGGATTGATACCAATGCAAATTAAAGGATTCTCTCCCCGGGTGCCCAAAATGTATCGGTACTCCGAATAGAAATTGGGCGCATACAGCCATTTCTCAATATCATAGTTATCGCTGGGGGTATTGGCTGCTTTCAGCGCCTGCTGAAAGGTTACCAGTTCCAGTTTATCCGTAGTAACAGAGGGAATATGCATACCATGCTCCTTTATTCCCAAATCACCATGTCCACAGGAATATCAAATTCCTCCGTATCCAAATGCGCATACATCTGAAAGTCATAGCACAGCGCTACAGTGGGGTGATCAGGTTCAGCAACAAGAAACTTATCGTAATAGCCGCCGCCATAGCCAATGCGGTGGCCAGCTTCATCAAAGGCCAAACCCGGCATCAGCACAAGAGCAGTCTCGTCGTTGGCAACAGGTTCATCAGCAACAGGCTCAGGAATGCCCATATCGTTTTTTGCCACCTGGGTCAAATCCTCTAAGTAAATAAAGCGCATTGTATCCCCATAGACCTTGGGAACAGCCACCTTTTTACCGTCACAGATGGCCCGCATTAGTATCGGCACAGTACGGACTTCCTGGTTATAGGGCATATAGCCATAGATGGTCTTTGCGTTCCGATAAACCTCGGTCTGCGCAAACAGTTCTCCCAGGCGGGCGCTGCGCCTTTCGATTTCCTCCGGAGGCATTGCTCTTTTCTTTTCCCGGATCTCCCGGCGCAAAGCGGATTTATCCATTTTGCTCCTCCTTTGGCTTGCGGAACATACGGAACCACAAAAGCACTGCTATCTGACCGGGAACGCCCAGCAAGAACAGTTTCCAAACATTGACCTGCAGGAACAGCAGCAGCGATAAATACAGGCTCAGTAAGACGCCCCATACCATAACGGAAATCAAAGTTTTGTTCCAACGGTAATCCCGCCAGGCAGACAGCAGGCTCAGCCGTACGATAGCATCGGCAGGAATGGCATAAATAAAGGCAATCCAACTTTTCTCAATTCCCAACGAGGAAACCACCACAAAGGACAAAAGAGCCAAGAACCACACAAGCAGTGAACTCAGTCCCAAGATGCTTTTTTTGTCTGCTTTCCGCTTAAGGGTCTTCTCCACAGCCTTTTCCATCTTCCCTACCACAGCGCCGGTTTCCTCCGGCAGCTCATTGGGGTCACGGAGCAAGTCGTCCACCTTCACACCAAACAGTTCCGCAAGCTGCATGAGTGTCAGCACATCCGGAATAGACTCACCCCGCTCCCATTTGGAAACGGCTTTATCAGAATAATTCAGTTTCTCCGCAAGGCCGGCCTGGGTCAGGCCCATACCCTTGCGGTGGGTCATAATATGTATACCAAGATACTGTTTCAGCTTTTCGTCGTTCATATTTCCCTCCGGGGTATAGTTTATTTTATTCTAACAGAAAACGGAAAAGATTTCAACTATAGAAAAATGCCGCCCTTTGGGCGGCATTTCACTACTTTTCCGGGAAAAGCTGTTGATAGCAGTATTTCATGATAGCGCTTCGGGTGACGATGCCGATAAAGGTATCCTTATCGTCCACCACCGGCACAAAATTCTGACCACTGGCCCGCTGCACCAGATCGTGCATATCGGTGGTGACACGGACAGGTACATTGTCCTTCCTCCGATCGATCTCCATAATCTTTCTGGCCTCTGCCTGGCGCATATCCATATAACACAGATTCTTCAGTGCCCACAGCAGGTCACCCTCAGTAACAGTGCCCCGGTATTCGCCCCGCTTATTGAGAATGGGCAAAGCGGCATAGCCGGCAGATTCCATTTTTTCCAGGGCTTGACGGATGGTGTAATCATCATATACCAAGGCGCACATTGCCTTGGGGGTTAAGAAAAACAATATGTTATTCATAAAGGTGCCTCCCATACGTATGGCGGCTTCCCTGCCGCCACTAACATTATAGCATAAATTTTTCAAATAAGCATCAAAACTTTTTGTAAATTTCCTGTAACGCCGCCAAATTTTGTGGGCCGTTTTTGTGCAAGTTGTACATTCTACCGATAAACTCTACCGCTCTACTTGGAAGAGAACCGCTTTTCTCCCCTTGCGGGAGCAAGAAAGCGCAGCCGTAGGGTGCTTTTGGTGTATCACACTGTATAATGGTCTTAGAAGAAAGGAGCGATAATATGGCAAAGCGTATCAAGCTTCGGGACAGACTGCTTCCCAACTATTCCCGGGGTGAGGAGATTATGAATATGGTGACCCACATCGTGGGCGGCGGATTGGGTGTATTGATTTTGGTTGCCTGTGTGCTGAAATCTGCCTTGGGAAGTAACATTCCCGGAGTTATTGGTTCTGCCATTTACGGTGGCATGATGATCACGCTGTACTGCATGTCCAGCGTGTACCACGGTCTGCGGCCAGGCACCGGCAAGAAGGTAATGCAGGTCATTGATCACTGCACCATTTATTTTCTGATCTGCGGCACCTACACCCCCATTATGCTCTCGGCATTCGTACCGGTATATCCGGTGATCGGTTGGAGCGTACTGATCGCTGAATGGGCCTTGGCTTTTTTAGCCGGAACACTCACCGCTATTGATCTGAAGAAGTATAATGCTTTCTCTATGATCTGCTATATTCTGATGGGTTGGGGGATCATCTTCTTCCTGCCGCAAGCAGTGGCTGTACTGACGAAGCCGGGCTTTCTTCTTCTCCTGTTCGGTGGCATCGCCTACACCATTGGCGCTGTGCTCTATGGCATTGGCTCTAAAATGCCGTGGATGCACTCGGTATTCCACATCTTCGTGGTACTGGGAAGTGTACTGCAATTCTTAGCTATATTTTTCTACGCACTGTAAAACACTGTACAAGTCCCTGCGTATATGATACAATATATTTTGAAAGCGGGGTGTTATTATGAAGTTCATACAGATTTTGATAGTCATTACGTTAATCATAACTGCGTGGCTGTTTTTGCGTTTTATTCTGAAAAGAATTTGGCTTTTTACAGTTCTGCGCAGGTTTGCAAAAAAGCATGGCTACACCTGCAAACTACCCCTTTCCTGTTTGCTGCCCAATAACCGCAACAAACACCTTGTACAGATCGAAACCGACAACACAGTATATAGCATTAAGCTGTTTGGTCTATTGCGGAAGCACTGCGATATTCACTTCTGGAGCTTAAAAGAATATTCGGCAACCCAGTATTTCTCAAGGCGCGAATATGTTGGAGGCACCCCGATCGGGCTGACCGGTGCAAGGCGCAGAAGTTTGGGAAATGGGAATTGGACTGTCAGCAGTGAAAAAGAGGTTATTCCCGTTTTGCTCATCTCCCCTGCCAACGCACCTGTACGGCTGTCCCAAACACAAGTTAATCATTTTGAGTATCTACGAGCCGGAGAAAGAATTGAAAACGCGGTATTTGCCGATTGGGATTATCTGTGGCGGTTTATTGAGAATCGGGAACATTAAAAAGAGCGTGTCGGTTGACACGCTCTTTTCATTTACGCTTCTTCAGTTTTTGCAAAATCAAACAGGGTGGATTTTTCAGCCTCGCTGATCTCCTTACCTGCCATGCAGTCAGCAAACTGCTTACCGGTCATGGTTTCGTTCTCCAGGAGGAACTCCACCACCTTCTTCATCTTGTCCGCATCCCGGGTAAGGATCTCACGGCAGTGGTCATAAGCTTTGTCCATCAAAGCCTTGACTTCATCATCGATAGTACCGGCCACCTTCTCGGAATAGCCCTTTACCTTCTCATAGTCACGGCCAATGAACAGCTCATCGCCACCGGTATAGGACACAGTACCCAGGCTCTCACACATACCGTAGCGGGCGATCATATCCCGGGCCAGCTTGGAGGCTCTGTCGATATCGTTGGATGCACCGGTGGAAATGTCCTTTAAGAACACAGCTTCCGCCACGCGGCCACCCAACAGACCCACGATCTGTTCGTACATTTCGTTGCGGGTCAGATGGTTGCTGTCTTCCTTGGGCTGCGTCCAGGTCAAGCCCAATGCATGGCCACGGGGAATGATGGAAATCTGGTGGACAGGGTCGTGGGTGGGCAGGCTGTGCATAGCCACTGCGTGACCGGCCTCGTGAACAGCGGTGATCTGCAGATCCTTTTTCAGACGGACACGGCTCCGCTTTTCCGGGCCTGCCAGGATCTTCATCATGGCTTCGTTCATATCATCCATATTCAGCACAGGGCGATTCTCCCGGGCTGCCAGGATGGCTGCCTCGTTCAGAAGGTTTGCCAGGTCTGCACCGGTAAAACCGGATGTAGACAAAGCGATAGTCTTAAGAGAAACAGAATCGTCCAACCGCTTATCCTTTGCGTGGACCTTGAGGATCTCCTCACGGCCCTTGGCATCGGGGGCGTTCACATAGATCTGACGGTCAAAACGGCCGGGACGGAGCAGCGCCGGGTCCAAAATATCCGGGCGGTTGGTAGCTGCTAGGACGATAACGCCCTCTGTTCTGCTGAAGCCGTCCATTTCAACCAGCAGCTGATTCAAGGTCTGCTCACGCTCATCGTGGCCGCCACCCATACCGGAGCCGCGCTTACGGCCCACAGCATCGATCTCGTCGATAAAGATGATCGCCGGAGCGATCTTCTTCGCCTGCTCAAACAGGTCACGGACACGGCTTGCGCCCACGCCAACATACATCTCCATAAAATCAGAACCGGAGATGGATAAAAACTGCACATCCGCCTCACCGGCCACTGCGCGGGCCAGCATCGTCTTACCGGTACCAGGCGCACCGGAGAGCAAAATGCCGTGGGGGATCTTTGCGCCAATGTCAGCAAATTTCTTGGGGTTGCGGAGGAAGTCAACTACCTCCTGCAGCTCAGCCTTCTCCTCATCCACACCGGCCACATCAGCAAATGTGATCTTCTTTCCATCGGGTTGGCCGTGGCCGACACGGGCTCTGCCAAAATTGGCCATGGGGTTATTCTGATTTGCCCTGCCCATCAACAGCGCCCAGGCCAGCAAAATCACCAGGCCTGCCACGATGATGGGAAACACATAGTCCCAGGGGGATGCCTTTTTCCCGGCAACAAGGTCATAGCTCTTTAAGGTACCGTTCTTGGTTTGTTCCTCCAGGGTGGTCTGCATGCTTTGCAGGAAGCCCTCAGGATCGGCCAGCTTGCCGACTAACTCCTTCTTGCCATCGTAAGGATTATACATCTTAAGCTTGATGTAGTCCCCTTCCACAACAAAGCTTTCCACTTTTCCGTCCCGGATCATAGACACGATCTCGGAACGGGTGATATTATCCACTCTGCTGCCAAAGAGGCCAAATATCCAGGAAAACAGCAGAGCCAAAATAGCAATATAAAAAATGACAGTTGTCAGTTTCAGCTTTTTCAAAACGAAGTTTTCTCCTTATTTCTCATATGCTTCCGGCTTCAAAACACCCACATAGGGCAGATTCCGGTAATGCTCATTAAAGTCCAGTCCATAGCCCACCACAAACTCGTTGGGAATGGTAAAGCCCACATAGTCCGGCACCAGGGTGATGCCATCCACCCGCCTCTCGGGCTTATCCAGCAAGGTGCAGATTTTCAAGGAAGCAGGCTCCTTGCTCAGCAGGTACTTCCGGGTAAAGTCCAAGGAACGGCCGGTATCGTAAATATCCTCTAAGATCACCACGTGACGTCCCTTGATATCCACGGACAGGTCCTTTTTCACCACCACATTGCCGGAAGAGTTGGTTCCGCCATAGGAAGACAGACACATAAAATCGATCTCACAGGGAATGCTGATCTCCCGAACCATATCCGCGAAGAAGATCACCACGCCCTTCAAAACACCCACAAAAACCGGGTCCTTATCGGCATATTCTGCAGAGATCTGCGCTGCCATCTCCTGTACCTTGGCCCGGATCTGCTCCTGGCTGATGAGGACTTTCTGAATGTTATTTTCCATAACGGAACCTCTCTATCTATAATTTCTCTATGGTAATGCGTACTGCATTGGTATCAGTGGAAAGTCTGTCCACATTGGCGCCGATGCCGGCAATTCCCAAAACACCAGCCGCGTCTGCGATCACAGGAATGGTGTTTCGCAGGGATGCGGGGATCTTTTTGTCAATGAACAGCTTTTTTAGGCTCTTTGTACCGGCATTCAGACGGATGGTATCCCCCTCCTGTCGGCAACGGACCACAACCTTACCTTGGGGCAACACCGCAAAGGAAGTGGGTGTTTGCTCTGACTGAGCATTCGGTTTACAGGAAATACGATAGTCCGCAACACAAAGGGTGTCGGTCAGTTCCTGCGCAGGGATAGCTTCCGTGTTTTGCATTATTTCCAACACATCGTAATTCCTGGCGATGGTCACACCGCCGGGAAACTCCGCTTTTGCAGAGGGTTTTGAGGAAATCAGCAATCCCTCCAATGCGGCAATATGCGCAGCCTCCGGCTCTTTCACGCCGGCTTTCAAAAGGATCTTTGCCAGCACACGGCTGCGGATCGCCGGGTGCAACGCCAGCAAATCCGTTACATTATTTGTGTACTTTTCCTCCGCGATGGTGTCGAGCGCCTCTTCATCCTGCCGCAGGCGCAGCGCCATTGCGGAAAGATTTTGGGATAAACTGGGGTTTTCTTTTTTTAGCTGCGGCACAATATGATGACGCAGACGGTTGCGGAGGAAATCATCTTCCCCATTGGAGCTGTCTTCCACAAAAGGAATGCTGTATTCTTCCAGGAATGCCAGCACCTCTTCCCGGGTGACAGTCAGCATGGGGCGAATCACGCAGCCGTTCACGGGGGTCACGCCGCCCAAACCCTTTAGGCCAGTGCCGCGCACCAAATGTAAAAGCACGGTTTCTGCATTGTCGGAAGCGGTATGGGCTGTGGCGATCTTGCCGGGCAAGCTGCGCAAAAAGGCATATCTTGCCTCCCGGGCAGCGGCTTCCAAACCCTTCGGTCCGGCAACCACATTCCCGGAGCCGGCAACAAAATCGATGCCGTAACCCTTGCAGAAATCTGCCACAAAGGCTTCATCCCGGTCAGATTCCTCACCCCGCAGGCGGTGGTTAAAATGAGCGGCAGACAGGTGAATGTTCAGCTTATCCTTCAGCAGATACATTGCCCACAGCAGCGCCATGGAATCCGCACCGCCGGACACCGCACATACCACATTATCGCCGGGATTTACCATTTTATAACGGCGGATAAAGGCTGTCAGCTTATTCAGCATGTTTCCACTCCCGGTCGGTAAAGGTCTGATACTGAGGAATCCACTGGAGCTTCACTGTGCCAACTTCACCATGGCGGTTCTTTGCTACGATGCACTCGGCAACGCCCTTATCCTCGCTGTTTTCATTATAATACTCGTCCCGGTACAGGAACAGCACCTCGTCGGCATCCTGCTCTATAGCACCGGATTCCCGGAGGTCGGAGAGCATAGGCCGCTTATCCGTACGGCTTTCCGGGCCACGGGACAGCTGGCTGAGGCAGATAACGGGAACATTCAGTTCCTTGGCCATGATCTTCAACGAACGGGAGATCTCACTGACCACGTTCACACGGCTGTCGCCGCCTTTGCCGTAGCCGGAGCCGTTCATCAGCTGCAAATAGTCGACGACCACAAGGCCTAAATTCTCCACCCGGCGGCATTTGGCATTCATTTCCGCCACAGTGATGGAGGGGTTATCATCAATGCGAATATCCGTCTGGCTCAGAGCAACCGCTGCCATACTCAGCCGATTCCACTCGTCCTCAGAAAGCTTACCGGTGGCCATTTTCTGGCCGTCCACAAAGCTTTCGATAGCCAACAGACGCATAGCTAGCTGCTCCCTGGACATTTCCAAGTTGAACATTGCCACAGTCTTATTGGTCTTTTTCGCCACATTCAAGGCAATATTCAAAGAAAACGCGGATTTACCCATAGCGGGACGGGCTGCGACCAACAGCAAATCAGAATCGTTCAAGCCGTTGATCTTCTTGTCCAGATCCACCATACCTGTGGAAAGGCCGGGAATGGCTGAATCCGATTGGCTCAGCACCTTCAAGCGGTCAAAGACCTTATGGAGTGTCACGCCGATGTGCTCCAAAGAATCACCGGTCTCACCCTTGCGAATGTTGTAAATCTTCTTTTCTGCAGCTTCCAGGATCTCACCGGTGGTACCCACCTGCTCCTGGACCATTTTGGAAATATCTGTAGAGGCATCACCCAACGCCCGGAGCATTGCCTTTTCCCGGACAATGCCGGCATAGCGCACCGCATTGGCCGCGGTGGGGGTGATCTCCATCAGCTGCATGATATAGTCCCGGGAATTGTCGTGGAACACACCAAGCTCCCGCATTTTATCCAGCACAGTGACCGGGTCAACGGTTTCGGAGAAATTGAACATGGTATAGACTGTTTCAAAAATCTCCCGGTTCTGCTGCAAATAGAAGTCCTTGGGACTGACTTTTTCAATTACATCCGGCAGACAGCGGCTGTCGATCAAAATAGAACCCAGCACTGCCTGCTCAGCTTCCAGAGAATAGGGTGGCTGTTTCACGATCAGTTCTTCATCCATACCCAAATCTCCTTTCTGTAAGGTTTATTTCTTTACGCTTCCTCGATCTTCACGGTCAGCGGTGCGGTGATCTCATAGCCCAGCTTGCACTGGACGGTATAGGTGCCCACATTCTTGATAGAATCGGACAGCACGATCTTCCGCTTGACGATGGCAATACCGGACTTAGCCTTCAAGGCATCGGCAATTTCCTGGCTGGTGACAGAGCCGAACAGCTTGCCGGCACCGCCGCCCTTGGCGGTGACTACCAAGGTCATCTCCCGCAGCTTGTGGGAGATTTCCAGTGCCTCGGCGCGCTCCTTGGCGGCGCGCTCTGCGGCAGCCTTATCGTTCATATGCATGGTGTTGATAGCATCGGGGGTAGCCTCGATAGCCAGCTTCTTAGGCAGGAGGAAATTCCGTGCGTAGCCGTCGGAGATCTCCAGCATCTGACCCTTCTTGCCCTTACCCTTAACGTCCTGTAACAAAATAACTTTCATAATTTTTTACTCCTCAAAAAATTTATCAATGGACTCCACCAACATATCCAGGACCTCGTCCACGGTTTTGCCTGTGATTTGAGCGCCCGCGGTTGCGGTGTTGCCGCCGCCGCCAAGGGGTTCCAAAACCACCTGCACATTGGTTTCACCAATGGAACGGGCAGAAACCATCACCCGCTCCCCATCCGGATATAGCACGAAGGATGCGCTGATACCGGTAATGTTCAAAAGTTCATCTGCCGCCTGGGAGGCCAGCACCCGGGTGGTACCGGAGTCCAGCTTGGCAATGGCGATGTCCTGGCGGTAAAGTCTTGCGGACTGGATGATCCGGTACTTTTCCACCGTATCCTGGAAATCGTTCTGCAGCAGCTTTTTAACCTCCACCGTATCCGCGCCCAATTGCCGCAGAAATGCGTCGGCCTCAAAGGTACGCTCACCGGTGCGGATATTAAAGCTCTTGGTATCTAAGAAGATTCCTGCCATCAGAGCCTTGGCCTCGATGGGCAGAACATCATTCATTTCAACTGCATACTGCAACAGCTCCGTTACCAGCTCCGATGCGGAAGATGCGTAAGGCTCATGGAGATTGACCACGACAGGATTGATATAATCCGCAGCCCTGCGGTGGTGATCCACCACGCACACCTGGGGCACAGCCTCCAGCAGGGTTCTGCATTCCAGCTGATCGGGACGGTTGGTATCCACTACCACCAAGGTGGTGCGATTATCGCTTAACAGCATAGCGTCCTGTCCGCCGATAAAGGCATCTGCATACACAGGATCCTGGCGGATCTCCTTCAAGAAATCCGGAGCCATATTTTCCTGCAGATCCAGCACGATATGGGCAGGCTTGCCCTTCTTTCGGCACATACAGTAGATGCCCAGCGCTGCGCCGATAGCATCCAGGTCCGCATTTTTGTGACCCATGATCAGCACACGGCTGCTCTTTCCGATCAGCTCCATCATGGAGTTGGCTGTCACACGGGAACGCACCTTACTGCGCTGCTCAGCTTCCTTATTACGGCCGCCATAGAAATTGAAGTTGATACGGTCCTTCACAACTGCCTGGTCACCGCCGCGGCTCAGAGCCATTTCGATGGCCAGGGAGGCAAACTCATAGCCCTCCTCAAAGGTCTCGCCCTCAACACCCAAGCCGAAGGATATGGATGCGGCCAGACCGGAAGGACTGGTGATTGCATGGACATCCTCCAAAAGGGAGAATTTGTCATCCATAGCTCGCTTTAGATCCCGCTTTTCAAAAACAAACAGGTAGCGGTTTCGCTCCAACCGGCGCAGAAGACCATGGTAGCTTTCTGTCCACTGGGTGATAGCATCGTTGATCTTGGCATTGAGTGAGGACATTGCGCCCTCGGACAGGTTCTTGGTCAGTTCCTCATAGTTGTCCACCAAAATAATGGATACCACGGGGCGGGAGCGGATATATTCATCCCGTATCTGATACAGTTCGGTCAGATCCGCAAAATACATCACGCCCAACTGGATCTCCGGCGCTTCGCTGTCCTGGATCACAGAGCCGTACACTCTGAAGCGCTGACCTGCATACCGCACATCATAGGGATATTCATTTTTACCATCAACCAGCCACTGAATATCAAATCCGGACAGGACATCGCTGATATTTCGTTCTTTTAAGGTATCGTTCAGGCCGGTGAGCTTGAGAAAGCGGTCATTGGCAAATACAATGTCACCGTCTGCCATACGCACCACCGCCATAGGAAAGGGCGGCTTCTGACCGGTCACACCGGCCTGCTGGTTTATGGTTTTCTCAACAAAGTCTTTTACCTGCTTTTTCCGGCGGGCATAGTGCAACAGATATGCACCCAAAAGGAGCAACCACACGCACATCTGCAACCCGGCAAGGACAAACTGACGGAAAACAGCCGTTGCGATAATGAATACCAGGAACAGGGCCAAATAGATGCCCATATTGGGCTGCAGCATTCTGCGAAGCTTCTTTTTCACTTGGGTCGCCTCCTTACAAATGGGTATACTACCCAGAATAGTCCATTATTCTTTATAATATAACAGATCGCCGAAAAGTGCAACAGGGATTTTCAATTTTGGCATAAAAAAAGAACGGCCCAAGGCCGTTCTTTTTTATCTTGTATTATTCACAGGAAGATTGGACAGGACAAACATCCTTCCGTCCGGCTTTTTCTGCAGAGTCATTACCATTCTTGGATAATCTTCCGTGAAAAATTTGCCTGTCGCGGTATTCAAGTGTCGCTGCGGACCTTCCCAATAAACCTTTACAATGCCGTTTGCACCGTTTTCCACCTTTGTTACTTTCCAAGGGTCAGCACCGTAGGCATCGCTGACCCAGAAATAGTAGGCATCTGTCTGATCGTAGTACACCCAACTTTCAGGGATCTCAACATCTTCCAAGGTTACACCCAAAATCGATAAGGCTTTTTCAATCTTTTTAACCGGCAATCTGGTTGCCATCGTATATTCTTCCCTGCCGTATTTATCCTTGTAGGCCTTGGCCAAAAAAGCTTGTTCTTCGGAAGTGAAATATTTGTAATCGTTATGACCGTGTTCGCCTATACCTGTGTAGAAATAAAACCTGAGCGAAATATCTTCCGGTTTTTCAAAGGTACAACCCAATGCCCGCTTATACCAGTATTCATCATTACTAAACCAGTATTCATCCTTAAAAAGCTGTGTGAAGTCTTCCACTGTAACGGGCCCCACCGGTTCCACAGGCAGATTGGACAAAACCAAGTAGCTGCCATCGGACTTTTCCTGCAGGGTCGTTACCATTTTTGTGCCATCCGGGTAATGTCTCTCGGTTGCGGTGTTAAAGGGAAAATCCGAAGTTTCCCAATAAACCTTCACAATGCCGTTTGTGCCCTTTTCCACCTCTGTTACTTCCCATCTGCCAACGCCGTAGGCATCGCTGACCCAGAAATAGTAGGCATCTGTCTTATCGTAGTACACCCAACTTTCGGGAATCTTAACATCTTCCAAAGTTACACCCAAAATCGACAAGGCCTTATTGATCTTTTCCACCGGCAATCTGGTTGCCATCGTATATTCTTCCCTGCCGTTTTTATCTTTGTAGGCTTTGGCCAAAAAAGCTTGTTCTTCGGAAGTGAAATATTTGTAATCATCCTCACCTATCTCACCTGTACCTGTGTAGAAATAAAATCTGAGCGAAATATCTTCCGGTTTTTCAAAGGTACAGCCCAATGCCCGCCGATACCAATACTCCTCCTTAAAAAGTTTTTGGAACTTTTCCACTTCGGCCATTGCCGTGGCGGTGGTTGGTGCAGTAGTGGGGGCAGTGGTAACCGTTGGATCTTCTGTTTTTCCTTTGCCGCAGGCGGTGAGCAGCAGCGCCAAAAGCAATATGTAAACTATTCTTTTCATAATCATCACCTCAATTTTTATGTGCAGTCCCGCATTCGTACAAACTGTTGTAAAAGCGCTTTGGGTCCATCGGAATCACCTCTTTCCTGTTCATTTATATTTTCTCATATCGGAATAACCAAGTCAATGTTTTAATTTGTTTCTTATTGTCATATTTCCGTATATTTGTGTTACTATTTTTAACTTTTTCCGTATATTTTTGTTACTGTTTTGTAACTTCAAAAATAAAGGTATACAAGCGGGCATTTTTGTGTTATAATTAGCAAAGAAGCTCCGGGTAGGCAGTCCCGGGCAAGAGAGAAAATCCATATATCAGCAGGCGTTTTTGTTGCTTTTGGGCGGTACAGGGCCATAAAAAGCACCAAACGGCTGCAGATTTGCTATGTCTAATTTTGAAAGGAGTTATTTACAATTGGCAGAAAAACTGAAAATTATTCCCCTTGGCGGACTGGATGAGATCGGTAAGAACATTACCGTTTTGGAATACGGCAGAGATATGATTGTGGTGGACTGCGGCGTTGGTTTCCCCGATGAAGAAATGTACGGCGTTGACCTGGTGATCCCCGACTTCAGCTATCTGGTACAGAATGCCAAAAAGCTGCGGGGTATGTTCATTACCCACGGTCACGAGGACCACATCGGTTCTATCCCCTACTGTATGCAGCAGGTGAACTGCCCCATTCACGGCACTGCTATGACCAACGGCCTTATTCGGCTGAAGTTAGAGGAACACCGACTGCAGGATGCTGTGAAGCTGGTGACTCACAAACCCGGCGATGTGGTCAAGGCCGGCTGTTTTACCGTGGTGTTTATCCATGTGAACCACTCCATCGCTGATGCGGTGGCCTTCGCTATCCACACCCCGGTGGGCACAGTGGTGATGACCGGCGACTTCAAGATCGACACTACAGCCAAGGACGGCATGATCGATCTGACCCGGTTCGGTGAGCTGGGCAATGCGGGTGTTCTGGCGCTGCTGTGCGACTCCACCAATGTGGAGCGGCCCGGCTACACTCCCAGCGAAAATGTTGTGGCAGAGGGTCTTGATCGGCAGTTCAAGAACTGCGACAGCCGGATCATCGTTACCACCTTTGCATCCAATATGCATCGCATCCAGGCGGTTTTGGCTACCGCCCACCGCTATGGCAGAAAGGTGGCTGTCACCGGTCGGAGTATGGAGAATATGCTGAAGGTCGCCCAGGAATTGGGCTACATCAAGCTCCCTGCCGGGGTTTTGGTGGACCTGGCCGCTACCAAGAGTTTACCCAAGAACAAGGTTGTGATCGTTTCTACCGGCTCTCAAGGCGAGAACATGTCCGCTCTGTACCGGATGGCTTTCTCCACCCATAAGCAGGTGGACATCCAATCCGGCGACCGGGTCATCATTTCCGCATCCGCCATTCCCGGTAACGAAAAGGCGGTCTCCCGGATCATCAATGAGTTGTACCGGAAGGGCGCTGAGGTGGTTTACGAAAAGAGCGAGGGTCTGCATGTTTCCGGCCACGCCTGCCAGGAAGAGCTGAAGATCATTCACGCTCTTTGTAAGCCCAAATTTTTCCTGCCTGTTCACGGCGAACAGCGGCATTTGCAGATCCACGGAAAGCTTGCCACTACGGTGGGTATGCCCGCCAAGAATGTGCGCATCGGCGAGATCGGCAGTGTATTTGAATTCACCGGCAAAACCTGCAAAGAAAACGGCACTGTACCTGCCGGCAAGGTCTTTGTGGATGGCACCGGTGTGGGTGATGTGGGCAGTGTGGTTCTCCGGGATCGGAAGCATTTGGCCCAGGACGGTATGATCGTGGTATGCGTCAATATCAGCGGTCTGGACGGAGAGATCGTCTCCGGTCCGGATATCATCACAAGAGGTTTTATCTATGTGAAGGAATCCGAAGAACTGATGGACGAACTGCGGAACGTGGTACTGGAAGCCATTGACCGGTGCGGCCGCAAACGCATCCGGGATTATGCGACCTTGAAATCCACCATCAAGAATGACTTGAGCGGTTACCTGTACAAGACCACCAAGCGCAATCCTATGATTTTGCCTGTGATTACAGAAGTTTAAGAAAAAAGGACGAGGGAAAATCCCTCGTCCTTTTATGTTGTTACCACATAGCTTTTCAGCAGGTCCAAAAACAATTTAATATGTTCGTCACAATGCTCTTTTCTATAAAACACCTTCATAAGAAATTCTTCATTAAAGTCAGTGATTGATAGAAACTGCGTATTGGTATTTCGGGCATTCTCATCCCGCCTTCCCAAATTTAAGCCAAGACATATACCGGTCATCAACGCTTTAGTTCGGCAACTATAATCATCGCACTCCAAAAACACTTTGGGAGTAAAGCCTTGCAGCTCACAGGCTTTGGTAAAAATCTGAAAGCTCCCCTTGTTTGCCTTTGTTGTAACAAATACACGGTCTCGAAGCTGGCTTAATGTTACAGGCCCTCTGCAAAGAGGATCTGTATCCAACGCCTCAACACGGATATAAAATTTACGCCACAGGAAGGATTCATAATTTTCCAAACCAACCTCGTGAGAACTGACAATAATATCGTATTTCCCGTAATTCTCCGGAGTGTCATCGAAATTCATCTTAAAGGAAACCGACGGATACATGCGATAAAATCTTGTTATCCAGTATACTAAGGTTTCACGGGCACAATGGGCCAAGATGGATATGGTTTGTTTTTCAGCGGGTTGCTGCGTAATCGTGTTGACCGCAACATCCAGTTGGGTCAGTGTGTTACCGACAGTCTCTAAAAAACGCTTGCCATTTTCGTTCAGTTCAATGCGATTTCCTGTTCGTACAAACAATTCTGTACCCAATTCCTGTTCCAGCCGTCTTACGGAAGCCGACACGGAAGATGCGGGCACCATATACTTTTGGGCAGTTTTTGAAAAGCTTTCTGCCAAAGCACTTTCATAAAAATAGCGCAGTTGGAGCATTTCCATCGTTATATTCCCCCTTTTTTTCATCTTAGCACATCTTCAAAGTGATAGCAAGGCCATTTTTATAGATTCTTTACAACTTCATAAGATATGCTATATAATACAATCACGGAACCGAGAACTATAATCAAATCGAAAGGATAACTATAATTATGAAGAGTATCATCGCCTTGCTGCTGGTTGTCATCACAGTTTTCACCCTGGCCGCCTGCACAAATAAAACAAAATTGACTACATACAACGCTGCAGAAGATGCGCCTTTCCTGCCCAAGGATATTTTCTCCAAGGACCTGTATGCGCCCGGAATTGTGCTGGGTCAATCCGGGCAATCCACACTGGATGTTACAAATCAGACCAATGTTGGCGCATTTGTGTTTAAGGGTGAATACGGCAAATGCTATGAGGTGAAGATCCCTGCAGGTGTCCCCTGCGCTGCGGCTACAAGTTTTTCCGCCGACCCCCGCAGTCTTACTGTCGGACAACAGCTTACTAACGGCACAGCCCTCAAGGCTCCTGTTCAAAACCCCAGCAAAGAGATCCGCTTTATGTATAACTGCCGGACATATTCCACCGATGAGTATTTAGTTGTTTATACCGGTTCTTCCGATCCCATCTATATCGGTGAGCGTACCATCGTTCAGCAAACAGACACCCAGGGTCCCTGGTACATTCCTGAGCCTGTCGGCGACATCATCAAAGATAAGACTTTGGGTGATGCTAACTGGACATCCGAAGAATTTGTCAACAATCTCTATGAGCCGTTGCGGGAAAAATACCCCAACTATATCACCCGCAGTTCCATTGGCAAGGACGCTACCGGAGAGTATGATATGTACTGCTACGTGTACGAACCGGAAGATTATGAAACTACACTGTTCCTCAACGGCGGCACCCATGGTGATGAGATCGTAGGTTATTTTGCCCTTGCTAAGGTTATGCAACTCATTGCCGATGCCAAACCTGAGGACACACTCCTCTATACCCTGCGACAGAAAGTCCGGTTTGTCGTGATCCCACTGGTGAATGTATGGAGTGTTTCCAACACGCGCACACGCACCAACGGAAAAGGCCAGGATCTGAACCGGGATTATAAAAATCTTACCCAACAGGAAAGCAAAAATGTGATGGCCTGCTTTGCCCAGTATGCTGAGGATACAGATGTGGTTATGGACTTCCACATTGCTGACAGCTGTTCCTCCGATGTTGCTCTGTATTTTAATTTTATCAATTATTCCGAGAACGCTGTGGCAAACTACAAAACCACCAACCATATGTATCATCGCTACAAAGAATTAGGCCACGCTAAAAACTACACAAATCTTTCCAAAGTGCCGGGCTCTTACGCCAAGGGTAGTCAGTATTTTGAAGGCCGTATCTGGAATGAGTACGGAGTACCCACCATCACGGTGGAATACCTCACCACAAAGAATTTCCCCACCCCCTATACCAACGAATGTATGACACTTGCGGTAGAAACTTATATGAATTTTATTATACAAAACGCCCTGTTTTACATACAGGCTAAGTGACAAACAAAAAGGACGAGGATTTTTCCTCGTCCTTTTTACTATTTTGGTGGGTATTGGGAAGGCGGAACGCCCATGATGTTTTTGAATACCTTGGAGAAATAATAAGGGTCTGTATAGCCGCATTTTATTGCTAATTGGGCAACGGGAACCTTGTCCTCTTGCAGTATTTTGGTTGCCTGCTCTATGCGGATCTTCGCCAAATAGTCGGTAAATTTCATACCCATATTCTTCACAAACAGCGCAGACAAATACTTCCCGCTGAAATCAAAGATGTCCGCCACCTTGGACACGGACAGTTCCGGATCTGCAAAATTGTTATCGATGTACTCCAATATCCCGTCAAAATCCCGGCTGGTATAGGCTGCCGATTCCGAACGATGCTGCCCCACATAGGACAGGGTATACAGCAGCACACTCTCCGTCAGAACCAAAATATTGGAGGGATTTACCCGGCGGATGGAGGTCATCCAAAAATCCGTCAAGTGGCCAAAATCCGTATAAACCGCGTGGTCTCTATCGATTCCGAATTGGCTCAGCAGCTTAATAGCCGCGTCACCGTCGAAGGTGATATAGAGGAATGTAAAATTCTGACTGTCAGCGATCTCATACTTTTGATAGGGAAATGTGACAAAAAGAGTGCCCGGGGTGAGCTTATATTCTTTCCCCTCTGCCTTCAACACCGCCTCACCCTTGAAGGCAAGGTGCATACATACATATTTACGGACAAAAGGCTGGGACAAATGGTCTAATTCCGCCTCATAGACAAAATTCTTGTAGGCAATATCCCGCTGGTTCGCATTCTCGGGAACGATTTGGCAAATATCCTTCATAGCATCACCCTTTCGCAATTGATTATACCGAAGATTTCCTTTTGTGTCAACAAAGCTGGATATTTTACAGGGATTTATGGATTTTTTCCATTTCTAATGGCAGGACTTTGTGATATGATATGGAAAACATAAAAGGAGGGTATATCCTTGGCGATTCTTTATCTGCTGACCAATATCTTTGCCAACCAAGGCGAAGTGATGCTGGTACGGCGTTACGGCAAAAAACACGGCGCGGGCGGATTTCTTTTTAACGGCGTGATTTGCCTGTTTGCTATGATCTTCTTTATTGTCAGCGATACGGGCGGCTTCCACTTCCCTAAGGGCCTTTGGGTATACGGCATCATCAATGCCATACTCTATGCAGCCGGCTTTTACTTTGCCTTTGTTGCCTATCGGGTCGGCAATTATTTGATTACCCACACCATTGCCGGTATGAGCTTTGTATTTCCCATTATCTACGGATTATTTTTTCTGGGAGAAACCCAAAACTATATGACCTACTTAGCCCTTGCTTGCACCTTTGCTTCCTTCTTTCTGATGCTTTACGGAAGGCCTAAGGACAAGGAAAAGAACGAGGACAAGAATTTCTCCTTTGGTTGGCTGATCGCCACCCTCATTACCCTGATCAGCAACGGTTTCATTTCCATTTTAGCAAAAATGCAGCAGGCAAAACTCGGCACGGACATTAACAACGAGTATATGATCATTACCCTCTCTGGCGCTACTGTGTTTCTGCTTTTGCTCGGTTTTGTGAAGGAATGGAAGGAACTAAAACACACATTTCTTAAAGGCAGCGCCTACGGCGCAGCAGCCGGTCTTTTGAACGGCCTAAAAAACGGTGCAAATCTCGCTGCCATTGCATTGATACCTCTTTCTGTGCTTACACCATTAAAAATGGCACTGAATAAGCCGCTAAATTTCCTGGTATCCTTCTTTATTTACAAAGAACGCTACACCACATTGCAATATCTCAGCATCGGCTTTGGTATTCTGTCCGTTGTATTGATGCAGGTTGCAAAATATGTATAACTATGAAAGGACGATCATTATGAAGAAATTAAGATTCGGTACCGTTGGTTTTGGCCCCAGAGGCCGCTCCATGACCCGTCTGGCAGCGGAATTTGATAATGTGGAAATCGTTGCCGGCTGTGACATCCGTACCCACAACTGGTTCGAGAAGCAGTGGCAGGCTCCTGCCGCTATGGCTGATCTGTTCCCCAATGCCGCCTTCTACGAAGATTACGACGAAATGCTGGAAAAGGCAGACCTGGACATCGTTCTGGTAGAGACAGGTGCGGATATTCACGCTGAATTCTGCGCCAAGGCCCTGGAAAAGAACATCAATGTTCTGACAGATATTCCCGTCGTTGCCAATTTGAAAGAAGCAGAAAGACTTTGGAAGGCCGCTGAAAAGTCTGAGGCTATCATCTCCATCGGTGCGAACCCCAACGAGCAGAAGTTTACTGTTCTGCTGAAGGACTTTTACGCAAAGGGTCTGCTGGGTGAGCCCTACTGTATGGAAGCCGAGTACATCCACTGGAGCTTCCCCAACAGCGAGTTCAGCAAGGGCTACAGCGAAAACGGCAACTGGCGCAAGCTCCTCTGCCCCATCCGTTACTGCACCCATTCCTTAGGCCCGTTGCTCACCATTCTCAACGAAGAGCTGCGGAAAGTATCCTGCTTCGGCACCGGTTGCCGGAACGAGCTCGCCATCAAGGGTGGCTGGCCCAAGGATGATATGTCCTGCGCTCAGTTCCAGACCGATTCCGGCATTGTAGTCCGTCTGATGCGAAACGGCTACTGCCGGGCTGACATCGGCCATCACAGCTACCGGGTATTCGGCACACAGGGTTATATGGAGCGGATCGACCGTTTCGGCAAGCCTGTGATCCGCTACAACTCACAGAGAGAGCTGGATAACAAGCTGAAGGAAATCGACGGTTCCTTTATGCCTCCTGCCTACGAGAAAAATCAGAAGGCCATCAATGCCGGTCACGGCGGTATGGACTTTGCTATGATGGATCACTTCATCGATGCCGTTGCAAACGGCAAGCCCGCACCCATTACCCTGAAGGAAGGTTTGGCCATGACTCTGCCCGGCATCTACGCCGAAGAGTCCAACAAGCGGGGCGGCGAAGTTATGCGGATGTACTACCCCTGGGATCCTGAGTGGACCGGTGAATTCTAATAAGCCAAAGAGCCACCCTTGCAGGTGGCTCTTTTCTATGCTATAATGGCAAAAAGTATCCACATTGGAGATAGCTTATGCGTTACGATTTTGCACCCCTTGAGGGACTGACAGACAGTATTTACCGCCGTCTGCATCATAAATATTTCCCCGGGGTTGATCGGTATTTTACCCCCTTCTTCTCCCCCACCGTTCACCGGGCCTTGACGCCCCGGGAGGCCCGGGAATTGCCCCCGGCTGACAGCATGGTTTTTTGTGTTGTACCTCAGCTTCTGACGAAAGTTCCGGAAGATTTTCTTTGGATGGCCGGGGTCTGCAAGGATCTGGGTTACGAAGAGGTCAACCTCAACATCGGCTGTCCCTCGGGAACTGTCACCGCCAAGGGAAAAGGCGCGGGAATGCTCCGGGATTTGGACAGTCTTGATTCTTTTTTGTATACCGTTTTTTCTTCTGCTCCCCTGCCCATTTCTGTCAAGACCCGGATCGGTTTTGAATCCGCTGCAGAATTTTCAAATATTTTGCAGATATACAATCGCTATCCCATCAAAGAGCTGATCATTCACCCTCGGGTACGGAAGGACTTCTATAACGGGCCTGTAGATATGGATAATTTCCAGTATGCCTTGCAGGAAAGCAGAGCGCCCGTTTGCTACAACGGCAGTTTGCGGACAAGAAGCGAAATTACCGTCTTTTCCGCTGCATTTCCTGCTGTAAAAAACATAATGTTAGGCAGAGGTTTGATTGCCGATCCGGGACTTCTTACCCCCGCTGGCACTACCGCTGACAAATTGGAGAAATTCCACAGTGAATTGTTGGAAGAATACACCCGGGAATTTGGCGGCACACGGAATGCTATGTTCCGACTGAAGGAAAACTGGCATTATTGGCTGTGCAAATTTGAAGGTACAGAAAAGTTGGGAAAGCGGCTGCGGAAAGCCACGGATGTGGGTGAATACAAAACCGTTACCCAGGAAATCATTCATAATTTGCCAATGCAGAAAGAAATCATTCCCGATTGGGATTAAAAAATGCGTGTCTGCTGACACGCATTTTTTTATTTATTACAGCAATCCAAACACAGCTTTTTGTTGCCAACTGTTTGCATCCATTTTGCGCCGGTTTTTTCGCCGCAGAAGTCGCAGACAAAGGATTCAAAAATCTGCGCCTTTTCCGGGACAGGAAGTGTGGTTTCCTTTACTTCAAACATTTCTTCCGGCTTACAGGATTGGTAATAGGCAAAGGAATCTTCTTTTTTGATTTCCACAGGCTTCAGCACCAGGCGAACAGATTTCCCTGTCTTGCGGTTATAGAAGGAATAGGCAGATTTGCCGCAAATATGGAATAGCAGATTTCCCTTGCCCACGCTGCAGCCCAGCATCACCTGGATGGCATCCACGCCGCAGGCATCATTTTCTGTGATGCAAACCACTTGTTCATCATCAGAGAATTCCAAGCCAAGCAGTTCGATTGCAAGAAGGCTTGCCTTGTAGCCAATGGTAAGGCCACCGCATTCATGGCCGTGAAAGGCTACGCAATCATTCCAGGTTTTCATACTTCCTCCTTCACCAGCACCATACGCCGGTCTTCTATTTCCACAACTTTCGCATCCACGCCGTAGACCTCTTTCAATGCTGTGGTGTCCAAAACGGTATGGTCACCGTAACGGTAGACCTGACCGTCCTTCATCAATAGAAACTGATCACAGAACTGCAGGGCCAAATTCAAATCGTGGATAACTACCACTGCGATCATATTATCCTTATGGCAAATATCCCGAACCATTTTCAACACCTGGTGCTGGTTTTGAATATCCAGGGCGCTAGTGGGTTCATCCAGCAAAAGCGCTTTCGGTTGCTGTGCCAAGGCCCTTGCCAGCATTACCTTTTGCTTTTCGCCACCGGAAAGCTCGTTTAGGAATCTGCCCCGCATATCCTCCACATCCAGCCGGTGCATGGCATCGTGGACAATGTGGTGGTCTTCCTCGGTAAAGCCCCAGTTCATATAAGGTCTGCGGCCCAGCATCACCACATCATGGACGGTCATTTGGGTATCGGGAACGCTTTGGGAAACAAAAGCCACCTGCTTTGCCACCTCACGGGTGGGCATTTGCAGCAGGTTCTCCCCATCCAGCAGCACTTCGCCGGAATCGGGCTTTAGAATGTGGTTAAAGCACTTAAGGAGCGTACTTTTACCCACGCCGTTATTGCCCAAAATGGCAAGGAATTTTCCCGGTTCAATCGCAAAGGAAACATCTTTCAGCACTTCCGGACTTCCCTTGTAGTGGTAAGATAAATTCTTAATCTCCATCATTGCCGTTTCCCTCCTTTGAACAGAAGGTACAAAAACAGCGGGCCGCCCAGGAAGGATGTAATGGCGCCAATGGGCAGGATCACGGGGCTGATCACTGTTCTTGCAAACAGATCACTGAGCAGAAGCAGCGTGGCACCGCCCAGGATAGAACCGGGAATCAGGTAAACATGGTTATTGCCCACCACCATACGGACGATATGGGGTGCAACCAAACCGATAAAGCTGATAAGGCCCACATTGGATACGATCACGCTGCTGCACAGGCAGCACAGCACCATATTCACAAGGATCAGGCGTTTTACGTTAATTCCAAGGCTGATAGCCGTTTCCTCGCCGCTTAAAAGCGCGTTGTAATCCCAGCGGTGGATTATGCAGTATAGGCAAAGCAATGCAACGATCACAGCCATACTGCCTAAGTCTTCCCAACCGGTACTGCCCAGGTCACCAAAGGTCCAAAACACCAGGGTAGCCAGTTCCACCTCGTCGGCAAAATACTGAATGAGGGTGGTTGCGCCGGTAAACATAGAGCTGATCGCCACACCGGCCAGCACGATTCCCTCCGGGGACACCCGGCGGAATTTGGACAGGCCCAAAATCACCAGGGCTACCGCAATAGAGCCCAAGAAGGCGCACAGGGGGATGCCAAACCGGTCGGTCACGCCCAATCCCAGCACCACGATAGCAAAGGCTGCGCCGAAGGTAGCGCCCTGGGATACGCCCAAGGTAGACGCAGAGGCCAGCGGGTTGCGTAAAACAGCCTGCAAAATACAACCGGCCAAGCCCAGACCGCCACCGGCTAAAATAGCTGTGATGATCCGGGGTAAGCGGTTATTCTGCACGATCAGATTGATCTTCTTATCTGAGGACAGCCCAAAGATACCCTTGATTAGCTCCGCGACAGGGGTTTCATAAGAACCCGCCCGCAGGCTTAAAAGAACGGTCAGCAACAGTACACCGCTTAAGATAGCAAGAAAGCTGATGCTTTTGACCCTGTTTTTTCTGTAGAGGGCATCTATTCCATTATTCTCCGATTTTAATGGGACGGAATGCATAACCGGCCTCCTTCAGCGTTTCATAGGGGTTTTTCCCCAGTAGTTTTTCAAATATCTCCCCTGCTTTCGCGATGGGGTCAACATCCTTAAACTGTTCCGGGTAGATGACGCAGGCTGCATAGTAAGCATCAGCCAGCGCAGTTTCCAAATTGGATGCATTGGAGCGGAAGGAAATTTGGGAGTAGACCTTGCCTTCCTTTACGGCCTTCAACGCGTTGTAATAAGCGGGGTTCTTGGCATAATCCTCATGGATCAGGTTCATACCGTTAAAGTCCAGCAGAATGATGTCCGGATCCCAGGAAAGCACCTTTTCCAGGTCGATATTGAAAGCACCGGACTTGCCGGTAGTGTCTGCCAGGTTCTTAGCGCCAATGAGCGCCAGGGGGCCATAGCCGGCTTCCGTACCTTCAAAGCCGTGGTGGCCCTTGAAGGACACGCCGCCCACATACACGGAGGGCTTTTCGCTGTCGGGAATGTTCTTGGTTCTGTCAGACAAGTCTTTTTTGATGCCGTCCAAGTAGGTTTTCAGCTCTGCGGCCCGGTCTTCCTTGCCGTAAAGCTCGCCCAAAATGCGGATAGTATCGTAAGTAGCATCGTCCAAGGTGGTATCGCTGCCGGGGATCACCACAACAGGGGTGCCTGTTTTGTTTTGCAGATCGTCGGCTTCCACAGAAGCGGATCGGCTCATCACGATCACATCCGGGGACGCCTTGATGATCTCCTCGGCAAAGGGATTGCCGTTGGTGCCGATCACAGGAAGGTCCTTGAATTTATCGATATTCACATAGTTATAAAGTCGGGAGATCACTGCTTCTTTTTCGCAATCCTCCACAGCAACCACCAAATCCTGTGCGCCCATATAGCAGGTGTAGCGCAGAGCGCCCACACCAACGCAGACGATGGATTTCACTTCTTCGGGAATCTCCACTTCTCTGCCCTTGGAATCGGTGATGGTACGAGTCTTGTCAGAATTTTCTATCTGCCGGGAGCATCCAGCAAATATAGATAGGCAAAAAATAACACTAATCGCAAAAAATAAAAACCTTTTCATAGTACATACCTCAAAGCTGGGGATTGCCACGTCGCTGCGCTCCTCGCAATGACGTGTAAGTTTATGCATATTATAGTAAACCCCCACAGGGCATACAAGCCCGGTGGGGGGATATTTTTGCGGTTTTTTCACATTTTTTGCACCAAAAGCAGCCACGCAAGGCCATAATAGGCAACCACTGCCACCAAGTCGTTTATGGTGGTGATCAGCGGTCCGGAAGCCACTGCCGGATCGATGTTCAGTTGCTTGAACAGCAGCGGCACAGCCGTACCAAAAATGCTGGAAAGTCCCATTGAGATCACCAAGGCAATGCCGGTACACACAGACACGGAAAACGCCATCTGCGCTGTTTCTCCCTTCGCCATCAAGTACAGCCCAATCAAGCAAAAGGAAAGCGCACCCAGCAGCAAGCCGTTACACAGACCTACTTTCGCCTCTTTGGCCACAAGGGACAGTTTTTGTCTGCCCCTCAGTTGGGAATCCATCAGTACCCGGACCGTAACTGCCAAAGACTGGGTGCCCACATTGCCTGCCATACCCAAGATCAACGATTGGAAGCAGATGACAACCGTAAGGCTTGCCACTACCTGCTCAAACAGGCCAACCACACCGGATACCAACAACCCCAGGCCCAGCAAGATCACCAGCCAGGGCAGGCGCTTTCTGATGCTTTGTTTCAGCGGCTCCTGCATATCCTCCTCCGCTGTCAAGCCGCCCAGCTTGGCATAATCATCGCCCATGGCTTCGTCTACCAAATGGGTGATATCCTGGGCAAGCAAAACACCTACCAAACGGTTTTCACTATCCAGAACCGGGACAGAATCCTCATCACTTTCTATGAGCCGTTCCATACATTCGTCAATCAGCTCATTGGCATATACGAATTGACAGTTCCTTTCGGTGATATCTTCCAGCTTGGTGCTTTCCCGTGCGATAATGATATCTTTTAAGCTGATTGCGCCTACCAGCATATCCTCTTCATCCACCACATAAATGATGGAAATATTATCATTGTCCGCGGCCTGCTTGATAAGCTCCCGCATGGCCTGCTTTACAGGTGTTCCCGCCAAAACAGATACAAAATTCTCCGTCATTTTGCTGCCGATTTCCTGCTCCGGGCCGCCGACAATCATCTCTTCGATGGGATTGAATTTATTTTCCTGTAAAACTTCCTTTCTTCTATCCATTGTCCGTTTGCCTCCTTACATTAATAGTTTTAGGCAAAAACGGGCATATTGATTCCATACCGCAGAAAAATGGGCGCAAAAATACCATTGTCCTCTGCGGCAAATCACGAACCCGCATTTGCCGGTGCAGTAATGCTTACAGCGGACAATGGTGACAGGTCAGAAAATTACAGACAGCCGCCTATCCGCTATTTGTTTGCAACTACTGCCGCTGTCCATAATCTTCACCTCACTTTTGTATTTTCTGCCTTTCGGCTAATATATTTTATCACAATTTCTATAGTTATGCAACTTTAGATTTCAGTTGCCAGTTCAGAAAGGGGTTTGCGCTTTTTCTCCCGGAGCTTATCCCCTTCTTTGGCATAGCCGATGGTGATGACCAGGCGCACAGCGCCGTCAAGACCGCAAATTTCCCGAATCTTATCATCGTCCAGCCAGCCCAAAATACAGGTGGACAGACCTTGAGCGCAGGCTTCAGCGGTGATATAGGCAGCGGCAATGCCGATGTCAATGGAGCGGTAATCGTTGCCCTTGACCTTAGCGCCCAGAGCTGCAGATTTCACATAGGGCATTTCGGAGATCACCAGCAACACAGGCGCATCGGAGGCAAATTTGTTCATTCCCATTCCCTGGGTGGCTTTGGCCACCTGCTTGGCTGTTTCACCGTAGCACACTGTAAAGTGGTAGGGCTGACCGTTGCAGGCAGAGGGTGCAATGCGGGCAGACGCCAAAATAGCCTTGATTTTTTCAGCCTCCACCGGACGGGCAGAGTCATACGCACGGCAGGACTGCCGAGCCTGTGCAATTTCATAAAAATTCATAGAATATCCTCCAATATTTTATGTCACCAATATAACATTTTTTCCTATGCTTTGCAATGTAAATTTTATGGCGGGTGCAGATGCACCCGCCATGGTTTTATTCAGGGACGTAAGCCCAGGCCGCCCTCTAAGGTGAGGGTCTCGCCGGTCATATACTTGAGGTCCGGAGAGGTCAGCGCCACGCAGGCTCTGCCGATCTCCAATTCCACGTCGCCAAAGTGGCCCATAGGCGGCATATGCACATTGGCCTTGAAGGCTTCCGGGTAGGCATTGGCCCAATTCTCCAGTTGGGCTGTCCATGCCAGGGGGCAGACCACATTCACATTGATACCATCCTTGCCCCATTCGTTGGCAGCCACCCGGGACATTCCCCGGATACCCTCCTTGGCGGCGGCATAGGCGCTTTGTCCGAAATTACCGGACAGGCCAGCGCCGGAGGCGAAATTGATCACGCTGCCCTTGGTCTTTGCCAGGTGGGGATAGCAGGCCTTCATATAGTAGAAGGTCGCGTAAAGGCCGGAGTACAATGCAAGGTCGAACTGCTCGGTGGTATGGTCTGCCAAGGTCACGCCGGAGGCAGAGGCCTGGGCATTGTTGATCAGAACATCAATGCCGCCAAAGGTTTCTACCGCTTTCCGGACGACCTCCTGCACTACTTTTTCATTGTCAGCGCCGGCACTCACATCCGCCTGGACAGGCAGGACTTTCACGCCGTAGAGCCGCTCCAGTTCTTCCTTGGCATCCAAGAGCTTTTGTAAATTGCGGCCGGTGATGACCAGGTTTGCCCCTTCCTTGGCAAAAGCGGTGGCGATGCCGTAGCCAATAGAACCGCAGCGGCCATCCTTTAAGGTAGCCTTACCGCCGCCGGTAATGATAACGGTCTTTCCATTCAAATGACCCATAAAAACATCTCCTTTATTTTATGATTTGCCCGTCGGGGCTGATGGTTACGATCTGCAAGGGAATATCCTTGCCGCATTGAGCTATGGCCGTCTCAGCAGCATAGGAAAGGCCGCCGCAGCAAGGCACTGTCATTCGTGTCAGCGTTACAGATCGGATATCGTTATTTTGCAAAATTGCAGTGAGCTTATCGCTATAGTTTACCCCGTCCAACTTAGGGCATCCCACCAATGTAACACGGCCGTTGATAAAATCCCGGTGGAAATTGCCGTAAGCAAAAGCGGTACAGTCGGCGGCGATCAGCAGGTCGGCATCTGCAAAGTACGGCGCAGTCACCGGGGCAAGCTTGATCTGCACCGGGAAATTTTGCAGGCAATTGGGCGCGTCTGCGGCAGCTTTCACTGCCTTGATCTTTTGCACCGCGGCTTCATTATAGGCCGGGGCTTCTCTTACTTCAAAAGTAATGGCTTTCATCGGGCAGGCCGGCAAGCAATCACCCAAGCCATCGCAATAGTCCTCCCGGAGGAGCTTGGCTTTGCCATTCACCATTCCGATCGCTCCTTCGTGGCAGGCAGTGGCGCAAAGGCCGCAGCCGTTACAAAGGGATTCATCAATTCTAATGATCCTTCTTTTCATATCAGCCGGCCTCCTTCTGCCGCTTGGCAATGGCCATCATAGCCTCGTACATTTCTTCACCTACGCACTGCTTGGCATATTTGCACCACTGGACACAGCTTAAGGAATCGTTGTAGGCAACAAAGCCACATTTATCGCAGGCCACTTCCGTATCCACGGAGAACAGTTCGATGATATTGCCGCACTTTGGGCACACCCGCTCTGTTAGCGTGATTTCCTTGGATTTACTTTGACAACCGGTGTAAGTCATATAAAACACTCCTTTCGGCCCTCTGATCCCGGAGATTACACCCCAGGAGTACTTCCTCGCAATGACGCGGTGAACGAGGGTCTTGCTTTCTTGACTACAGTATAGTATAATATTGCCAACAAGTATGTTTGTTTTCCAACAAAGGAGTGGTTTTTTGGAAAAATATTTATTTATTCTTAAAAGTTGTCCATTCTTTAGCGGTATGACCGATCAGGAGATTCTGACCATACTCCACTGCATGGATGCCCGGGTAAAGAAAACGGATCGAAATGCTTATATTTTCCGGGCCGGAGAAAGTACCGAACATATGGGTCTTGTTCTGAGCGGGTCTGTGTTGGTGATCCAGGAGGATCTGTGGGGACATCGGAACATTTTGGCCAAGGTGCTACCCGGCGATTTCTTCGGTGAATCCTATGCCGCCACACCGGGCAGCGTGCTGAATGTGAGTGTGGTCGCCAATGAAGATGCAGAGATCCTAATGCTGAATGTAAATCATTTGCTCACGACCTGCAAAAACGCCTGCACCCATCACAATCACTTGATTCGGAATTTGGTATCGGTTTTGGCGGGAAAGGTACTGCAATGGGACAGCAAGATCACCCACATCAGCAAACGCAGCACTCGGGAAAAGATCCTTTCCTACCTCTCTTCTGAGTCTATTCGGCAAGGTAAGTTAGCCTTCGATATTCCTTACGATCGGCAACAGCTGGCAGACTATCTGTCTGTTGAGCGTTCTGCTATGTCTGCTGAGCTTTCTAAACTAAAAAAGGAAGGCATTTTGGACACACAAAAGAACCATTTTGTCCTGCGGGGCATTCCGGAATAACAAAAAACCCAGACATAAAGTCTGGGTTTTTATCAAGAGCGCTTTTTATACTGCAGGGGTGATACCCCTTTCATTTTTTTGAAGGTTTTACTGAAATAAGATGCGCTGGTAAAGCCTGTTTTTTTGGATATCTCCTCAATGGACAAATCCGATTTCAAAAGAAGATCAGCCGCTTTTTCAATACGCCTTGCATTTATGTACTCGCTGATGGTACAATCGAAATTCCCACGGAATTTCTTATAAAGCACACTTTTTGAAACATGAATATGCTGGGTAATCATTTCTATGCTCAAATCTTCCGTCAGATTATCATTTATAAACGCAACTGCCTTGGTAAGATTTTTATCATAGTCAAGCTTCAGCATATTCTCCATGATGATGTATTTGGCAAGCATACCGGCAACCCGGGCTATGCTCTTAATTTTCTCTGCCTCAAAGGGGGCGATTTCCGCATAATGCTGCTCCATTAGCGAAACATCAAGGCCCAAGGATTCTATGTAATCCCGCTGACCGGAGAAGCCGGAGTCATCTTTCATCTCTCCGAAAACAATATAACCGACGATGGCATCGTGATACAACAGGGGCTTGGCAACGACCCACAGCCCTCCGGGACACTTGCACATCTGCATTTTTTTGGTACTCCGGCATTCCCGAAGCAGCAATTCATCGGAGTATTTGCAGTTCTTAGCACCAGTGTTTGAAGTTTGGATCAGATGACAGTAGTTGTTATTCTCTCTGTGTTCCCTGCCTGCCACGTAGGAAAAGTCCGGTTTCATCAAGACGATATTTACGCCTGTTGCTTTATAGAAATCCTCTAAAAGGGCATTTATTTTATCAACATCATAGTGTATTATCATTTTATCACCCATATGTATTATATTACATATGGGTATTTTTGTCAATATGTACCCCCCCCCGGAAAATAGTACAAATTCTGTAGAATTATCTTCTATTTTTGCGGACTTGAAATTTGTGTCAAATCCCCTTAAAAAGCCTTGAAGAATGTCTTATTTCGTGCTACACTTAACTCACTTATCATAAGGAGCGTGAAGTTTTCATGTCTACTGAAGAATTGGCGGAGCTTAGCACCAACTCCCCGGATGCGGTTTTGGCCTGCATTTTGGATATGGGTGAATTGCTGCTTACTAACGGCGGTGAGGTCTTCCGGGTGGAGGACACCCTCCATCGACTGTGCGCCGCTTACGGCTTTCAAAAAATAAATGTTTTCAGCATTACTTCCAGCATTGTGCTGACGGTAGAGTGCCCCAACAGAAAGATACTGACCCAAACCCGACGCATCGTCACCCGGGGTACAAATCTGCAATGTGTGGCTCAGGTCAACGCCCTATCCCGGCAGCTTTGTGCAAATCCTGTTTCTGTTGCGGAATTTCAGAAAAAGCTGGAGGATATCCGCAAGGAAAAGACCTATTCCAAGCCCGTAATGGCTATGGCTTATGCGCTGATCTCCTGTGTGTTTGCGGTTTTCTTCGGTGGCAGCTGGCTGGATGGTCTTGCCGCTGCCATATCCGGTCTTGTGGTATTCTTTGCCCAGCAAATGATCGGTCGACTGCATATGAATAACCTGCTGGAAAACCTTTTGGTCAGCGCTTTTACTGCCCTGGCTGTGGTGCTGTTGGTGCGACTGGGTATCGGTCACTCCCCTGCCAAGATCACCATTGGCAATATTATGCTGCTGATCCCGGGTATTGCCTTCACCACCTCTTTGCGGGATATGATCAACGGTGACACCATTTCCGGTCTTATCGGCATCAGCGAGGCAGTTATCAAGGCCATCGCTATTGCCATCGGCTTTGCATTGGTACTGGTACAGATGGGAGGTGCCCTGTGATGGAATACGTGATTCAGACTTTGATGGGCGCCCTTGGTTCTGTGGGCTTTGCGATCGTTTTCAACACCAAGGGCAAGCGTTTGGGTTTCTTCTTTTTAGGCGGTGCGTTAGCCTGGGCTGTGTATCTGCTGTGTGTCCACAACGGCACAAATATGTTTGTGGGTCTTATGTTTGCCACCATAACCGCCGGTCTGTCCAGCGAGATCTTAGCAAGAGTCATTCACGCGCCGGTACTAATTTCCCTGGTGCCGATGCTGGTGCCGCTGATCCCCGGCAGCGATCTGTACTACTGCATGGATGCACTGATTCGCAGTGACAAGGAGACTTTCCTGGTTCGTGGCACTTCGGCTATCACCGCTGCCGGCGCTATCGGCTTGGGCATTATCTGCACAACCGCTCTTTCTCACATTGTCTTCAGTATCGTAAGGCACATGCACAGAACCTCAAAATAATGATCGAATCGTACTAAAATATATCGTATCGTTTTCTTGAAACATACCCCCCTGCGTGCTATACTTAGGTTATGAAACCTTGCATTGCAAGGCAAAAAACAAAGATTTCAGGAGGTAGTCAATATGGCCGAAGAGACTATTATTAGGCAAACCGGTATGGGTTTTGCCGACCAACTGCCCGTACCCGATCCTATGCCCGCAGGCGCACTGAACCCCAGAGCAGAAGACTATAAAAAGTACAAAGAGGTTCTGTTCGACCCCCAGTATGACGGCTTCGGTCCGGAGCTGGAGTACATTTGCGATTTCCCCTATCGGGCCAGCAAGGATGTGGAAAGCTCCCCCCTGGGTGTTGGCTTTGAACTGTTGGACCACCGCACCGGTTATATTTTTGACAAGGTTCTCCCTATTGCCAAGGAATCCGGCATCAAGTGGGCAAGACTCCAGTCCGGCTGGCAGAGAGCAGAAACCGTACCCGGTGTTTATGACTTTGGTTGGTTGGATGAGATCGTTGACGGTTTACGCAGCGAGGGCATCCAGCCCTGGTTCAGCCTGGGCTTTGGCAACGGCCTGTATATGGACGGCGCAGTAGCCATTCCTCCTCACGGCAACTATTTCTTCTCCCCCACCCGCTTCGGCGAGAAGGGTATCACCGGTTGGACCAACTACTGTAAGGCTATGGCCGAGCATTTTAAGGACCGCGTCTTCCACTGGGAGGTTTGGAACGAACCCAATGCAGGTTTCCTTCGTAAGGTCAACTGGAAGGAATGCTATCCCATGGGCGAAGAGCCTGAGGTTTATGCTGAACTGGTGAAGATCACAGCTGCGGCCGTACGCTCTGTGCAGCCGGAGGCCAAAATCATTGCCGGTTCTATCTCCGGCGGCGCTATCTCCAACGAGTACATTCAGGGGCTGTTCGATAACGGCATTGCTGACCACATCGACATTTTTACCTACCACCCCTATGGCGCTACTCCCGAGAACTTCTATCACGACCGGATGCAGTTTATTCGTGACCTGATCGCCAAGAGCGGTCGCAATATCGTTATGTGGATGGGCGAAAATGGCCGTCCCTCTGATTCCAACCTCTTGGGTCGCGGCATTCGCAGCACCGAGCTGAGCCAGGCTAAGTATCTGACCCGTCGGTATCTGTGCGACCTGCGGGAAAATATGGAGGTCAGTTCCTACTTCCTTATCTGTGATATCGGCAACGGCTATCTGCCCAACGGCAATGTACACTCCCAGGGTGTTATTGACGCCACCGATCCGGAAAACTACCGTCCCAAGCTGGCGTTCCGGGCAATGCAAAGCTTTGCCAACCTCTTTGACTCCAAGACGGAAATGGTCACCGGTTGCTTTGAGATCAACCCCTGGGCCTCTGCATTCGGTTATAACTGTCTGCCTGCCGAAGTTGCCAACGGCATCTCTGTCACCTTCCGCCGTGGTAACATTCCCATTTTCGCTTACTACCATCCCACCAATATTGACTGTGGCTGGCAGATAAAGCCCGTTCGCATCAATTTCTATCTGCCCGAGGGTACAAAGCTGGAAAAGCCCATTCTGATCGATCCCATCACCGCAAAGGTTTACCGGATCAAGCAGATGGCTCACTGGACAGACGGCAACTGGGGCTATCTGGAAGTACTTCCCAAGATGCCGCTGCTTGACTATCCTCTGTTTGTTTCCGACGCTTCCTTGTTGGACAACCTAAAGTAATACGTAAAACGACCACCCATTGGGTGGTCGTTTTCTTATATACTATATTTTTCAACAAACTCGATGATTGGGGTGTTGTCCTCCAAGCCGTGGGGATGGTGGCCGCAGCCTGCCTTACCGTAGACTTCGATGACACCGCCGTTTTCTTTATAGTATTTTTCCAGCAGCGCGCCGTTTTCCTTATAAGGAACTACCGTATCCGAATCGCCATACACCAGCACCACCGGGATCTTATTCTCCAAAAGCAGGTGCATTTTATCGATGGGATGCTCCCGGTAGCAGATAAGGTCTGAAATGCTCATACCCGTAGCTTCTGTAAATTCCGGATACAAGCTGTTTCCAGCAATACCCAGCCCGGCCGGGCAGGACAGCAAATTCATCACAGGGGCATCCAAGTACAGGGCAGACACTTTTTCCGGGTACTTGGCGGCAAACTTGCTGCCGATCAAGCCACCGCAGCTCATGCCCACGGGAACGCATTTTTCGCACAGACCATATTCCGCATGCAGATACTCTGCAAACCGTTTTTTCAGGTCCAGGTCTTCCTCTAAACACCAGCGGGTGACGTTCTTAATGTAAGCCAAATGCCAGCCTCGGCGAAGCATTTGAATCTGAAAATCGGGAAAGGCATCAAAATATTCCGTCTTCAGCAGCCAGTTCTTGTTTTCATTGGGTTGCTCCGGAAAAATCAGCAGCGCTTCTCTGCCTTCGAATGTAAAGTCTATGCGGCGAAAGCCATTATAAAGTGTTTCCTGCATAGTATGTTCCTCCCTATGTTTTTCCTTATTATAGCACCTTCATTTTCTTTTTTCCACTCCTTTCTTGACAAATTATCCTTTAAGGGATTAAAATACCATCAGAAAAGAGGGATATTATGATTGGATTGGGAACTATCCTCAACTGCGCAGCAATTTTAGCCGGCGGGCTGCTGGGATTGCTTTTCGGAAAATTTTTGAATGACCGCCTTCAGGACGGGCTGACCAAGGCCTGCGGCATCAGTGTTCTTTTTATCGGTATTGCCGGGGCGATGGAGAAAATGCTTTCTGTTGATGGCACTGCCCTCACCGGCAGCGGCACGATGCTCCTGGTTGGCTGCTTGGCTTTGGGCGCACTGGTAGGCGAACTTTTGAACATCGAGGCGGCTTTTGAACGATTTGGCAACTGGCTGAAGCGAAAGACCGGCAATGCAAAAGACGGTGGCTTTGTAGATGCCTTTGTCTCGGCTTCCTTTACAGTATGTATCGGCGCAATGGCTATCGTAGGCGCTATTGAGGACGGCATCTCCGGCAACTGGTCCATTCTCGGTGCAAAGGCAATCTTGGACTTGATCATCATTATGGTTATGGCCTGCGCGATGGGAAAGGGGTGCATCTTCTCTGCCATTCCGGTGGGTATTTTACAAGGCGGTGTGACACTCCTCGCCAAGCTTCTGCAGCCGCTGATGACGGAGGCTACCCTTTGGAATCTTTCTATGGTCGGCTCTGTGCTGATCTTCTGCGTGGGCATCAATTTGGTATGGGGCAAGACCGTCCGGGTCGCCAATTTGCTCCCGGCTGTGATCTTTGCCATTGCCGCTGCGTTTCTTCCTATATAAGCAAAAACGCTATCCTTTGGGATAGCGTTTTTTAAGCACCAAACAGCTTATTTGCAAATATAATGGCAAATAAGGAGGTGCATTATGGGTAATTATGTCATAATGGCAGGACTCGCAACGCTGGGCACCTGGTTTGTGACTGCTTTGGGGGCAGCAATGGTCGTGTTTTTCAAATCCCCCAATCCCAAGGGGTTAAATACTATGTTAGGCTTTGCCTCCGGTGTTATGATCGCTGCCAGCTTTTGGTCACTGCTGCAGCCGGCGATCGAACGGGCCGAGGCTGCAGGCGGTCTACCCGCATATCTCGTAGCTACAGTGGGTTTTCTGTGCGGTGCGGTATTTATGTGGGTTTCCGACAAGGTGGTTACCTTTGCCCGGTCAAGTGCTGACCATGTCCAAGGAAAAGAACAGCTCCACCGCATTATCATGCTGATCCTCTCCATCACCCTACACAACATACCGGAGGGGTTGGCTGTGGGCGTGGCCTTTGGCGCGCTGCAGGGCGAAGGATCCACCACGGAAGCCTTAATGGGCGCAATTTCTGTTGCCGTGGGCATTGGCCTGCAAAATTTCCCGGAAGGCGCGGCGGTTTCCGTCCCCCTGCGAAGAGAGGGCTATTCCCGGAAAAAGAGTTTCTTCCTGGGGCAGGCATCGGGGATGGTAGAACCCATTGCCGGTGTCGTAGGCGCATTATTGGTTGTTTCTATGGAAACGATCCTGCCCTACGCCCTGTCCTTTGCCGCCGGGGCTATGATTTTGGTCGCGGTACACGAGCTGATTCCGGAATGTCAAAGAAATCAAAGAGCGCAGCCATATTCTGCCACAATGGGCATCGTCTTAGGCTTTGCAACGATGATGCTGTTAGATGTTATGCTGGGATAAAAACAACCCCCACAGGTTTTACCTGTGGGGGAAAACTTATTCAGCCAAAACTCTCATTCTAATTTCCTTGAATGTATCTTCTTCTCGGAGTACATTAAATGCCTGATGGTCAATTATCATTTTGAACAGTTTTTGATAATGGCTTCTTGCACATCCAAGCGGTGCAGACGTCCCCCTTAAAAATGGCGATGTGTACGGACGCTGTAACGCGGTTGCGGATATAGTTTTTTGCTTTTCAAAAATTGCCTGTGCGTTTCCTAAGAAACCCAAAGCCTGCTGCATATCACCATCCATTGCCGCATACAAAGCCGAATACAACTCCGCACGAAACAGATACTCATTCGTAAACCCATCATAATCTCCAGTGGAATGATATGCCCTTATCACTCCCACTACTGTTTGACAAATCGATAATTTCTCTTTATTCGTATAAACCTTTGATTTCTCATCGGTAGCATAGTTCAGCATACTGAGACATAGTTGGTCTAAACACCTGTATGCCAACATCTTTTCCGCACACAGGTGTTCTTCTGTGTTTCTGGGGTAACAATCACACAGCAACGCATCCTGGGAACGAGAAAAGTCCGGTAAGGTTTCCACCAATTCTCTTGCCTTTTCATACATTCCCAACTCACAATAAGAACTTATTTCCAAATCAATCACCTGGTAACGAAGCTGACTGTCTGTACTTTGGCTGATAACGATGTCTCCCCATTCCAAAAGCTCTATAAGGAACCTCTGTTCTGAGTTTACCTTTTTATAATACAGAAACAATTCTTCGCACAGTTTCAGCATAAGTCGATGGTCTTTCGGGTACTTTCTCAGCATTCTTCTTGTTTCTTTGAGAATGTCGTCCCATTGCTCCTTAGGGGAAAGCAGAAAAGCTTCACATCTTTGCAGATACTCAAGAATCTCATTTTCTATTTCAGCTAAATCGTGGCAAAGAAGATAATCTACTGTCACGCCGTAGAAATCAGCAATCGGAATCAGCATTGCAATATCTGGCAGGCTGTACTGGGATTCCCATTTGCTGACGGCTTGCGTTGTTACACCAAGAGCGTTTGCTACATCCGCTTGGGTTAGTTTGCGTTCTATGCGCAATTCTTTTAATCTTTTACAAAATGCATTCACGTGGCAACACCACCTTAATTGGACATATTTCTTGACCGGTCAATATCAGTATATCCTGTGTATTGCAAAAAAGCAATCAACCGAATCGCAAACATATTTAACCATTGGTTGAAAAATCAACCACACAGCGCCCTTTCCGAAAATACGGTGGGAGCAAGCCCCCGCCCTACAATTTCCGTTTTATTGACACAAAAATCCCCGCAGACTTTCGTCTGCGGGGTAATTGCGCATATAGCTAAGAGGGAAATTAATAGAACTTTCTCTTGTTCTTACGGGCAGCTTCAGACTTCTGCTTACGCTTCAGGCTGGGGCTGACGTAATGCTCACGCTTCTTCACTTCGGCGATAACGCCCTCCTTAGCACAGCTACGCTTAAAACGACGCAGAGCGCTTTCCAGAGATTCGTTTTCCTTAACGCGAATTTCAGACATTGTTTTCCCTCCCTCCGATGGTGTCCGGCTACATCCAGGACACTTTCAGGGCCGTATCGGCTCGACTATTATATGCTGAATTTTCATTTTTGTCAAGCGGGATTTCTTCCTTTTTGACAGTTTTTTAGAAACTTTTCCTTATTTCACAATCAGGTTTACCAGCTTGTTCTTGACAACGATGGTCTTAATGATATTGCCGCCGTTCTTTTCCAGGAAATTCTTGATTTTCTGGTCGGCCAACACATTATTAACCACAGTATCATTATCCAAGTCAGCTTCCATTTCCACAGTGCCGCGCATCTTGCCGTTGACCTGGACAGCGATGGTGACCTGGGTATCCTTGCACTTGGCCTCATCATAGGTAGGCCAGCTCTCGTAGGCGATGGTGTCATTGTGACCCAGCGCCTGCCAGACTTCCTCACCCACATGGGGAATGATGCAGGAGATCATCTTAATAAACCCTTCGGCATACTCTCTGGGGCAAGTGCCGTTCTTATAGACCTCATTGACGAAGACCATCATCTGTGCGATAGCAGTATTGAAGCCCAAAACCTCAAAGTCGGAAGTGACCTTCTTGACGGTCTGGTGGTAGATCTTGGTCAGCTTGCCATCGTCGGTTTCGGTGATATTGGCAGGCTCAGTGAAGAAGTTCCAAACACGGTTGATAAACTTCTTAGCGCCGGCAACACCTGTGGTGCTCCAGGGCTTGGAGACCTCCAGGGGGCCCATAAACATCTCGTAAAGGCGGAGGGTATCTGCGCCGTATTCACGGACAACATCACTGGGGTTGACAACAAACTCGGGGAAACGCTTACCCATCTTAATCCCGTTCTCACCTAAAATCATACCCTGGTGGACCAGCTTCTTGAAAGGCTCCTTGGTGGGTGCCAGGCCGTTATCGTACAAGAAGCGGTTCCAGATACGAGAGTAGATCAAGTGGCCTACAGCGTGCTCAGGGCCGCCGATGTACAGGTCAACAGGCATCCAGTGCTTCAGCAGTTCGGGATCGCAGAACGCATTCTCGTTCTTGGGATCGATATAGCGCATAAAGTACCAGGAAGAACCGGCAGAACCGGGCATTGTGGAGGTTTCCCGCAGACCCTTGATGCCGTTCTGATTGTACTGCTTCCACTCCTCTGCATTTTCCAGCGGTGCCTTGCCGCCACGGCCCTTGTAGTCCTCCAGTTCGGGCAGAACCAGGGGCAGCTCACTGTCGGGCAGGAACACGGTTTCGCCCTCTTCAGTGTACACGCAGGGAACAGGCTCGCCCCAATAACGCTGGCGGGCGAAGATCCACTCACGGAAGTGATAGTTGTTCTTTCTTCTGGCAACACCGGCCTTTTCCAGCTTTTCGGTGATGGCTTCCTTGGCCTCTTCCACAGTCAGACCGGTAAATTCTTCAGAGTTGATGAGCTTACAGCCCTTGCCTAAGTAGTCCTGCTTTTCAAAGGCGCACTCGCTCACATCCCGGCCCTCAATGACCTGGATCATAGGAATCTTGTGGGCAACAGCGTACTCAAAGTCACGCTGGTCGTGGCTGGGAACTGCCATAACAGCGCCGGTGCCGTAGTTACCCAAAACAAAGTCGCCAATAAACACAGGCACTTCCTTGCCGTTGACGGGGTTAATGGCATAGATACCCTTCAAGCAGCAGCCGGTCTTGGTCTTGCTGGCGTCGGTACGGTCGATCTCGCTCTTCTTGGCAGCCTCGGCAATGTAAGCATCCACCTCTTCCCGGTTTTCCACCCGGTCCAACAGGCTCTGGGTGATCTTGCCGTCGGGGGCAAGGACCATAAAGGTAATACCGTAGATGGTTTCAATACAGGTGGTATAGATGGAGAATCCACCGCCGCCCACCAGCTTGAAGTCCACCTCAACACCGGTAGACTTGCCGATCCAGTTGCGCTGGATCTCCTTGGTGGATTCGGGCCAATCGATCTCCTCTAAGCCCTCTAAGAGCTTTTCCGCAAATGCAGGCTGGTCAATGACCCACTGCATCATCATCTTCTTTTCAACAGGATAGCCGCCACGCTCGGACTTGCCGTCAATGACCTCGTCGTTGGCAAGCACAGTACCCAAAGCCTCGCACCAGTTTACAGGCATTTCGATGCGCTTTGCATAGCCTGCCTCCCACAGCTTCTTGAAAATCCACTGGGTCCACTTGTAGAAGTCGGGATCGGAAGTAGCAATTACCTTGTCCCAATCGTAGTCAAAGCCCAGTTCCTTCAGCTGCTTGGAGAAGGTTTCGATATTCTTTTGGGTAAAGCCGTTGGGGTGGTTGCCGGTATCCACAGCATACTGCTCAGCGGGCAGACCAAAGGAGTCATAGCCCATAGGGTGCAGAACATTATAGCCCTGCATACGTTTCATACGGGACATAATATCCGTAGCGGTATAACCTTCGGGGTGACCGGCATGCAGGCCAACACCGGAGGGATAAGGGAACATATCCAGCACATAGTACTTGGGCTTGGAGAAATCCCACACATCGGTGTGGAAGGTATTATGCTCTTCCCAGTATTTTTGCCATTTTTCTTCAACTTTCTGATGCTCGTAATTCATAGCCGCAATCCTTCTTTCTCACTCTTCAATGACGATATCCTGCAAGTCCACCTGCTCGGCGTCTGCCCACAGGCGCTCCAGGGAGTAAAATTCTCTGGCTTCTTCGGTAAACACATGGACGACCAAGCTGCCGTAGTCCAGCAGTTCCCAGGTGTTGCCCCGGTGACCCTCACGGCCCAGCATGGGCTCGCCCAGCTGCTCCAAAGTGTACTCTGCATGATCGCAGAGGGTCTTGACGTGGGTGTTGGAAGTACCGGTGCAGATCAGAAAATAATCTGCCAGGGAGCTTACCTTATCGATCTTCAGCAACTTAATATCCAGGCCCTTTTTCTCATCCAAAGCCTTGGTGACTGCAATCGCAACTTCTTTTGCACTTAACATAGTTTCATCCTCTCATTCTTATACACCGGAGCGCTCCAAGAAGGCCAAGGCCTCCGCAGATTCCGGAGAAATCTCTCTTCCCTGCTCTTTGAGCAGCTTAAGGGTCATTTCAAGTCCCAATTTTAGGGCTTTATCCAAATCCGTAAAGGCAAGCTCACGGAGCTTTTCCACCCCGGGGAAGTCCCGGTTTGGCTCCATATAGTCTGCCACGTACAGAATTTTTTCCAAAGTATTCATATTTGCTTTTCCGGTGGTATGACTGCGAATGGCAGCTACCACTTCCCTATTTTCCCCAAATATCCGATCGGCAACCAAGCTGCCGGTCAACGCGTGGAGGGTTTTGGGATTTTTCTCGTGAAAAGCATCCAACATCATACCATACTCCCGGCACAATGTCAATTGCAGGGGGCCGTCCAGGGCTTTCGTGATATCGTGGAGAAGTCCGGCTCTTGCTGCGTCGGTTTCATTCGCGCCCCAGCGCCGGGCCAGTTCTGCTGCGGTGTCCCGGCAGCCTAAGATATGGGCCACCCGGTTAGGCTTCACCAAGCTCACCGCAACCTGCTCCAATTCCTCGATGCTTAAGTTTCGGTAGTCTTTTGCCGTACCGTAAAAGCCATTTTTCCGGATAAAACTTTCCACGCCCTTGGGCAGGAATGGGCCGGCACACTGGAAGATCAGCATACGGCGCAGTTGGGTGGAGGAAATGGCTGTTACGGGATTTTTTACCAGGTACACTTTCGCCCCGTGGTCTTCTAAGTTTTTCTTCTGCGCCTCAATTTCCTCCAGCTCGTCCCTATCTCCTCTATAGAGGACTCCCAAGGATGCCTTTTGCAGAATCCTTTGAGGCTGCATCCAGGTAAGAAAAGAAAGGAACATATCCGTACCCATCAGCAAGATAAGTTCTGCATCCGGGTACTGGGTTGCAATTTGCTCCACGGTTTCATAGGTGTAGCTGGTGCCGCCACGGCGCAGCTCTATATCGCTGACCTCCATATTCTCTCCGGCCGCAAGCTCAAGCATTTTTGCTCTTTGCTCCGGTGCAGGAGAATGGTCGGGTAAGCGCTTATGGGGAGAAATGCAGGAAGGTATCAGCAGCAGTCGCTCCAATTCCAGGGTCTCAATGGCATACGCCGCCCCCCGGATATGGCCTGCATGGGGCGGATTAAAGGTGCCGCCGTAAATGCCGATCCGTTTCATTGCATTCCCTCCTCTGCGTTAGTCTTGATTCTTCAGCTGACGCTCTCTGTCACGCTCAATGGCTTTATCAATGGCCATTTGACGGAAATATTCATTCCGCTGCTCCCGGACCTTTCTTGCCGCCTGGCGGCGGGCCTGGGCGCCCTTGCGGACGGGGTTTTTCTTGCCGGATGGGGTTTCCTTCCGCTTGGCGCGGCCGGATTGATTCCGCTGGTCCTGGAGCTGCTGGCTGAACCGGTAGATCACAAACTTTGTGCCGATCACAGCAACACCCTCAGCGCCGGTATACCGGCAGATCTCGTCGCATACCTCCCGGGGAGACATCATTGCGCCCTCCAGCACCTTACCCTTTACCAGTTCCCGGGCATTCAGCTGGTTCTCTGCTTCGGCGATCACCGCATCGGTGACACCGCCTTTGCCCACCATCAAGGTGGTATCTATGGTCGTGGCCTGGCTTCGCAGCTCCGCCCGCTCTTTACTTGTCAGCATAGCCTGCCTCCTTCAGTTTCTCGTAAAACAGTTTTAAGGCGTTCGCCCGGTGGGATACTTCATTCTTGTCCTCCGGGGACATTTCCGCTGTGGATTTGCCTGCAGGGGGATAGTAGAAAATAGGATCGTAGCCAAAGCCGTTCTCTCCTCTGGGCTCACGAAGCAGTTCACCGTGGATCTCACCCCGAGCCTGGATAGTCTTGCCGTCGGGGGTAACCATCGTGATCACGCAGACGAATTGCGCCTGGCGCTGGCCATCGGGTACATGCTCCGTATTTTTCAGCAACAGAAGAAGTCTTCCCCAATCGTCTAAGGAATCGTCGAAGCCATAGCGTGCGGAGTAAACGCCCGGCTCGCCGTTCAGCGCATCCACCGCAATGCCGGAATCGTCTGCCAAGGCAGGCAGGCCTGTGGCTTCCATCACGGCTTTGGCCTTCAGAAGAGAATTCTCCTCAAAGGTAGTGCCGGTTTCTTCCACATCGATATCCACACCCAGTTCGGACTGGAGCACCAGCTCCATATCAAATTTCTGGGTAATTTTGCTGATTTCCACCAGCTTGTGTTTATTTTTACTTGCAAGAACTACTTTCATTGCAGCAGCGCCTCCACAAAGTCTTTTGCCTCAAAGGGCATCAGGTCATCAGCCTTTTCGCCCACGCCTACAAATTTCACCGGGATCTGCAGGCTGTCCGCCACGGCGATCACGATACCGCCCTTGGCAGTGCCGTCCAGCTTCGTCAGAGCAATGGCGGTAACGCCGGCGATCTCCTTGAACTGCTTGGCCTGGATAAGGCCGTTTTGGCCGGTAGTACCGTCCAGCACCAGCAGCACTTCTTTGGCGGCATTGGGCAGTTCCCGTTCCACGATACGGCTGATCTTATTCAGTTCGTTCATAAGGTTTGTCTTATTATGCAGACGGCCGGCGGTGTCAATGATGATCACATCCGCGCCCTTTGCCTTCGCAGACTGGATACCGTCATACACCACAGAGGCAGGGTCTGCGCCCTCGCTCTGTCGAACAATGCCGCTGCCGGAACGCTCAGCCCAAATTTCCAGCTGGTCAGCCGCTGCGGCACGGAAGGTATCGCCTGCCACCAAAAGGACATTCTTGCCCTCATTTTTCAGCTGTGTGGCGATCTTGCCGATGGTAGTGGTCTTTCCCACGCCGTTGACACCGATCACCAGGATCACAGAGGGCTTGGTGGACAGATCCAGGGCGGTATCGCCCACATTCAGCATTTCCACCAAGATCTCTTTCAAAGCAGACTTAGCTTCTTCGGTGGTTTTCAGGTGCTGTTCCTTGATGGTTTTCCGCAGGCGGTCTGTGGCCTTGACGGCAGTATCCACGCCCAGGTCAGCTATGATAAGGCTTTCTTCCAGCTCGTCATAGAAATCGTCATCGATCTCGGAAAAGCCGGAGAACACGCTGTCCAAGGTGTTGGACAAGGCATCTCTTGTCTTGCTAAGACCTGCTTTGATTTTATCAAAAAAGCCCATAAATAACTCCTTTATTCCACAATTCCCAGGTACTCTTCCATCTGGTTTAAGTCCAGGCGCAGCAGCTTACTGATACCCTGCTCCTGCATGGTCACGCCGTACAGCACATCGGAAGCTTCCATAGTGCCACGACGGTGGGTGATGACGATAAACTGGGTCTTGGAGCTAAGATTCCGCAGGTAAGAGGAGAAACGCTCCACATTCCGGTCATCCAAAGCTGCATCGATCTCATCGAGCATACAGAAGGGCGTGGGCCGCACCTTCAGAATTGCAAAGTACAGGGCGATTGCCACGAAGGCCTTCTCACCACCGGACAGCAGTGTAATAGTCTTGACCTGCTTTCCGGGGGGCTGTACGCGAATTTCAATGCCGCAGGTCAAGGGATTCTCCGGATCTTCCAGCAGAAGCTGACCCTTACCGCCCTGGAACATCTCTTCAAAGACCTTACCGAAGTATTCATTGATCTTGGCAAATTCCGTTACGAAGATCTCCGTCATTTGGGTGGTGATTTCCTTGATAATGCCCTCCAGGTCCTTCTTTGCGCTAAGCACATCATCCCGCTGAGAGGTCAGGTAGGTATAGCGCTCATTGACACGGGCAAACTCTTCGATAGCGCCTAAGTTGGGAGTGCCCAAGGAAGAAATCTTCCTCTTCAGTTCGGCGATCCGACGGGAAGCCGCTGCCACGGATTCGATCTCTGCTTTCTTTTCCACAGCAGTGCCGGGGGTCAAGCCATACGTATCCCACAGCTTGTCCACGGTGTTCCGCTCCTCTATAAGGGCAGTTTCTTTCTTGTTCTCAAGCAATGCACAAGCCCGCTCCATATTGAGAATGGACTTATTTTTCTCCTGGATATCGCCCTCGGTCTTGGACTTTTCCGCCTCAATACGGGCATACTCGCCCTGGGCATCCTTCATACCCTGGCGAACTCTTGCGATCTCAGCAGCATTTTCTTCCTGCCGCTTCAGCTGGCGCTGGATCTCCTCCTGCAGACGGACATTTTCCGCTGCAATGGCATCGATGTCGGACAATTTTCTGCTCTTATCACCCTCAGCAGCGGCCTGCAGAACCCGCAGGTCAGCGATGTGGGCATTGGCAGTGGTACGCTCTGCCTCCAAGGCAGCAGAATCGGTACGCAAGGCGTTCATCTGGTCGGTAATTACAGAGGTAGCCTTGTCCGCCTCAGACTGGGTACCCTCCAACGCAGCGATTTGCTGACGGGTCTGGGTCAGCTGTTCGGTAAACACACCCACCTGGGCCCGGATAGCAGCCAGCTGCTCCCGGTCAGAGGTATTGCGCTTTTCCAAGTTCTCCAATTCGCGGGTTGCTGCATCCTTGGCATCACAGATGGCCTGCAGCCAGGTTTCCCGCTGACGGACATAACCCTCCTGGGTCAGCACCTGTTTTTCAGCCTCCTGGAGCTGCTCACGGGCGGTGTTCATCTGGAACTCCACTTGGTCAGCAGCACGGCGGGCCTCCTGGAACTCCGTTTCCAGGGTTTCCAGCTTGGCAGACAGATCCTTTTCCCGGGTTGCCAGTTTGTCCAGTTCGTTGGCACGGCTCAAGATGCCTGCTTCTCTGTTCACAGAACCGCCGGTCATAGAACCGCCGGGGTTCACCACCTGGCCGTCTAAGGTGACGATCTTAAAGCGGTTATTATACTGCTTGGCCATAGCGATAGCCGCATCAATATCCTCGACAATAACGATCCGGCCCAACAGGTCTTCCATCAGGTTTTCATACCGTTTTTCAAACTTAATGAGCTTGGAAGCAACTCCCACATAGCCACGGCACTTTTCAAGGCCGGTTTCCTTCAGCTCTCTGCCACGGATGGAAGACAGAGGCCAGAAGGTGGTACGACCGCCGTTTGTGCGCTTTAAGTAGGCAATAGCAGCCTTGGCGTCCTGCTCAGTATCCACAACGATCTGCTGCATAGCGCCGCCCAAGGCGATCTCAATAGCCACGGTGTACTGATCCTCGGCACGGATCAGCTGAGAGATAGGACCGTGGATATTGCGTAGTGAACCGCCCTTGGCAGCCTGCATCACCTGGCGGACAGACTTCTGATAGCCTTCAAAATCCTGCTCCATTGCCCGGAACGCCCGTGCCTTGGCAGAAACCTCGTCCAGCTGGTTGCGAAGCTTCTGCACCTGCTCAGCCAGCTCATCCCGGCGTTTTGCCCGGGTTGTCTGCCGCAAGGTATAGCCGGCAATGGCATTTTGGTTGGCTGTGACTTCTTCCTGGGCCTTTTTCAGTTCCTTTTGGCAAGCGGTCAGCTGCTCCCGGGCTTCCTGCTCCTTGGCTTCGCCGGATTGCAGATCTGCACGGATCTCCTCCGCTCTTTCGGTACTGCCGGCCATATTAGCCTCCAGGGCCTTTTCATCTGCTTCCCGGGCAGCCAAATCAGCAGTTAAGTTCACCTCACGGGTACGCAGCTCCATAAACTGCCGGGTAAGGCCCTGGGCATCAGCGGTCATTGCCATCAGCTGCTTTTGCAGTGCTTCCAGTTCGGCTGCCTTTTGGGCTACGATGGTATCGATCTCAGCAATACGGGCTGTGGCCTGCTCCATCTGGACAGCCAAGCCGCTGCTGCGGTCTTCCTGTCCCTGCAGATCCTCCTTGCTGCGGGCAATGGTTTCTTCGTTATGCTTAACAGTGCTTTCCAGCACTGCAATTTGTCCTTCGATCTGCTGGTGCGTTCCCTCCAGCAGAGAGACCTGGTCACGAAGGGTATCTACCGCGCCGTTCTGATGGCGCAGCTGGGCACCCATCTGCTCAGCAGACAGGTACATTTTCTCCAAATCATCATGGGCCTGCTGTAGCACGAAGGACGCAGAAGTATAGTCCTCCTCTGCCTTCTTTGCCTCGGCAGAAAGCTTGTCCAGCTTATCCAGCCAAACAGCCACTTCGATACCCTGCAACTCATCCCGGAGTTCCAGGTACTTGGTTGCCTTCTCGGACTGCACACGCAAAGGCTCTAATTGCAGCTCAAGTTCGGAGACCTTATCGCCGATACGCATCAGATTGTCTTCTGTATGCATGAGCTTTCGCTCAGTCTCTTCTTTGCGGTGGCGGTATTTGGAAATACCGGCAGCCTCCTCAAAGATCTCCCGGCGGTCAGCGCTCTTGAGCGACAGGATCTCATCAATTCTGCCCTGGCCGATATTGGAATAGCCCTCTTTGCCAAGACCGGTGTCCATAAACATTTCGTTAATGTCCCGGAGGCGGGCGGATTGGCGGTTGATATAGTATTCACTGTCGCCGCTGCGATAATACCGGCGGGTGATCATAACCTCGTCGGAATCGTAGGGCAGCGCACGGTCGGAATTATCCAGGATCAAAGTCGCTTCGGCAAAGCCTACAGCAGATCTCTTCTGCGTGCCGCCAAAGATCACATCCTCCATTTTTGCGCCACGGAGTGTCTTGGAACTCTGCTCGCCCATGACCCACAGAATGGCATCGGAAATATTGGATTTACCGGAGCCGTTAGGGCCGACGATGGCAGTAATATCGTCGCCGAAACGGATCAATGTTTTATCGGGGAAGGACTTAAAGCCCTGCACCTCCAAAGATTTCAAATACATAGCAAAAACCTCTTGCCAAAAAGTTAAATTTAATCAGTTTATTATACCGAAAAAAGCAAAAAAATGCAAGGCTTTCTTTTTCATTTTATGTAAAACATTGGATAAACAATAACAGCCTGCCAAAAGGCAGACTGTTATTGTTTAGTTTTCGATTGTCACTCTCAAGGCAACCGTCTTCTTATGTCCGGATACTATGTTGTAATGCAAGTGAATCACATAGTTACCCGGCTCGCGCAGCACTACCTTGTTTATTCTTTCTATCTCCCAATAGGTAATTGGGTTACTAGCCATATCCGCTAAGGATTCTTGGTCATAAATATCAGATATCGTCTGATTCCCCAAATAATAGACAACCGCTCTGAAATACCTGAGCGTTTCATCTTCATTTTCTACGGATAACCTGTTTTCCTCATCGATATGCAACACAGGACGGGTAGTCAACGTTTTCGCCAAGGTGACAGCATGCGCAACCCCGTCTGCCGTTTCATAGTGCAAACGGAACACATAATTACCGCCCTTACCGATCATAAGCTCATTGATTTCCGACAATTTGGTGTAGGTCTTTTCGCTTACAGCAGTATTCCTCACTTCTGTTTCGTTTTCGGGATCTGCGACTGTGGAATCACCCAAATAGAAAACTGTTAATTTGTGATTCTTATTGGCTGCATTTTGGTCGTATACGGCGATTCGATTGTCATCGTCAACAACCAGCTTAGGGTCGTCATCGACCGTGAGCACCATCGGAACTCTTGTGGGTGAACCAGGACCGGGATTATATTTCAGCAACAGCACGTAATTACCCGCATCGGTCAACAAAATATTGTTTATGTTCTTCAATTCCCAATGTGTCTGTGGGTCGCTGTCGATTGCCTTCAGCGCTTCTTCGTCGGTGGGGTCTTCTACGGTTTTATCTCCGAGCTTGTATACAACTACTCTTAAGTTCTCATGTTTCTCATTCTCATCACGCAGTACTACGCGGTGATTTACAAATTCATAGCTGCAATTCACTTCCCGGATATAGGAGCAATTGTTACAGGATACATCAAAATCATGGTCATAAAGGTGCAAACCTGTGGCAGGGATCACCTGCTGCTCAACCAAAAACTTACCGCAGAGCATACATTTCTTGCCTTCTGTCAAGCCACTTTCCACGCAAGTAGCCATGACCCCCGGTACAACCTTCTTGGGATGCATACCCACAGGGAATTGCAACCAACAGGCAAACACCAATGCCGCAACCAGGAGTATATGAAGCGTTTTCTTTTTCATGCTTTATCCCCTTATTTTTGTATACTTATAATACTATAACACCTCACCCCTCCAAAGTCAAATATTACTCGCAGACAGCAGAAAGGAAATTTTTGTTGCCAAAGGGTACTCTTTTTGTTATAATAATGGTGTTATGGAAAAAAGAAAGAGTTTTTATGTCAGTCCGAAAAACGGATTGACCTGGCTGGTAGTCCTTTGTATGGTCTGCTCGGCAGTGGCCCGCGTTTTGTTCGGTGAGAAAGGCATCGATGTGTGGAGCCAAATCGTTCTGCCAATCGCAGCAGTCCTGCTTTACGGGGCCATCTGCCTGTTCAGCGGCAAAGAGCGGTTCTACAAGACCGCTATCCCCTTCTGGATGATTTGCATCTATTACGGCTTTGTCTTTACCGGGTACGATTTTGGCGACCATGATAAGATGATCGATGTGCTGTACGCCGTTGCTATGTTCTTCATCGCCGTCATATACACCCAGATAACCTGCGGCAAAATTCCCGCAAGCTCTCTGATTATACCCCTGGCTGTAGCCCCCTTTGGCGCTCTACTGTACCTGGAGCGGGACAACTGGCAGAGCCCGGCCCTGTTGGCTGATGCTTTAATAGCGTTGGCTCTGGTGCTGGTTGTATTCGCTATTCGCGTACATCCCGCCGGTGAATACCACCCCACCTGGGGTGACCGTACCGACGGCCGTCGGATCCGCTCAGAACCGCCCATCAATCAAATCGGGCCTTACCTGATGTGGACTCGTTGTGCCTCTATGAATCTGTTTGCCGATGCCATTGAGATCAGCAACGCCGAACGTTACATCCGGCAAAAGCGCCGGGAGGGGCTGACTTCCTTCGGTATGATGCATGTGATGCTGGCTGCCTACTGCCGCGCCCTGTGCAAATATCCCGGATTAAACCGTTTTATTTCCGGTCAGAAGCTCTATACCCACGGCAATGACATTCAGTTCTGCCTGACCGTAAAGAAGGATATGTCTACCGACTCCCCCGATACAGTTATCAAGGTGCATCTGACCCCCACGGACACCCCCGAGGATGTCTACAACAAGATCAACAAGGAAGTGGAGATCGTCAAGAACACCCCCTTGGATTCCAGTTTGGACAACACCGCCAACCTGCTGACTATGATCCCCGGTGTATTTCTGAAATTCACCGTTTGGCTGCTGCGGCTGCTGGATTATTTCGGACTGCTTCCCAAGTTCCTGTTGGAGGTAAGTCCCTTCCACGGCAGTGTGTACTTTACTTCGATGGGTTCTCTTGGCATTCCTCCCGTTTTCCATCATCTGTACGATTTCGGCAATATGCCTATGTTTGTCTCCTTCGGCTGCAAGCGCAGAGCCTTGGAGGTTCAGGAGGACGGCTCAGTGGTACAAAAGAAGTATGTAGACATTAAGATCTCCACCGACGAAAGAATCGTGGACGGTTTTTACTATGCCACCTTCTTTAAGCACTACAAGCATTTGCTCCTCCGTCCGGAAATTCTGGATACCCCTGTTGAAGAAGTCAAGCAGGATGTTGACTAAATATGAAAGAACAAATTTTATCTCAAATTTCTACAGAGTGTCCCTGGCGGGACACTCTGTATTGGTATGATACCATCGATTCCACAAACACCCGGGCAAAGGAGCTGGCCAAAGAGGGTGCTCCTGCCGGTACTGTATTGGTAGCCGGCAACCAAACCGGTGGCCGGGGGCGTATGGGGCGCAGTTTCTCCTCCCCTGCCGGAATGGGGATGTATCTGTCTGTGATCCTCCGCCCCGGGTGCAAAGGGAATCAGCTTATGCATTTGACCTGTGCTGCCGCTGTCGCCGCCTGTAAAGCCGTGGAAAAGGCAAGCGGTATCATTCCGGGCATCAAATGGATCAACGATTTGGTTTGCGGAAAAGAAAAGTTAGGGGGCATCCTAACGGAAATGTCCGTAAACAGCGACGGTTTTGTGGATTGGGCAGTTGTGGGCATCGGTATCAACTGCTGCCAGAAGAAGGCAGATTTCCCGCCCGAATTACAAACTATGGCTACTTCCCTGCTCCTGCAGACCGGAAAAGCCTGTTCACCAGCGCTGTTGGCTGCCCGTTTGATTGAATCTCTTTGCGAAATGGATAAGATTCTCCTGTCACAAAAGCAACAGCTTATGGACATCTATCGCCGCCATTGTGTGACCCTTGGAAAGAAGATCCTTATGGTACGGGGTGATGAATCCGCCTATGGAGAAGCTTTGGATTTAGACGAGGACGGCGGGCTGTTGGTTCGCTTCTCTGACGGAACAGAAAAAATTGTCAGTTCCGGAGAGGTCAGCATCCGGGGCATGTACGGCTATGTATAAATTCTTCTTGCATTTTTTATGGGGATTGGTTATAATAATTTTACGAAGCACACCCTAAAACAGATCTTTTATGGGAGGTTATGATCATGAAAACATTTAACAAAATCCTGAAGGTATTTTTGGCATTGGCTGCTATTGCCGGCATCATTTACACCATCGCTGCTTACGGCGAGCGGATCGTTGCCTGGGCAAAGAATCTGCTGGAAACTTTGCGGGCAAAGATCGATTACTGCTATAACGACGATGAGGATTTCGACGAGGAATTCTGCGACGATGTAACCGACGAGGAAGATTTCGAGGCTTAATTGCTTGACAAAAACGCCATCTCCAATGGAGATGGCGTTTTTTATTTAATTTCAGCATTTGGGAAATAGGTTTTCACAAAATCTACTTCTTCTACCTGGAAGCTCTTGCCGTTCAAATAAGACAGGCAGCCGCTGTCTGTTGTGAATTGGAAGGTCAGCTTATAGGAATAGAGGGCCTGGTAGGTTCTGTCAAACCGCTTATCCAGTTTTCCGTATTTGCCATCGCCCAGGAGCGGGTGGCCCGCGTGGGCAAACTGAGCGCGGATCTGGTGGGTTCTGCCGGTGATCAGCTCGCACTCCACCAAGGACAGGCCGTTGGCGCTTTGCAGCACCTTATAATTGGTTTGGCAGGTTTTCGCGCCGGGCTGCGGGGTATCTGTGACGAAGACCCGGTTCTTTTGGGCATCTTTGAAGAGGTAGCCTTTCAGGCTGCCTTTTTGCGGCTTGGGCGTGCCCTCTACGATAGCCAAATATCGCTTGTCCAGCTCCCGGTCCTTGATTTTTTGGTTCAAGATCCGCAGGGCTTCGGCATTCTTGGCAGCGATCACAATACCGCCGGTATTGCGGTCAATGCGGTTGCACAGGGCTGGGGCAAAGGCATTCTCCCCTCTCGGACTCCACTCCCGCTTTTGATAAAGATAGGCCTGGATGTGGTCAATGAGGGTTCTGCCGTACTCTGCTCCGTCGTGGGGGTGGACGGCCAAGCCGGGGCGCTTGTCTGCCAGGAGGATATTCTCATCCTCGTAGACAATGTTCAGCTTGGGCGTTGCCACCGTCAGGTAGGCATTATCCTCCCGGGGCTTGTCAAAAAATTCATCGTTGATATACAGCTGCAGCACATCGCCGGCTTCCAGGCGGGTATCCCGCTCGGCACGGGCGCCGTTACGCTTGATGCGCTTAATGCGGATGTATTTTTGCGCCAAAGATGCCGGCAGCAGCGGCACAGCCTTGCCCAAAAAACGATCCAGCCGCTGGCCACTGTCATTGGGGCCAATGGTTATCTCTTTCATAGAGGTTCTCCCACAAGGTTGTTGATCTGCTCTGTAAACTCCTTGGCGGGGTTGTAACCCATCTTCCGCTGGCGGTTATTCATTGCCGCCACCTCCAAAATCACCGCCAAATTACGGCCGGGGGTGATAGGGATGGTGTTGATGGGGATCTGCACGCCCAAAATGTCTGTATATTGATCTTCCAGGCCCAGGCGGTCATAGGTTTGGTGCTGATCCCAGGGGACCACATTCACCACCAGATCGATCTCATTTTCCGCCTTAACTGCGCCCATACCAAACAGCTTTGCCACATTGATAATGCCAATGCCCCGCAGCTCCACATAGTTACGGACCACATCCGGCGCAGAACCGATGAGCTTATTGCCAACCTTGCGGATCTCCACAGCATCGTCAGCGATCAGTCGGTGACCGCGCTTGAGAAGCTCCACAGCGGTTTCACTCTTGCCCATACCGCTTTCACCGGTGAGGAGGATTCCCTCGCCGTAGACCTCCATCAGCACGCCGTGGCGGGTGATCCGGGATGCAAGGGTCGCAGACAAATACGCAATGATCGCCGACACGATGGTGCTGGTGCTCTCATGGCAGCGCAGGACAGTTACATCGTGCTTCTTTGCCATCTCCAAGCACACCGGGTCCACCGCATTATAGCGGGTGATCAGCAACGCCGGGAACTTATAGGCGCAGTAGCGGTCTAAGGTCATTGCCCGCTCCGCCTCAGAAAGCTTTTGCAGATAACTTACCTCCACATTGCCCATAACCTGCAGGCGCATGGGCTCAAAGTGGTCAAAGTATCCGGCAAGCTGCAGACCGGGTCTTGCCACGTCCGCAACGGTAAGTTGGATGTTTTCATAATCGCTGGAACGGTAGGCAACCTCCAGCTCAAATTCCTTGACCAGCGTGGTCAGCGGTACACTATATACATTAAACATTGTTTCGCACCCCATTTCTATGGCTATTATAACGGCCAACAGGTCAAATAGCAACAATATTTTAGAAAAGTAAAAATTTTTCAAAAAAACACTTGCATTTTGGAAGAATCTTTGGTATCATATCAAAGCGCCTGTTTGCAGGGCGTCAAATTTGTGAGATTCGATAGGAGGTGCAGCAGAATGGCGAAGTGTGATTTTTGTGACAAGGGCGTTACCTTTGGTATTAAGGTTTCCCACTCCCACAGACGTTCCAACCGGACTTGGAAGCCCAATGTAAAGCGGGTCAAGGCCATTGTGAACGGTACTCCGTGCCACGTGTACGCTTGTACCAGATGCCTCCGTTCCAATAAGGTTGAGCGGGCCATCTGATCCCTTGCAACCAAAGTACGGCATTGCGTTATGCAATGCCGTTTTTGCGTTTTATAGCAAAAAAGAGAGTTCCCAAATGGGAACCCTCTTTTTTATTACTTTGTATAGCCCATATGGATCCAGCCGGTGGCAATTCTGCCCCAGGTAGCGCCATCCGAAGCCTTCTTGGTTTCCAAAACATCTACTTTAGAACCATAGTACAGATATCCTACAATGGCATTGTTGGTACCGGCATCTCTGCGAACACGCAGGCAGTCGGCAATGATGGTCTTGGTAGTCTTTTGGGTGGTGGGGGTGGTAGGCGTGGTAGGTGTTGTCTGGGTCTGCGCCTTATCCAGGATCACATAATCCATGGAGATCCAGCCTTCCACGATCTTGCCCCACTTCATACCGCCAACAGTTTTCTGCTCGGTGATGGTCACCTTCTGCTTGGGAGACAGGTAGCCTGCCACCGCATAGGAAGTACCGGGGCCGCTGCGAATGCGAAGCCATTCCTGAACATTTACAGTGCCGGTCACAGCATTTGCCGGTGTTGTGGGCTGGGTGGTTGTGTTGCCGGCATTGCCGGTGCTGGTGGTCTGATCGAACTTCACATAGTTGATGCAGATCCAGCCGTTGGCTATCTTACCCCATTCCAACGCGCCATTGGTCTTGCGTTCCGTAATCGTAACGGATGCGCCTTGGGTCAAGTAGCTGACAATGGAATAGGTCGTGCCGGGGCCACTGCGAATCAGCAGCTCTGTGGCAGTTACCTTGCCGGTTTGTGCGCCGGTACTGCCGGTATTGCCGGTGCTGCCGCTTGCAGGCTTATCCAGGATCACATAGTCCAGGCTGATCCAGCCCTTGGTAATGCGACCCCAAGTCGTTGCGCCCACGGTCTTCTGCTCCAGGATCTCCACCTTTTCTTTGGGGCCAAGGTAACCGGCGACAGAATAGGATGTGCCGGGGCCGTTACGGACACGCAGCCATTCCTGCACATTGGTAATGCCGGTGACCTTGGTCTGCTCCGGCTTTGCAGGGGCGGTAGTAGGTGCTACGGTGGGCTTAGCGGTAGCGGTGGTAGCAGTTGTAGGCTTGGCAGTTGCGGTGGTAGCAGCTGTAGGCTTGGTGGCCTGGCTGTTGATAACAGTTTCGTAATTGGTGTACTGCAGAGCGATCCAGCCCTTTTCGGATTTACCCCAAAGGTATCCGGTGCCGGTAGCGGTTTCTGTGATGGTCAGCTTATCGCCCTTGGTGGCCACACCCACTCTTGTATAGTTGGTGCCGGGCCCCTGGCGCAGGTTTACATCAACACCGGTTACGGTAATATTTACAGGATCCTGCTTTGTAGTATTATTCTCAACAGGCGCTTTTCCGCCGGCGTCCTTCCACTGGGCATACAGGGTCTTGCCCTTGGTGGAGGCATTCAGAACAGTAACCTTGGTGCCGCCGGACTTAGCGGTGAACCAGCCCTGGAAGGTATAACCTGCATAGGTGGGAGTCGGGAAGGGCTTGGCTGTAAGCTTGGCATCATAGCCCTGGCTCCGGGGACTGGTTGTGCCACCATTGGCATCATAAAGAACATAACAATAATGATCCGGAGGATTTTGGCTGTAAACGCCGTTGAGATATATATTTGCCTCGCTCAGGCGGCGGCGCAGCAGGAAGCTCTTGATCTCACCGCCGGCGCTGCACCACAGGGCAAAGGCCCGGATCAGATCGTTGCCTTTATAACCCTTTGCAATGGCTGTATGGAATGTGCCGTTGGTTTCATAGCACCAACCGGTACCACAGTTAAAGGAGAACAGCACCAGCGCATCAAACTGGTTCTGCGTCAGCTTAAGGCCATACTTATCAATAACCTTTTTATTGATATCCCGCTCGATCTTGATGAGGTGATTGCGAAGCAGGGTTTCAGCTTCCTTCTCAGTGATGCCGTTTTGGGTATAGTACTGGACCATATCGCTGGGACAGCTTGTGCCATAACCCACAGTGTACTGGGTGTAATCCCAATAGGGCTTTCTGCTGAAGCCTTCCTCTGCTTTCAGCACACGGATGCAATCATTGCTGGCATGCATACCGGGCTCAGTAGGCTGGCTTGCAATGGTGGGCTTCACAGTGGGCGCCACGGTAGCCTTGGTAGTGGGCTTCGTGGTAGGAGCAGTCGTGGGAGCCGTTGTTGCCTTTGTGGTAGGCGCGGTAGTGGCCTTGGTTGTGGGTTTGGTAGTCGGCGCCGTGGTAGGCGCGGTAGTCGGTTCTGTTGTAGGCGCCGTTGTGGGCGCGGTAGTACTTTGTGTTGTTTCTGCCCAGGCTGTAGCAGGCAGAATGCTGAGCAGCATGATCACCGCCAGTAACAAACTGGTAATTCGTTTCTTCACCAATATGTACTCCTTTCAGTTTCTTTGCGCAACCATTATAGCAGACATAACGCGTTATTGCAACCTTTTTTTCGCAATTGTTACACGTTTGTTACCAATTTTACCGCAAAAATGTTTCCTATTCTGTATTATTTTAGGTGTTTCTTTCCATATTTTTACAAATTATGTTTATCCTGCAAGTTAACATAATTTTATCGGTTATACTTTCCAAGGGCAATTTCGTTGCATTTCGGTTTTTTATGTGATAAGATAGGCACATCTTTACAAGGAGGTGTTGCAATTGGTAGCGATGATCGCCATGAGTGGCGGTGTGGACAGTTCTGTGGCTGCATATCTCTCCCAACTGGATGGCTTACACTGCATCGGCGCAACTGCGCAGATGTGCGGACCGGATGTTTTGGGCGACGCTTATTCTCAGCAGAGCATTATCGATGCCCAAGCCGTTGCTGACCGCCTTGGAATGGATTTTCACATTTTAGATGCCACGGAAGCCTTTCGGCGGGATGTAGTAGAGGATTTCATTCGTTGCTACGAAGAGGGTCTGACCCCCAACCCCTGCATTCAGTGCAACAAGCATATTAAGTTTTCTTATCTGCTGGACAAAGCCTTGGAATTAGGCTGTGACTGCATTGTTACCGGCCATTATGCCAAGATCCGGCAGGACAAAAAAACCGGCAGGTTTTTGCTGTACAAAGCCGCCGACGAAAGCAAGGATCAGTCCTATTTTCTTGCCTGCTTAGATCAACGCCAGCTCTCCCATGCCCGCTTCCCTTTGGGAGAATACACCAAGGCAGAAATTCGAGAAATTGCAGAAAAACAAGGTTTTCTCAATGCCAAAAAGCGGGACAGCCAGGATATTTGTTTCATTCCGGATGGGGATTATAAAGCTTTTATCTGCCGCTATACCGGCAAGGCGTATCCCGCCGGTGATTATTTGGATCTGCAAGGCAAGGTGGTCGGCAAACACACCGGCGCTATCGGCTACACTTTAGGCCAGCGAAAGGGTTTGGGCATCGCCATGGGCGCGCCGGTGTATGTATGCAGCAAGGATATGGCTGCCAACACAGTAACGATCGGCCCGGAGGAAGCGCTGTTTACTGCTACCTTGGTGGCAAAGGATTGGAACTGGCTCCCCTTCCCTGCTTTGACCGAACCCATTCGGGTTATGGCCAAGGCGAGGTATCGGCATATCCCCCAGCCTGCTACGGTATATCCTGCAGAAGACGGCAACGCCAAGGTGGTTTTTGACAAACCGCAAAGAGCCATCACCCCGGGACAAACCGTTGTCCTGTATGACGGAGATATGGTAGTCGGCAGCGGAACGATCACGGAAACCTATTAAAATCATAGAATGGATCGTCAAAATAACAATAAGCCTATGGACAGATATTATAAGTACAAAATCGAAAAAGCAGTAAATGTTTCAAAAATCATAACCGCTCACTATTTCGAGTTGACCAAGGACTTCTATTATCCCGGAGAATCCCATAATTTCTGGGAGCTGCACTATGTGGACAAAGGACATGTATTCTGCCATTCCGGAGATGTAAAACACGAGCTGTTTCAAGGCGACCTCATCTTCTACAAGCCTATGGTTTCCCACCGGCTCACCGCAGATCAAAGCACCGATGCCAATCTGTGCATTTTGTCCTTCGAGTGTCACTCCGAGGCCATAAACCAGCTTCAGGATTCAGTTTACAAACTGAACCCCTATGAGAAACGCTTGATCGCCAAGGCCTTTTCGGAAGCTGACAAAGCCTTTGAATTGCCCAAGCTTGACCCTTATCTGAAGAAAATGCGACCCAAAAGCAATGCGCCCATCGGCAGTATGCAGATAATCCAGTCCGCTCTGGAGGAGCTGATCATACGGCTGCTGCGAAAGGATCCCTCAAAAACAGTTGAACAGACGCAAAGTCTTATCCACTATGAAGAGAAACTCACCAATGATGTGATCGTTTTTCTCCGAAAACATTTGACTACCCGTTTTTCTCTGACCGAGCTATCTGAAAAAACAGGATACGGAAAGACCGTTCTTTGCACCCAATTCAAGGCCGTTACAGGAAAGACCATCTTCACCTTTCTGGCAGAGCTGCGGGTAGAAGAATCCAAGAAGATGATCCGGGACAACGGCGGTTTAACCAACAGTACCATTTCCGATGCCTTAGGCTTCAGTGAGCCGGCATATTTTTGCAATGTTTTCAAAAAGGTTACCGGTATGTCACCCAAGGAATACTCTCGTATGATCCACGCCTTTGACAAAAAATAAACCAGATGCATCTATATATTTCGCCCGGAACGGACAAATCCGTTCCGGGCGTTTCATTATTCCTCAGTCTTTTTCTGTTTTTTCTTTTGGAGGCAAAGCCATGTGACTACTCCGGCAACTGCCAAAACTACCGCTATGATGGCAACGACGACAATTGTATTCTTGCCCTTGGGTTCATCCGGAGAATCCCCCGAAACAGTTGCGGCTGTAGCTTGGGTATCAACAGGAGACAAGGTCTCGTCAACAGCTTCTGTCATCAAGGTCTCACCGGCATCTTCGGTGGCGTTAGGTTCCACGGTTGCGCCGGGCTGGGTCGCCTTTGTGGGCGCTTTGGTAGCCTTTGTTGCCTTGGAGGCTCTGGTGGGTTTTGTGAGCTTGGGCTTGGTAACCTTTGTTGCCTTGGTAGCGGATGTGTCCTCGGTTTCCTCTGTGGCTACAGGGGTCGTTTCGGCAGTGTCGGGTTTGGAGCTGTCCCCATTGCTCTGGCTGCCGTCATCCAGATAGACCTTCACACTTTGTCCGGCTTTTATTTCCACCACACCGGTCTCCACACCGTCGCAGCCGGGCTTCATGGTCAGGGTCTTCACGGCCTTTTCCGCTTTCAGGTTACCGTTCTCGTAGATGGCGGCCACCACGGTGACGGTCTTTTCGGCATCGGAGCCGTTGAGCCAGGACAGGCGGTAAGCGGTACTTCTGCTTCTTGCTTTCTCCGCATCTTTGCCCTTAATATTCGTACCGGTAGCGGCATCGTAAAGCTCAAAGTCGGTGGTAACACCGCAAGGGTACAGCTTGTAATCATCGAAAAGCACAGCCTTATCAGCTTTCTTGGTGAAGAAGCTGATGGCGCTGATGGTGGTGGTGAAGCTGGGGCATTTTGCATTTTCGGCAGAGGCCAGCGTCTTGCCCTTAGCATCCAGCAGATATACGCTGTAGGTGAATTTTTCAAAGTCCAGTACCCGCTTGATGGTGTAAGTACCGGGGGTGATATCTGTCAAATGCCGATATGCCGTAGCGTTGTCGATGAATTCACCGTAGGAAACCTTGCCGTCCTGGATCTTGATGGCGCCGTCGATCTTAGAGGAGTTTGCGCCTGTATATTGGAGCAGGCAAATTTCAGCATCGGCGGACAGACCGCTGGGAATATTCACGGTCAGCTCCCAGGTCTGATTTTTGGCATAGGAGTCGCCGGCGGTGATCTTGGCGGGAATGGTTATGTTTTGGATACGAGCACCGCCGGTAAGGCTAAGGGCCTTGCCGCTGCCTGAGGTCACGATGTTGGCAGCGCCGCCGTAATTCCAGGCATAGGACTCGCGCATCTTGTCGATATTCAATGTGCCGTTTGCGTAGCTGTTGAAGTCCTCCACATAGGAGGGGTAGTTGGCGTAGCGGTCTTTTTCGGCGGTCATAACAGGGTTCACGCCCGCCTTGGTTTCCACCCAGTAGCCGCAGGAGCCAACCTCGCTGATGGTGGCATCCTTCAGAATCTTGCCGCCGGGGAAGGTGATGGTCTGACCTTTTACGCGGAAGGTGGGGTCGACACTCTTCAGCATAAAGCCCTGCAGAGAGATCTCGTCGGTGTTGGGGGTAATACGCCAGATATTCCGGCCGTTTGCATACATACCGGACACCACATACTCTGCGTTCCAGTACTGGGGCAGCTCGATGGGCTTGCGGTCGGAGTAGCCTGCCACATCGCTCAGCGCCTTCATAATTTCATTCATAACCTGCTGGGTTTTTAAGTACTTGGGGGCGGTATAGCTGGCAGCCTGGCCCTCCTCTGCATACTCATTGACATAGGTATAGGACAGGAAAGGCTCCGGGTCAAACATACCCAAATGGTACAAAAGCTCTGTGTAGTAGGGGGTGTAGGCCATAGAGGATGCCTTCTTGCCGCCGTACAGATAGGAGGTGATCCAGGGCGCGATCTGCTTGGTATCGGTGGAGGAAAGCATATGCCGGGTGAAATTTACATCGTACAAAAGGCCGTTGAAGGCAGACGCCTCGTAGACAGCATCGTTGAAGGAAGCGTACTGCTTATGCTCGTTAAAGAATGTGGAGCCGGGTCGGGCATAGTAGTAGCTGAAACAGGAGGCAGTACCCACCTTGATAGAGTTACCGCCGGACAGAGCCACGCCGTCATCATCGATGCCGTAAAGCTTCATCCAGGACTTGGAGTCGTGGGACTGGTAGTCGGACAGGGATGCGTTGGGGTAGTATTCCTTCAAAGGCTCGTAGCACCACTGGTTGGCATAATTGTTCAGGTGAACACGCAGCACAGTATTCCAGATGCTCTTGGCCAATTCTATCTGCTCGCCCTTGTTGAGGTAGCAGATGGTATAGATCTCGGACTTCTCGCCTGCAGGGTTGGGCCAGAAGGGGAAGCCGTACTCTTCCAGCAAGGGGCGAATCTGGGTCTTATAGCGCTTATCCTTAACAATATCGGCGTATATGTTTTTGTTTGTCTGGTAGTTGTTATCATTGTGCTCGGTATTGGCATACAGATTCCAGGCGCCCATACCGAAGTACTCCGTATCGATGACCACGCCGTCTAAGGGGCATTTCATCTCTTTGAGCTTTTTGAGAATGGCAGTGAACATATCTTTCATCTGTTCCACGCCCTCGTCCAGATACACCACATCCTCGGCCAGGGGCCTCAGTATACTGGTAGGACCGAAGACGTGCCAGTAGCGGGTGCCGGCGGGGCGCTTATCCATTTCGGTTTTTATGCCCTGGGCCACCTCGGTTACTTCCTTATCGGTGTACTGACCATAGATCATATTGCCCATTCTGGCAGATCCGCCAATGGGGGAAAAACGGGTTTCCACCAGGCCGTACAGGTAGGGGTAAGTCTTTTCGTCAAAGTCGGACCAGCCTAAGGCATAGAAGGGCTGTTTTTCCACAGCTGCAGTGGCAGGCATCACCAAAACCATCGGCACAAGCATCGCCAAAAGCAGAAGCAGTACAAGGGCTTTTTTCATCTTTTTCTCCTTTCGGTTAGGGGCATACCCACTGCAATTTTTATACGAAAAGTATACTATGAAAGCAGAAGATAAGTCAATAAAAGTTTAGAATTCTGCCCATATTTATATGTTCTTAAAAATGTGGATAAAAGAGGAAGGCGAAACGCCTCCCCTACGAATGCATTCTGATTTTATTTCATAATAGATTGGCGGTACTGACTGGGGCTCATATTGGTGGCATCCCGGAAGCATTTGGAAAAATACTGAGGAGAATCGTAATGCAAAAGTTCTGAGATCTGCGCTAAAGTATGGCGATTTTCCCGAATCAGCTTTTTCGCCTCCCGGATCTTTAGTCCATTGTAGTAATGCATAATGCCACCGGGATGAAAATCACGAAAAAGGGCCTTTACCGTACTTTCAGATTTCCTGACCGCTTTTGCCACATCCGAAATGCTCAAGCGACCGTAAACATTGGCTTGCAGCACATCCAAAATTTCCTTAATTTCAAAATTAACCGCCACGCCGTCGATCTGCACGCTTTGGCGGCTTATTTTTGTCAAGCTCTCTCTGTGGCGATACAAGCTGATAAGGAATATTTCCAGCAGATTGCGGATCATTTGAAAACCGCCAAAAGGCGCATCCGGCAGCGCATGCAAATTTTGCAGCAAGGGATTATTGGGGTTTTCCAACTGAAAGCAGGCCAAACCCTCAGACATCAACAAGGAAAGCAATCTTTTTTCCTCTGCGTTCAGCTGCAATATCTTTCCCTCAAAGTGCTTCATAGCCACGCTGTCGCATTCAAAGGTCAAAATACTCACATTGGGGGCATTTTTGCCGTCGCCGGACAGGTTGTGGTACTCATTGGGCTTGTGGAACGTAACTTCTCCGCTTTTTAAGGTAAATTGGTTTTTATCTGCTGTGCAGAACATTTCACCCTTGTCGATATACACCATTTCCCAAAAATCGTGCCGCTCACCGTCATTGCGAAAGTCCTTCGACAGTTCCATATAGAATATGGTAATAATTTTCCGAATGTGGATCACACCCGGCAGTCCTTGTCTAATAAATTTGTCCATGCGCAAAACCCACTTTATCTGATTTTGTTAGTATTATATCTGATTTTCCATTTTTCTGCAAGTATAAAATCTTTATACTAACCTTAGAAAGGAGGTATGCATATGTATACCGTTTTAGTAATTTCCTGTCATCCCGACGATATGGAGATCGCCTGCGCCGGCACGCTCTTGAAATGCAAGGAGCGGGGCGACAGAGTTGTGATCTGCCATCTGTCCAGCGGTAACCTGGGCCATGTGGTGATCCCTCCCGATGAACTGATCAAAATGCGGGCCAAGGAAGCAGAGCGCTCCGCCCAATTGGCAGGCTTTGAAGTCATTCACAGTTTCTTTGACGATTTGGAGATCTACGACAACAACAAAGAAGCACGGGACAAAGTGGTGGAAGTGATCCAGCAGGTGGACCCGGATTTCATCATCACCCACGACCCTAACGACTATATGCCCGACCACACAGCAGTTTCCCGGTTGGTATTCGATGCCAGCTTTACTGCCACCCTGCCCAACTATCCCACCAAGACCGGTAAAGCCGCAAGATTGGTGCCTATCTACTATATGGATACCCTGGCAGGTGTGAACTTTAATCCCACGGAATATGTGGATGTATCCGATCATATTGACAAGAAACTCCAGATGCTGGAGTGTCATGAGACCCAAGTGGTATGGATGCGGGATCACGACGGCATTGATTTCCCCGATATGGTAAAAACCTGCTGCCGCTACAGAGGTTTCCAGTGCGGCGCGGAGTATGCCGAGGGCTTCCGCCAGTGTCAAGTCTACTTAAAAGGAACTACAAAACGGTTATTGCCGTAGCCTGAGCAGTATAGCTCGAACCCGTTTCTGCGCGACGAGGTTCACTCCAAAGCTTCGTTATCGCTTTTTGAAGGGCACAAAGCCCATCAGCAAAGCTCTGCCTTGCTTTGAAGCGTCCTCATAGCGCAGAAATCCACAACCTAAGGGGGATGGATAATGGGCTCAGGCAAAAATTTATGAAGCAGATGGGCTGGCGCCCATCAATAAAATAAAGTGAAGTCTGAGCCGATTAGACGCCCGCTTGGGCGGGTTCAAGCTATACTGCTCAGGCTAAGGAGGATATAAAATGGATTTTAATTCTACTGTTAAAGGTTCTGCCCTGGAGGGCTTTTATCCCGCCGGTTGGGATTTTGCTAAGATCGACGCCTGCGTAGGCGCTCCGGAAACCATTTGCGACCGTCAGGCTTTCTGGAATCCCGCTTTCAACCCTGTTCAGTGCGAGAGCCTGGGCGAGTTTGAGACTTATATGGGTCACGAGATCGCTATTCAGATCAAGAACGCCGCTGACAAGGGTGAAAAGATCGCTTTCATTCTACCCGTTGGTCCTATGGGTATGTACAAATGGGTGGTTTATTTCCTGAAAGAATGGAAGGTATCCTGCAAGCACGTATACACCTTTAATATGGACGAGTGGGCAGATGCCGACGGCAATACCCTGCCCTCCGACAACCCCGGCGCATTCCAGTATGCTATGGAGCAGGCGCTGTTCAATCCGTTGGGCGAGCTGACCGTTCCCGCTGAGCAGCGGAACTTCGCCACCAAGGAGAATCTGCCCACCTATCCCGAAAAGATCGCTAAGCTGAAGGCAGAGGGCGCTAAGCTGGTGCTGGTTTACGGCATCGGCAGAATGTGCCACATTGCCTTCTGGGAGCCCACCTTTGCCGCTGATTACACAACCGCGGCAGAATGGGAAAAAGCCCCCTACCGCATCGCTGCCAAGATCCATCCTCTGACGGTGGAGCAGAATGCACTGACCAGCTTCAAGTCCCGCACCACTTTGGTCCCCTGCCGGGCCAACACCATCGGCCCCGGTCTGTTCCTGCAGGCGGATTATGCCATTGGCGGTGCTGACGGCGTATTGGGCCGCGGTATGCAGTGGCAAGGGCTTTCCCTGTGGATGACTCTGCGTCACGGTGTTGATCCCTGGATCACTTCTTCTTACATCCCCACTCTGGCAGGCAGACTGTTCTTCCTCAAGGAACTGGCCGGCCCCCTGGAAGCAGAGTGCAACTGATGAAAGCTTTAGAGAGAAAAGGTATTGCCGTCGCAGGCAGCATCTTGGTTGACAAGATCAACGAGATCAGTGCGTATCCTCCTGCCGGTGAACTAACACAGATCCGCAGCATTCAATATGCCGCCGGCGGATGTGTCCCCAATGTAGCTATAGACTTAAAGAAAATCGCCCCAAGCCTTCCGGTACGAGCCGTTGGCAAAATCGGCGATGACGCTGAGGGCAAGTTTGTTACAAGTCTTTTGCTTTCCAATAGTGTTGCCACCCAAGGGCTTACGGTTATGGCTGGTGAGAAAACCAGTTTCACCGAGGTTATGAGTATCCCCGGCGGACAACGGACTTTCTTTGTCTATCCCGGCGCCAGCGCAAATTTTGGTATTGCCGATATGAATTTTGAGACAATCGATGGAAAAATTCTGCATCTTGGCTATTTTTTGCTGCTGCAAAAGGTAGATAACGGCGATGGGTTAAAGATCCTGCAGGCAGCAAAGGAACGCGGTATAGAGACATCCATTGACTTAGTCAGCGAAAACTCCGACAGATACAACCTTGTTCTGCCCTGTCTTCCCTACACTGACTATCTCATTGTAAACGAGTTAGAGGCCGGCAGACTGGCTGGCATAGAGCCTATCGCTGAAAATTTGGAGAAAATCGCTCGACGGTTAATGGAATTGGGTGTGCAAAAGAAGGTCATCATCCATATGCCGGAGCGATCTGTATGCTTGAGCAAGGAAGGCTATAGCGTTCTTGGCTCTTACATTCTCCCCGCTGGTTATATCCAAGGCACCACCGGTGCCGGTGATGCTTTCTGCGCCGGTGCGTTGATTGGCATTTACAACGGCTGGAACGATATGACGATTATGGAATTTGCATCAAGCTGTGCTACTATGGCGCTAAGCTGTCCGGATGCTACCGGCGGCATGAAAACAGAAGCAGAGATCAAAGACTACTGTAAGCAATTTACAAGACGGGAGGCAGGACAATGAATGCGGTTATGTACGGCGGCGGCAATATCGGCAGAGGCTTTATCGGACAACTGCTGAGTCAATCCGGTTATGAAGTCACCTTTATTGATGTAGCCGATGCCGTGGTTGATTCCTTGAACAGCGAACACAAATATCCCGTCCGAATCCTTTCCAATGAAGGTCACAGAGATATTGAAGTCACCAATGTCCGTGCTGTTCACGGCAATAACACAGAAGCAGTAGCTGAAGCTATCGCAAATGCAGACATCATGGCAACGGCTGTGGGCGCCAGAATTTTGAAATTCATTGTTCCCAATATCATTGCTGGCTTGCGCAAGCGCTGGGCAGAAAACAAACCGCCATTGAATATTATCATTTGTGAAAATCTGATGGATGCCAACAAGGTGTTGGAGCAGATGCTAAAGGAACAGCTTACCGAGGAAGAACAGAGTCTTTTCGACGAAACCGTCGGTTTGGTAGAAGCATCCATCGGTCGAATGGTACCCATCCAAACAGAGGCAATGAAAGACGGCGAGCCTATGCGTGTCTGTGTGGAAAGCTACGGCTTCTTACCTGTGGACAAGGCTGCTTTCCTTGGCGACATCCCCAACATCAAAAATATGGTACCCTTTGAACCCTTTGATTTCTACATCAAGCGCAAGCTATACCTGCACAATATGGGCCACGCGATCTGCGCATATTTAGGTGATCTATTGGGGTTGGAGTACATTTACCAGGCTATTGATGTGCCGGAAATCAAGATCATTGTACAAAACGCGATGCTGGAAAGCGCCATTGCCCTTTCCAAGACCTATCGTGTCCCCCTGGAAGAACTGCTTTGCCATGCAGAAGATCTGCTGTATCGATTCACCAACAAGGCTTTGCAGGACACCTGCGGACGCGTAGGCGGCGATCCTGCCCGAAAGCTATCTGCCCAGGACCGGCTCATTGGCGCCTCTTCCCTTGTAATGCAAACCGGAGAAACCCCGGTTTATATCGCTATCGGCTGCGCCGCCGGTCTACACCGGTTGGTGGCGGAAAGCGGTTTGGAACAAACTCTTGAAAATGCCAAGGCCACACTGCTGCAAACCTCCGGTTTTGCAGAAAATGACCGTCTTACAGCACTGGTCTTAGAGATATACAAAAAGATCCTTGCCGGTGAGGCCCTGGCACAGCTGCGGCATTTCGGACAAGAAGAAAAAGCCACTAACAGGCACAATGTAATCTAAAACGCAAAACAAGAAAAAAACACATCCACATTTGTGGATGTGTTTTTTATGCTTATTCAGTTCGAAGAGCCACAACAGGGTCTTTCTTGGCTGCGCTTCTGGATGGGATAATACCGGAGAACAAAGTCAGCGCAACACTGACCAGCACCAGCACCACCGCCACATTCCAGGGCAGCACCGCCTTCAGATTGGCAATATCGGTAAGGGCAAAGAGGATCACATTCACCACAGCGCACAGGCCGTAGGTCACGATCACGCCCAGCAAACCGGATGTGAAGCCTATGATCATCGTTTCCGCATTGAACATACCGGACACATTCCGCTTGGATGCGCCGATTGCACGCAAAATACCGATCTCTTTCGTCCGCTCCTGGACGGAGATCAGGGTGATCACACCGATCATAATGGAGGATACCACCAAAGAAATGGCTACAAAGGCGATCAGCACATAGGTGATGGCATTGATGATGGTGGTAATGGAAGACATCATAATGCCCACATAGTCGGTATAATGGATCTGCTGCAGCTCCTCCACAGAATCATTGTAGGTAGCAATAACATCCTCCACAATATCCTTATTCTCAAAGCTAGAAGCATACAGATTGATGGTCGCCGGGTCATCCAGATCCACATCGCTGAGCTTGCGCAGGTTCTGCTCATAAGTGGAATCGGAGAACTCCATCACGCTGTTATAGCAAACCGTATACTGCTCCGGAGTATACTTCATCAAGTCTGTTTGCAGCATCAACAGCTTATTCTCCATAGGCATCTTATAGCATTGCTGCAGGCTCATCATCACAGTGACCAACTCTGCCTGAGGATTGGTTTCGCCTTCCGGAAGTGCAGTCGCATCTCCCTGGGGAATGGTCGCACCCAGCTGGGGAGCGGTTGCACCAGCCTGGGGCGCTGCATCAGCAGATTCCTGGACCGATCTGGGGTCTACCATCTTCACAAGATTATCCTGCAGAAGCTTGCGCAGCTCTGCATCCTTCATATTCTTGATGTAGCTGGTCGCCGCCTGGATGTCGATACCCTCTTGCTGACCCAGTGCGTCAAGCACTTGCTTCTCCATAGCCTCCCGGGTCATAGAAGCAAGCATCCCATCCACAGCAAGGGCCACCTGCATATCCACATACACTTCAGCCTGCTCCTCGGGCGTTAAGCCGTCGATATGTTTCACCAAGAGATCTCGCATTTCCTCATGGGTGATCGCATCGCTGTTGGGGAAAGGCAGACCGGTGAAAATATCCATTGCAGGATCCTGCTTTTGCGCCTTCAGCGCAGCAGATTCCAGATTCTTTTGGGCAACAAACTCCGTGAGCATCTTGGTATAGCCGATGGAGCCGGTGAGCATGGTGGAACTTGCCTTCTCACTGGGGCGAATAATACCGGTGACTTTCAGTGTCAGCGCATTATCATAAAGCTGCCTTAATTTAACGGAATCCGCCCGCTTATCCACATACAGGCCGGTAGCTGCATCCTTCTCATAGCAATCGGCATTGAGGATCACCCGGAATTCCTTGGCACAAATTTCCTCGTAGGACCATTTCTTCTGATCGGCATCAACCTCTTCGCCCTTCATAATGGCATTGAAGCTGTCCTCGATCTTATCGTGGGATTCCAGACCCAGGGCATACATAGTCAGATCGTCCAGTTCATTATTCTCATTGACCACCAGCACGATCTCATTATAGCTATTGGGCCAGCTGCCGTAGATCACATCATACTGATCCTCCAGCACGGGGTTAACGGGGCTGCCATCCTTGCCGGAAAGAAGCTCATTCCACAGCTTCATTTCCATACCCGGCATTTGCATACCCATACCGCCGCCCATATTTTCGCCCATGGACATCATAGAGGACATATCCATTCCCATAAAATCCTTAAGCGCCTCAGCAAGCAGCTGCTGGGTATCGGAATAGACGATGTTACCTACAGGGTCCTGGGTATACACCAGCAGATCCATATCGTAGGTATACTGGATGCCGGTCAATGCCTCAGAAAGTTTATTCTCCTCTTCCGGCTTCTGCATTTCCTGCTCCAAATAGGTCTTAAAAGCCTTCAGGTCATTTTCCGTGGATTCCATATTATTCAGGGCATTGATCATATCCGCCATTACGGAAACAGAATAGACTGCATCCTTATCGTGAGCAGATTCCCCATCGGTTTCCTTGCCCATAAAGGTTTCCATCAAGGTGCCGATGTCCACAGTAGTAGCTTTCAGGGTCAGCGGATAAGAAGACAGGGCGTCTTCCTGGACAGCATTGATGAAGGTGGTCATACCGTTGGATACGGCATAGATCAGTGCAATCCCGATGATGCCGATAGAACCGGCAAAGGAGGTCAGTGCAGTGCGACCCTTCTTGGTAAACAGGTTCTTTAAGGAAAGGCCAAAGGAAGTACTCCAGGACATAGAGGGTTTCCGGACAGCCTTCTTCTTGACGGATGCTGCCTGGGTCTCCTCTTCCTCGCAGGCCTTCTGCTCCTCCTCTGTCAAGGGAGCAGAATCACTGGTGATCTCGCCGTCCAGCATCCTAATGATACGGGTGGAGTAGGTGTTGGCCAGGTCCGGGTTATGGGTGACCATGATCACCAACCGGTCCTTGGCAACTTCCTTCAAAATCTCCATAACCTGCACACTGGTTTCTGTATCCAATGCGCCGGTGGGCTCGTCAGCCAAAATGATGTCTGGGTTATTCACCAGCGCCCGGGCAATGGCCACACGCTGCATCTGTCCGCCGGACATCTGGCTGGGCTTTTTCTTCAGCTGATCACCCAGACCCACCTGCTCCAGCACAGCTTTCGCCCGCTGGCGGCGCTCCCGCTTGGATACACCGGACAGGGTCAACGCCAACTCCACATTCTGCAAAACGCTCTGATGGGGAATCAGATTGTAGCTTTGGAACACAAAGCCGATGGAGTGGTTGCGGTAAGTATCCCAATCCCGGTCCTTATACTTCTTGGTGGACCGGCCATCGATCACCAAATCGCCGCTGGTATACTTATCCAGGCCGCCGATGATGTTCAGCATAGTGGTCTTGCCGCAGCCGGAGGGGCCCAAAATGGACACGAACTCGTGGGGGCGGAACTGAAGAGAGATACCCCGCAGAGCCCGAACGGTATTCTCGCCGGCGGCATAATTTTTAACAATGTTTTTCAGTTGCAGCATATATGCGCGTCCTTTCCTACATAAGGGTTATTTCTTCTTTTTGAATTTGCTGAAGGTGGCCTTTCTCTCATTGCCCTTCAGCAAGCGGCCAACATTGCTCCTGTGCATAAATACGATCAGCAAGCCCAAGGCCGCGCCCAACGCCGATGCCAAAGGACTTTGCGCGCCATATATCACAGGAAATGCGATCACAAAAGACAATGTACCTAAGATCGAGCTCAAAGACACATATCTGGTCACAAACAGGCAAACCGCAAAAATGCCCAGGGCCAGCAAGCCCAGGCGCCAATCAGCCATCAGCGCAACGGTCACACCGCTCAGCACGCCCTTGCCGCCGTGGAAGCCCAACAGAGCCGGAAAAACATGGCCAATACACACAGCTATTCCGCCGATCAGCACACCGTCCAGCGGGCAGCCATAGGGGGTCAGCAGAAGCCTTCCTACCTGGCACGCTACTACCGCTTTCAGCATATCCACGCAAACTACCAGCAAAGCGCTGCCAGGGCCGAACATTCGCAAAAAGTTAGTAAGACCCGCATTGCCGCTGCCTTGGTCACGGACATCCTTTTTTGCCAAAAGGTTGGAAATGCTCACAGCGCCATTGAGATTACCCAGCATATAGCCAGCCAGGATCGTCAAAACGATAGGAAACCACATAATTACTCCTCCTTGTCGCCCTTTTGGCGAATGGTAATGCGCACAGGGGTTCCCTGCAGACCAAAGACTTCACGGATCTGATTTTCCAAATATCTCTGATAAGAGAAGTGGAAGAGTCTTGCATCGTTGCAGAAAATCACAAAATGGGGGGGCTTTGTACCTGCCTGGGTCATATAGTAGATCTTCAGCCGGCGGCCCTTATCGGAGGGAGGCTGCACCCGGGCGGTGGCTTCTGCCAAGATGGAGTTCAGCGCGCCGGTAGTAATACGGCTGGTGTTCTGCTTGTGCACATCCTGGATCACCTGGAACAGCTTGTCCACACGGGAGCCAGTGAGGGCGGACAGGAACACCACAGGGGCATAGGTCATATAGCTTAAGCCGTCACGGACAGCCAGCTCCTTATCCCGCATGGTATTGGTTTCCTTGTCGGCAACAGCATCCCACTTGTTCACGACAATGATGGCTGCTTTACCAGCCTCATGAACAAGGCCTGCGATCTTGGTATCCTGCTCGGTAACACCGTCGTTGGCATCTATAAGGATCAGGCACACATCCGCCCGCTCAATAGCCGCAACGGTACGCATATTGGAGAATTTCTCGATGATATCGTCCACCTTGCTCTTGCGGCGCATACCGGCGGTATCAATAAAGCAGTATTTACCTGTTTCGTTTTCAAACTCGGAGTCGATGGCATCCCGGGTAGTGCCGGCAATATTGGACACGATCACCCGTTCCTCGCCCAAAATCCGGTTTAAGAGGCTGCTCTTTCCCACATTGGGCTTACCAACGATGGCCACCTTGATGACATCGCTTTCTTCTTCCTCTTCTTCCGCTTCCGGGAACTGCTCCAGACACCAATCCAGCAAATCACCGGTACCGTGACCGTGGATAGCAGACACTTCAAACAGGTCACCGATGCCCAGGGCATAGAACTCGTACACATCCGGATTCACAGGGCCGATGGAGTCGCACTTGTTTACAGCCAGCGCCACAGGCTTGCCGGACTTACGGAGCATCGTAGCTACATCCTGGTCGGCAGCGGTCACACCGGTCTGCACATCCACCACCATCACGATACAATCGGCCAATTCAATACCGATCTCTGCCTGACGGCGCATAAATTTCAGCATATCATTCTCGGTACCCGGCTCGATACCGCCGGTATCCACCAAAGAAAAGCTTCTGCCACACCACTCGCAATCACCATAAATACGGTCACGGGTGACACCGGGAGTATCCTCCACAATAGAGGTCCTGCGACCGGTGAGCTTATTAAACAACATGGACTTACCCACATTGGGACGACCTACGATGGCAACCAAAGGTTTCGCCATAGAAAATCACTCCTCTCTTACCTACAATTATCGCACGATTTTATCAACAAATCAACGAAAAATCCGTCGATTTACATAAGTTTTACAATTTGTCTATAAATGGAAAAAGAGGAAGGCAGCACGCCTTCCTCTCAGCTTACGCTTTTTTCCAGCCTTACTCAGCCTTGGCTTCCAGGACCTGGCGGCCATTGTAGGTACCGCAAGCCTTGCAAGCTCTATGAGGCATAACGGGCTCACCGCACTTGGGGCAAACAGCCACACTGGGGGCGGACAGCTTCCAGTTGGAACCGCGGCGCTTGTCACGGCGGGCGCTGGACACTTTACACTTAGGGACAGCAATTTGAGACACCTCCTTGGTCAAACTGCTTTTTACAGCATTCTTTGTTTACTACTTATCGAGAAGCTGCCTTAAAGCAGCAAAACGGGGATCGAGCTCCTTCTGGCAAGTGCAGGGACCATCGTTGAGGTTCTTGCCGCATCTGCAGCAAAGACCTGCGCAGTCCTCTTTACACAGCAGCTTGGAGTCCATATTCAGGACAAAAACCGTCCGGACAATGTCATCCAAATCAGCAGTGTCTGCCTCCAGGGGGAAAACCCATTCATCTTCGCTGTCTTCGTTGGCAAGCTCAGCAACCAGCACCGCATCGATGGGGATCTCCACATCCCGGTCAAAATCGGAAGCGCAGCGGTCGCAGGTTCCGTGAATACAGGTTTTGATCAAGCCCTTCATCACAAGAACTCCGGCGGTATTGCGCACCGTGCCGCTGGCCAGCACCGGCTCACTAACCGGCTTGCTTGTGCCATACACAAGATCGCTCAGATCCACGCTGACAGAGTAGGCTATGCTTTCCCCGGGACGGTCAATAATAGAAGACAGATCCAGTCGCATAGTATCCCCCTCCTCACAGTCGTGCTTAGCTATTATATAGGCAAATTCCCTGTTTGTCAAACATTATTTTTACATTTATTTGGGTTTTTTCAGAAAAATCTTCTCTGCACACAATCCATCGGCACTTTCCCAAAAAAGACGGAATGCAGTGGGCAGGGCTATTTGCGCGTTGATCTCCTCGGCTGTCAGCCAAAGATAATCGCTGCCGCAGTTTGCCGTTTCCACATAAGTTCCACACATATCCCATTCTATATGGGTAAATATGTGTTTGCGCTCCACTTGCATCAAAATTTCTTTCGGTTTTGCTCCGATTTTCTCCACTTCTGCCAGTGTTTCCCGGACATTCAGTTTCCCCGGCACATTGGGAAACTGCCAAAGGCCTGCCAGCAACCCTTTATTGGGTCGTTTTTCCAGCGCAAAGCGACCATCACAGCATAGGATCAGTACTGTTTTATGTTCTACCTTTCGTTGCTTGGGTGGAGATTTTTTCGGAAGACTTGGCGCAGTTCCCCTCCGATAGCCCAAGCAGAAAGGATTGCAGGGGCAATTCTCGCAATCCGGCAGGCGGTTTGGTCCGCAAAGGGTCGCGCCCAGCTCCATCAACGCCTGGGTGAAATCCCCTGCCCTGTCAGGATAGATTTTTTCCAATTCCTCACGGGCAGACTTTTTGAAAGCAGGTGCATCAATGGGGGTATCGTCGTCAGTAAGCCGTGACAAAACCCTCAGTACATTGCCATCCACCGCCGGGGTCTTTTGGTTAAAGGCAATGGAGCTAACAGCACCGGCGGTATAATCGCCAATGCCGGGCAAGCTGCGGATCTGGCTGTATTCGTTGGGGAATATGCCATCATATTGTTCTGCGATCTGTCGGGCAGCTTTTTTCAGATTTCGTACACGGCTGTAATATCCCAGGCCCTCCCACAGCTTATGGAGGGCATTATCGTCGCAGTTTGCCAAATCTGCAATTGTAGGGAGCTTTTTCAGAAAACGGGCATAATAGCCTTTCACCGCCTCTACCCGGGTCTGCTGGAGCATGATCTCCGACAACCAGATGTGATAAGGCTCTTTATCCTGCCGCCAGGGCAAATCACGGCGATTTTCATAATACCAGGGCAGCAACACAGCCGTAAGCTGCTGTAAAACCTTATCTTCCATCTGTGCGCCCCCCTTTCGCAATATTCCTTATTATATATGAATCCTTACCGGATTGCAACGCAGAGGTTTTCTTTTTTCCGGCTGTTGGAAGTTTTTCCATAAAAGCATATACCGATACAGGAATAAAATTCTTTTGAAATTTCCAAAAAAAGACTTGCTTTTTTCAAAACTGTATGCTATTATATGCAGGCACGTTAAGTGACACGTGTATGCGCCGATAGCTCAGTTGGATAGAGTGACTGACTACGAATCAGTAGGTCGGGGGTTCGAGTCCCTTTCGGCGTACCAAAAAAAGAAGAGAGAGCATTTGCTCTCTCTTCTTTTTTTGTC
>JAZNNO010000066.1:0-9111 GCA_045580345.1 Faecousia sp.
GATAGCAGCGCCCACGCAGTAGGCCCATGCCACGTCCTCAAAAGCGATGGGCTGAATGCCCTTAACGATCTCATAGGGATCGAAGCCCTTAGCGGTGCACAGATCACGGCACTCCTCAACAGACTTCAGGCCATACTGAGCGAGAACACCGTTGATTTTGTCAATCTTTCTTTCGTAACCTTCAAACAAAGCCATTTTCGTGTCCTCCTCTTATTCGTGACGGGGGTCGATGTACTTGGCGGCATCAGCAAAGCGGCCGTAGCTGCCTTTGGCCTTCTTCAAAGCCTCATTGGCATCGTCGCCCTTCTTGATGAAGTCCATCATCTTACCCAGGTTGATAAACTCGTAGCCGGTGATCAGGTTGTCCTCATCCAGAGCCAGGCGGGTTACATAGCCCTCAGCCATTTCCAGATAACGGGGACCCTTTGCAGCGGTGGCAAACATGGTGCCCACCTGGCTGCGCAGACCCTTGCCCAGGTCCTCCAGAGAAGCGCCCACAGCCAGACCGTCCTCAGAGAATGCGGACTGGGTACGGCCGTAAACGATCTGCAGGAACAGCTCACGCATAGCGGTGTTGATGGCGTCGCACACCAGGTCGGTGTTCAGAGCCTCCAGAATGGTCTTACCGATGAGGATCTCGGAAGCCATAGCAGCGGAGTGGGTCATACCGGAGCAGCCCAGGGTCTCCACCAAAGCCTCCTCAATGATGCCCTCCTTCACGTTCAGGGTCAGCTTGCAGCAGCCCTGCTGAGGAGCGCACCAGCCGATACCGTGGGTGAAACCGCTGATATCGGAGATCTGCTTAGCCTGCACCCACTTGCCCTCTTCGGGGATGGGAGCGGGGCCATGGTAGGCACCCTTGGCTACGGAGCACATATGTTGTACTTCTGCACTGTAAATCATTGCAAATTTTCCTTTCTTTGAAAAACGGTCTCCCGTTTTCGTATTTTTCCGCAAATATTATAATGGTTTTTAAATAAATTGTCAATTAAAAATAAGCAGTATAGAAAAGAAAATATGCTGCATACTAAGCCTATCACAAAAAAGGAGGAATTGACAATGGATTGTAAGGCAAACAAGAGCATTGAGTGCACTGTTCAGCAGTGCGCAAATCACTGTTCCGACGCAAATTACTGCGCCCTGGACCGCATCCTGGTGGGCACCCACGAGGCTAACCCCACTGCTGACCAGTGCACCGACTGCAAGTCCTTCCGGATGAAGTAATTATGAAAGGGGCGCAAACGCGCCCCTCTTTTTTATGGACTTTTGAATCCTGATGTGCTACAATACCTTTAGTTTTACAAAAAGGAGTACTGTTATGAACGCCACAAAACTTTCCGGTTTGGAACCCAAGTCGGTTTTTACTTATTTTGAAAGCCTCTGTGCCATCCCCCACGGATCCGGAAACACAAAGCAAATCAGCGATTACATCGTTTCCTTTGCCAAGGAAAACGGCATTCGCTATGTGCAGGATGAGATGAACAATGTTCTTCTCTTCGGTGAAGGCACCTGCGGTATGGAGGATCACGAGCCTGTGATCATTCAGGGCCACATTGATATGGTTTGCGACAAGGATGCCGATTGCCCCATTGATATGGAAAAAGAGGGTTTGGATGTCACCCACGATGGCGAGTGGGTATTTGCAAAGGGCACTACTCTGGGCGGTGACAACGGCATTGCTGTGGCTTATGCTATGGCGCTGCTGACGGACAAATCCATCCCCCACCCTCCCCTGGAAGTCATTCTTACCGTAGATGAAGAGACCGGTATGTACGGTGCCGGTGCGATCGATCTTTCCGCTTTGAAGGGACGGAAAATGCTGAATCTCGATTGTGAGGAAGAGGGTGTTTTCACCGTTTCCTGCGCCGGTGGTGCCCGGGCCCAGCTGTTGCTGCCTGTGACCCGTCGGGCTGTATACGGTCCTTGTGTCAAGCTGACAGTGGAAGGTCTGCAGGGCGGTCACTCCGGTGTAGAAATTCACAAAAACAGAGCCAACGCCAACAAGGTAATGGGCGAATTCCTCAGCCGGGTACAGGCGCTGATGCCCGTATGCATCACCAAGCTGCAAGGCGGCGCTAAGGATAACGCCATCCCCCATTCCTGCGAGGCGACCTTAGTTGCTTTGGGTATGTACATTGAGCGGATCAACGAGGTGGCTGCCCAGCTGCAAAAGGAGATCCGGGAGCAGTATGACGAACCCAACGCCACCATCCGTGGCGATGATGTAGATGCCTTGGGTGGCAACGCACTGACCACCGAAAGCTCTGCCAAGGTGATTGCCCTGCTGAACGCAGCCCCCAACGGCATTGAAGCCTGGAGCAAGGACATTGACGGCTTGGTACAGACCAGCCTGAACTTAGGTGTTGTAGCCCTGGACGACGAGCTGAGCCTGTCCTGGGCTACCCGCAGCAGTGTGAATGCAGAGCGGGATGCACTTGCCGAAAAGCTGAAGACCCTTGCGGATTTCCACGATGCCCGTTTGGAAGTCAGCGGCGCTTATCCTGCTTGGGAATATAAGAAGGATTCCGTTCTGCGGGATACCATGGTAAAGACCTATACCGAGATGTACGGCAAAGCCCCTGAGGTCGTAGCCATTCACGCAGGCCTGGAGTGTGGTCTTTTAAGTGAAAAGCTGCCCGGCCTTGATTGTGTTGCCATGGGCCCGGATATGCAGGACATCCACACCAGCCGGGAGCGGCTGAACATCGCATCCACCAAGCGCACCTGGGAGTTTATACAGGAAGTTTTGAAAGCTTTATAAAAGAAAATGACCTGCAATGCAGGTCATTTTTTATATATTAGGCCTTTGATCCAGCGGAGATCTTCCCGGCTGATTACCCGGAGCAAAAACCACAGGCAGCCAAGGAGCAGTATGTAGCCACCCGCTTTGGGTATGGGCGCAGCAATGGTATTTGCAAGGATAATGGCTACCGCCGTTGCCCCTAAGGAAAAGATCGGCACCAGCGGTGAAATCAGTTTGCCGGTAAGCTTCAGCAGTCTTCGTACACTCAAGCCAAAATTTATAATATGGGTCACAAGAAAACTGAAAAAGTATCCCTCCATCCCATAAGTGGGCAGCAGCAAATATAAAAGCAGCACATCCATTCCGGAGGTTAGGATATTATACCGCACGCAGGCAGTCTGTTGCCCCAAGCCTTTTATCATCGCATCTGTAATAGCATCGCAGTAAAGCATTGGCGCAAGGAGGGCAAACCGCCGCAGGTACAGGGCTGCATCCGGATTGCGGTACAGGCCAATGCACAGCTCATCGCTGAGCAGGTAAAGCAGTCCGCAGAACAAACAGCCGTAGAGCATTGCCAAGCGTAAGCTGCGTTTTGCCAAATAGCGGATCCGCTTATGGCTTCCGGCAGCGGCACACCGGGCAAGCTCCGGGATCAAGAGTTCCGCCAAACCGTAGAGAATGGCCATAGGAAACATCAGCACCGGGAAAACCATTCCACAGACTGTACCGAAAGCCGCCAGCGGATCACCGATTTTTTGGCAAAGGGCCAGCCGTTTGGGGACCATCAGGTTTTCTGCTGTGGAGATACCGGATTTTAGGTCATCGGCTAAGGCCAAGGGTACCGCTGTTTCTCGCAAGCGGTGAGCAATGTGGATGCGACTTCCCACAGGGCTGTTCTCTTTGACCCGGAGAACAATAAGGCACAGGAGCGTCAGACACCCGCTGACAGCACTGCCCAAAATTACTGCCGCGCAAGCCTTGGACAGATTGCTTCCCGCCCAAAATTTCAAAAGTCCCACAGTGAGGGTCATAGAACAGGCTTGCTCCGCTACTTCTACAGCCGCCAATGTGCCGATACGGTTGGCTGCTGTAAAATACCCCACCATTACCCCCACAAGGCAATTTACCGGCAGAAAGTACGCAAGCAGCCGTACCGCACCGGCAGCCCCTCTATCCCCTATCCATCCCACCGCAATAGTGGGCGCAAAGCAATAAAGCACCACCGCCACAGCCCCACTGCACAGGATGCTGTAGCGGACACATCCGGACAGCACCCAGCACACATTTTCCGGGCGGCGCTTGCCCAGTTCCTCCGCAGTGAGGTACATTGTGGCTGTACGGATACCGGCCATTCCGGCTGTCAGTGCCAACCCTCCAACGGAGAGCACAAGCTGCAGTAGGCCTATCCCAGCAGCGCCGATGGTTCCGGACAGATATACTTGAAAACCGGTGGAGACGAATCGCAGCAGCAGGTTTACCCCGGTCAACAGCAAGGCATTGTAGAAAATCGGAAGTTTTTTGCCCAAGGAAATCCCCCCTTGTCCAAAGTCTATTCGGACAAGGGGGGATTTATTAGCCTTTATTGATTTCCTGGCAGAAAAGTGCCAGAGGGCATTCGGTGCATTTGGGCGCGCGGGCTGTGCATATCTCCCGGCCAAACAGGACGATCCTGTGGCAGAAATCACCGCTTTTCTCCGGGGGTAAAATTACACGCAGCTGTTTCTCTACCTTTTCCGGTTCTTTCCCCTTGGACAGGCCCAGGCGGCCGCAGATGCGGATGCAGTGAGTATCGCACACTACACTGCCCGGTACATTATACAGGTCACCTAAGAGAAGATTTGCGGTCTTACGGCCCACACCGGGCAGTTTCAGCAACTCCTCCATTGTCCCGGGGACTTTGCCGCCATGCTTTTCTATAAGCATTTGGCAGGCCAAGACGATATCCTTGGCCTTTTGCCGGTAAAAACCGCAGGAGTGTATGTAATTCTCCACATCGGCAATATTTGCATTTGCCATAGCCTCCAGGGTCGGATAGGCTGCAAACAGCGCCGGGGTTACCAAATTCACCCGGGCATCGGTGCATTGGGCAGACAGCCGCACCGCGATCATCAGTTCATAATCTTTTTTATAATGCAGAGCGCACAGGGCATCGGGGTATCTTTCCTCCAACGCAGAAATGATCCCATCCACTTTCTTTTGCATACCATCACTCCTTTTCTTAATTCTATCACAGAATTTTCGTCAAGAAAAGAGGAAATTTGGGGTAACAAGACAAACATCCCCGCAATAAGATGGTATGTAATCGTAGAGTATTCTCTGCGTGGCTTTGGTGCGGTGGGGGCAACTCCGCCGCCCGGCTTTGCTAATAGAGGTCTTCCTCTACGATTTCAGCGGTAAGGGCAGAGATTTCATAGGCCGTGCGTTCTTGAGGACCATCGTCGGTTTGTTTTGTGTAGATCCGACTTTGAAGCCGTCCGTGAATGGCGATCACATCCCGGGTATGGCAGTGTGACACCTCTTGGGCAATTCGTCCCCACAGAATACAGGGCAAATAATCCGCCCGGTGAAACGCCCGGGGCACTGCCAGCATCGCATCGCAGATCTCCCGGCCCAAAGGGGTCAGCCGATAATTGGGTTCTCTGCATAGCGGTCCTTCCAGGATAACATCGTTGATGGGTTCGCCGTCTTCCGCTACGATCGTTGATGCAAATACGAAGATCATCAGATGCCGCACCCCGTCAGTCCGCTGATTGTGCGATCGGACCTGACCCGTGACAGTGAGCATCTCTCCGGCAGTGGGGTCAAGCTCTCCCAAAATCCCCTCTTCCACGATTACCGGTAAGGTATCCACCGCCCCGGACAAGCGTGGAACCTCTAAATACAGGCGGTAAAACCGCTTTCCGTGGTTTTCGTGGGAAAATTCCGGAAGATTCCGCAATGAGCCCCGCAATGTGATCTCGTTGGTTATATGTTCCATAGTACCACCTCAAATTCCAATGTATAGAACATTGTATGTGGCGGTAAGAAAATAAGACCAACAGCAGATTAGCTTTTTCTTGACAACATTGGTCAAATACACTTGACAAAAACTCAGCACCGTGATAGAATGGCTTGGCAACTGAATAGTATTTCTTTTATTCGGAGTGATACCCAAGAGGCCGAAGGGGCTCCCCTGCTAAGGGAGTAGGCGGTCAAAAGCCGCGCGAGGGTTCAAATCCCTCTCACTCCGCCACAAAAAACCACACCCTTCGGTGTGGTTTTTATGCTATATGAAGAATTAAAAAAGCCGAATAACCCCCTAATATTTTTTGTTGAAAACGGTTTCCCATTGATGTATAATGGCGCATATAAAAAGCTAAGGAGGTTTTCCTATGCACGAAAAGATTTCTGAGGTTTTAAGCACCCCTGTGGTAAATACATATGATGTCGCCGTGTGTGGTGGTGGTTTTGGTGGTATTTCCGCTGCTTTGGCTGCGGCTCGTATGGGCAAGAAGACTGTTCTGTTTGAACGGGAATTTATCCTGGGCGGCTTGGGTACTGCCGGTTTGATTACAATTTATCTCCCACTCTGTGACGGTTTGGGTCACCAGGTTTCCTTTGGTATCGCAGAGGAACTGCTTCGGCTGTCCATTTCCATGGGTGCGGAGGCGCGCTACCCTGCCAACTGGCTGGATGGCATCGGCACCCGGACAGAAAAGGATCTGCGATTTGCGGTACGATACAATCCTCACTTGTTTGCCATTTTGGCTGAGCAACTGCTGATCAAGGAGGGTGTGGAGATCCTCTACGGCACGCAAATTTTGGATGTTACGATGGACGGTGATAAGATCAGCCATCTTGTATATCAGAACAAAACCGGCAGACAGGCCTGCAAGGTCACTTCCGTTGTGGATGCCACCGGCGACTGCGATATCGGTTTGTTTGCCGGTGCTCCCACAGAGACCTTCCAACAGGGTAACATTTTGGCCTCCTGGTATTACTATGTGGGACAGGACGGCTACAATCTGAAACAATTGGGTTGTGCTGATGTTCCCAAGGAGGAGCAAACCGAGACCAACAAGCAGCAGCTTCTGATGGACCGCCGCTTTACCGGTCTTGACGGCAAGGAGCTTTCCGAAATGACCGTATTTTCCCACGCATCGGTGCTGAACCACCTGAAAACTGCCCGGAAGGACGATCCCAGCATTTGGCCCGTGACCATCGCCACCATTCCCCAGATTCGAATGACCCGGAAGATCGTAGGCGAATACACCCTCTCTCAAACCGAGGACAAGGTCTATTTTGAAGACTCCATCGGTATGGTGTCCAACTGGAAAAAGCGGGGTCCCATTTATGAAGTTCCTTTCCGCACCCTGTATAGCAAGCAGGTAAAGAATCTCATCACTGCCGGTCGGTGCACCTGTGTGACCGAAACCCTTTGGGATGTGATGCGGGTGATCCCCTGCTGCGCTGTCACCGGCCAGGCCGCCGGCACTGCCGCAGCTATGACAGACGACTTCTCTTCCCTTTCTGTGGAAAAACTGCAAAAGCAGCTGGTGAAGGACGGCGTGGTACTCCACGTCAGTGATATTCTCTAAAGAAAGGACTAAAGCATATGAATTACGCAACATATGATCTGGTATCCAGTGATTCCGTTCCCAGCATTGTTAAGATTGGCAGCCATTCCACTCCGGTTTGGCGGCAGCAACGCTGGATTTCAGGGCCATTCCAGGAATTTATCCGCAAAAACGGCTGCGGCCACTGCTGCACCGCTATGGCATTGCGGCTGCAGGGCATTTACATTGATCCCCATGAAGAATTCACCCTGTGCAGGCAGCTTTGGGGTGAACCCCAGGCAGATCGGGAATTCCCTCAAGACAATCTCCAATCTGTCAGCGGCATCACCAAAATTCTCCGTCACCACGGTGTGAATGCCGAATACTTCGGAGTTCCCGATTTGAGCAAGGCCGAAAAGCATTTTGACGAAGCATTACGAGCCGGAAAACAAATTATTTTTTGGTCCCATCCTACGGAGGAATTCCCCGAGAATCCTTTTTCCAAGCATGAGCATTATGTGATGGCTGTTGGTTATACGCCGGACGGAAAAATTCTGGTTGCAAACAGCTCCGAGCGTTGGACTACCACTGCCATCCATGAAGTACCTATGGAAACCATAATGCGGGCGCTGTTTTTAGGCGCTGACCCCATCGATATGACTTGGGGCGAGAGAGATCATTATATCAACTGCGCCGGATATGTGGTAGTTGGATAACAAGAAACCGGGAGTGTTTTCAAACACTCCTGGTTTTCTCACTTTTCAGCCAAGGCTTTGGCCATAGCTTTTGTAACATCTGCGCACCGCTTGGCTGCAATGGCCTCGAAGGTGGGATAATCCATTTCCGCGGAATCGTCAGCCTTATCGGAAATCGCCCGGATCACCACAAAAGGCACTTCGTTGCGCCAAGCGCAATGGGCAATGGCTGCGCCCTCCATCTCCGTGCATACCGCACCGGTATCGGCTACGATCTTTGCCTTCTGTTCCTTGCCGCCCACAAACTGATCACCGCTGGCAACACGGCCAATACGGGTATGACCGGGGTTCACCTCTTCCGCCGCCGCAACGGCAAGACGGATCATCTCCTCATCCGCCGGAAACTGGTACACAGAAAGTCCCGGAACAAGACCCACCACATAGGCAGGATTCAGTGCCTGGCAGGTAAAATCGTGATACATGGCATCCTTGCTGATCACCAGATCGCCGATATCCAGCTCTGCGCACAGGGAACCCGCCACACCGGTATTGACGATATGGGTCACACCGAAGCAGTCGCACAGAACCTGTACGCACATTGCAGCGTTGACCTTGCCCACACCGCACATGGCGACCACAACGGGGCAGCCTTCCAGAACGCCCTCACAGAACTCCATACCCGCCCGCTCAGTCACTTTCAGGTCTTCCATTTTTTCTTTCAACGTTTCCACTTCAACGGTCATTGCACCGATAATTCCAAGTTTCTTCATTCTCTATCTCCTTACTCCGGATATACCAGCCGGTCACTATCAATATTTTCCAGCAGTGCAGAAAACCTTGCACCCCAGTAGTTCGCCATAGGCAGATTCATATCCAGATAGTTTCCGCAATCCTTGGCGCTGGCGCCGGGAACTTCACCGGAGAAATCACGGATAAAACGGAAACAGTCCGCAACCAACGGCACCACATCTTTGGAACAGTAATCCCCTATGAGCAGCAGGTAAAAACCGGTACGGCAGCCCATAGGGCCAAAGTACAGAACTTTTTCTTTCCATGTGGGTTCATTGCGCAGATAGGTTGCCGCCAAATGCTCAATGGTATGCATCTCGGCGGTGTTCATGACCGGTTCCTCATTGGG
>JAZNNO010000067.1:0-14351 GCA_045580345.1 Faecousia sp.
GACAACCTGCTGACTCTGGTGGAGCGTAGACTGGACAATGTTGTCTACCGTCTGGGCTTCGCTAACTCCCGCCGCCAGGCTCGCCAGCTGGTGAACCATGGCCACTTCACCGTCAACGGCAACCGCGTTAACATCCCCAGCTACCTGATCAAGTCCGGTGATGTCGTTGCTGTTTGCGAGAAGAGCGTTTCCAATGCTTTCTTTAAGAAGCTGAAGGAAGACGACGCATTTGTTGCTGCTCCCAAGTGGCTGGATCGCGATAAGAACACCATGTCCGGTAAGGTCATCGCTATGCCTACCAAGGAAGACATCGACTTCGATATTGCTGTCCACCTGATCGTCGAGTTGTACTCTAAGTAATCGACACCCTGTCCGTTCGAATGCTATTGCTGGGTGCATTCTACACCCCGCACACTAAATTAGGAGGGTAAGATTCTATGGTAGAAATTGAAAAGCCTCGTATCACTTGCCTGGATACTCCCGAGGATCCTTCTTACGGCAAGTATGTTGTTGAGCCCCTGGAGCGCGGCTACGGTATGACCCTGGGTAACTCCCTGCGTCGTATCATGCTCAGTAGCCTTCCCGGCTACGCTGCAACTTCTGTGAAGATCGCCGGCGTACAGCACGAGTTCTCCACCATTCCCGGTGTTACCGAGGATGTGACCGAGATCGTTCTGAATGTGAAGCGTATGATCATGAAGCTGCACAGCCAGGAGCCCAAGACCGTATATATCGACGCTGTTGGTCCCTGTGAGGTCACCGCCGGCGATATCAAGGCTGATGGCGAGGTTGAAATTCTGAATCCCGAGCTGCACATCTGCACGCTGGGTGAAGGTGCAACATTCAATATGGAGATCACCCTGTCCCAGGGTCGCGGCTATGTTCCCTCTGATCGGAACAAGACCGCACAGACCGTTATCGGTGTGATTCCCATCGACTCCATCTATTCCCCTGTTACCAAGGTGAATTACACGGTGGAGCCCACCCGTGTTGGCGACAAGACTGACTTTGACAAGCTGACCCTGGAGGTCTGGACCGATTCCACCATTTCCGCTAAGGACGCTGTGTCCCTGGGCGCTAAGATTCTGTCCGACCATCTGACAGTGTTCACCAACCTGTCTGACACTGTCGGCACTGGCTCCACTGTTGTGGAGAAGTCCGCTGATCGCCCCGATACCAAGCTGGCAATGACCATTGACGAGCTGGATCTGTCCGTTCGTAGCTTCAACTGCCTGAAGCGCGCCAATATCAACACCGTTGCTGATCTGATCAGCAAGACCGGTGAGGATATGATGAAGGTGCGTAACATGGGCAAGAAGTCCTTGGACGAAGTGCAGAAGAAGCTGGAAATGATGGGCTTGTCCCTGGCCAGCGAGGATTCCGGCAGCAACAACTAATTCTGAGTTAGGAGGAAACGTTTATGTTCGGTACTCGTAAACTGGGCAAGACCAGCGCACAGAGAAAAGCGCTGCTGCGTCAGCAGGTAACCGATCTGCTGGAAAAAGGCAAGATCGAGACCACTTTCTGCCGCGCTAAGGAAGTTCAGCCCGTTGTTGAAAAAATGATTACCCTGGGCAAGAAGCAGGGCCTGGCTAACTACCGTAAGGTTCTGTCCTTCATTACCAAGGAAGACGTGGCTAAGAAGCTGTTTGATGAGATTGCTCCCAAATATGCTGAGCGCAATGGCGGTTACACCCGTGTGACCCGCATCGGCGCCCGCCGCGGCGGTGCTGCTGAGATGGCAGTCATCGAGCTGGTTTGATCCCCGGTTCATAACAAATAAAAGAGCGTGCTGCGATTGCAGTACGCTCTTTTTTATGGGTATAAGGCCCCCTTGCCTAAAGGGGGCTGTCAGCGAAGCTGACTGGGGGATTGTCTGCGGTTGGCGGTACTTTCTTGTTTCGCCAAGAAAGTACCCAAAGAATGCGCCATAGGGGAGGGGCTGGGCCGCAACTCCCGCTTGCGAAGCGCCCCTCCCCTATGTACCCCTCCAAGGCGCATCGCCGGTTGTGCGGTATAGGGTTTCGAGTTTTTAGGGCCGCGGAATCTGCAAAAAAGTGACGGCAAACCTACATAGAGCAGGGAATTGCCGTCACGCAAAGGAGAGCTTATATTAGCCAATACATTTCGTTTTCTCGGGTCATGATACCGCAGGCTACCATTTCCCGGCGAATGGTGCAATGATCCTCGTGAAAACGGTGAATGACTTCGTTAACTTCGTTTTCGGTGTATTTTTGTCCAGACTTAAATTCCTGAGCAATTTTGCGAAGCACGATCTCCCGTTTTTTTCTTTGGGTAGGAATCTGGGTAAGCTTTCCATACTTGAAGAAATGGGAAAGGACCTCGTTTTCGTATTTTTCTTCGCCTTCAATGGCAGTGGTGTCTACCTTTATCAGTTCGTAAAGAGGTTTGTCAAAAATATCACGGTTCAGCGAATAGATAATATAAAACTGAGACCGGGAGCATTTGACTACGCCTGCTGCTTCCAGCTTTTTCAAGTGGTAGCAGATGGTTGCCGGTGTCAGAGAAAGCTCACAGGCAAGTTTTTCCACATAGGAGTCCTCGCTGAGCAGAATATTCAGAATTGCAAGCCGTGTTTCGTCGGCAAGGACCTTTAGAAGTTGGAGCTTTTCTTTCATTTTCATTCTCCCTCAAACATATGCGGAAAAACATTATTTTCTATACGCCATTGTTCCCAAGCGGAAAACATATTCTTTACAGCACCCAGCTGAATCGTTAATTCAAAAACACTATTTGTGTCACCGGAAGCTGTTGCTGCAGCAAGTTCGGCTTCTTTTTTGGTAACCCATTGATCCCGGATAAACAGTTCCGGGTGCAGTGCTGCAATAAAACACCATTTATCTTCGTTGTTAAGTGTTTCGTAAATACTGTTTATTTTAGAGTATTTAGGTAGTACTTTATCGTAAATTAAGAAATGGGGTTGTTTTCTACACAGTGCTTGTTGCAGAGTTTGGTTGGTGTTAAATAACCCGCTTGCGCTGCAAAAATTATACATAGCGTATTCCAGCTGCACAGCTTTTCTTTCAGTCCGATTATCTTTCGGAATAGCGTCTAATCTTTCTTTACACGCATTGCACATGTTTTGGGTAATAGCAAGGAGAGCGTTGTAAATTTCAAGGCAAGTCATAGGGATACTCCTTTCGTAGGATTTTGTAGCTACAGTGATATTATATACGTCTAATCACTTCTTGTCAATAGTAATTAGATAATAATCTAATAAAATACAGGGAAGGTGTGTTCTTGCTGTTTTTTGTTATTGCAAATGAATTTGTTCTGTGCTATGCTTAGGAAAAAGCAAAGAGGTGCGAAAAATGAGCATTACCCTTATGAGCTATAACACCCAGCATTGTTTGAACTACGTGACCCGGGAAATCGACTTTGACATTATGGCGGACACCATCCGCAAATGCGGTGCGGATATTATCGGCCTGCAGGAGATGTTCAATTTGGGCGAAACTGAGGCGTTTACCGAGCAAACGGCGGTTTTGGCAAAGAAGTTGGGCTTTTATCACTATTTTGCCGAGGCAACCAAGTTGGAAAAGGGGAAGTATCCCTACGGCAACGGTCTTTTGTCCCGCTATCCTATTCTGGAGGCGGAAACGGTGATCATCCCCGACCCGGAGGTGCGCACCGGCAAGCGGTATTATGAGACCCGGTGCCTGCTGAAGGCAAGGATCGATGCGGCCGGTGGACTGAATGTGCTGGTTACCCATTTTGGGTTGAATGCTGACGAGCAGGAGAATGCTGTGAATACAGTGATCGCCAATCTGCCCCGGGAGAAAGGTGTGCTGATGGGCGACTTCAATGTACGGCCGGAAAATGAACGGATCGTTCCTATCCGGGAGCGTCTCTACGATACTGCGGAGCTGTTTGACGGAGAAAAGGGTAGCTGGCCTTCCGATGAGCCCAGGGGAAAGATCGATTACATCTTTACCACCAAGGATCTGCAGGTTCTCAGCGCGGATATCCCTGCCATCGTATCTTCTGACCACAGACCACATGTTGCAACCATTGAACTTGCGTAAAAGAGGTGTTACGAAATGAATATTACCCTTATGAGCTACAATACCCAGCACTGCATGAACTATCTGACCAAGGAAATCGACTTTGATATTATGGAAGATACCATACGCAAGTGCGGCGCGGATATCGTCGGTATGCAGGAAATGTATAAAAAGGGCGTGGGTTCGGTTCGCCTTCCCCAGGCAGAGCATTTGGCAGAAAGGTTGGGCTTTTACCACTATTTTGCTTCTGCCCTCTGTCCCAAAGACGGCAACGATTATGGAAATGCTCTCATTTCCCGGTATCCTATTTTGGAGGCCGAGACCATCATGATCCCCAACCCGGTGGAGAAGAAATACCACGGTTACTACGAAACCCGCTGCCTGCTGAAAGCAAAGCTGGATGTGGCCGGTGGTCTGACTGTGCTGGTCGGCCATTTTGGGTTGAATCCCGATGAGCACGAAAATGCTGTGGACACAGTGCTTGCCAATATGGCTGATGAAAGATGTGTCCTAATGGGCGATTTCAATATGCAGCCGGAAAATGAGATTTTGAACCCCATCCGGGAGCGGCTTTATGATACGGCGGAGAAGTTTGACGGGCCCAAGCGCAGCTGGCCTTCGGACGATCCCACAATGAAGATCGACTATATTTTTACATCCAAGGATATGCAGGTGCTCAGCGCGGATATCCCCGCCATCGTGTCTTCCGACCACAGACCACATATTGCAACCATTGAAATTACATAAAATGACCCCGGGAACGGTAGTTCCCGGGGGTTCGTTTTTATTTGAGGTTTTTCAGCATATCCAGACCCTCTTTGATGAGGATCTCCGCAACGCCGGCCTTGTAGTTGGAGCCGCCGGCCTCGTAGCCGCCTTCTTCGTAGCACTCCAGCATGGGGAAGTAGCCTTCCTTGGCGTTGGTGTTACAGGTGGGCAGGACCATTGCCCAATCGGGAGCTTCCTTCAAGCCGCGGCCTACACCGGTGAAGGGCTCGCCGGGAATACCAACCATAGCCACAGGGCCGATGGCAATACCGGACAGGGGCATCTGGAAGATGGCCGGGCCATTCTCCAGCCGCACCAGGCGGCAGGCCTTAGCAACCACAGTGGTACGCATCATACCCACCCAGGGCAGCTCCTCGTCGCGGCCTTCTGCATGGATCTGCTGGATCCGATGGGCTTCTGCCATATCATCTTCGGGCGTAGGCATATTGGAGGGGACTTCCAGAATCTTCTGGGTGAAACGGATGGAGTCCACATCCACATACTTGACCTTATCCCAGGTCTGCAGCACACCTGCGGTGACCACACGGCCTAAGTACTCTGCGTGCTTGTAGCCACGGGCTACATCGTCGAAGTCCATAAACATATCGTTGAGATAGCCGCCGGTGGGGTGAACATTCACATGGTTCACATCGCCCTGGGCGCCGTTGAAGAAAATGCATTTGGTGTTGTCCAGCACCTTTTCCACGGTCTTACGGGTGAAGCCGGGCCAGTCAGCGGAAATTTTGCAGCCGCCAACGGTGTCGGGATGGTTGCCGAAGTTAACGAGGGCAAAACTCTGACCGTCTTCCCGGTCAAAGCGGAGCACATTCACCCGCTCATCCACATCGCCGATGGGGTGGAGAATGTCGGGATTGTCCACACCGGGGTTGGTACGGACAGAGCCGTCCTTCATACGGAAACGGCGGACAAAAGCAATATTAGGTGCGTGACCCACGCCATAGCCCATCTTGGCAGGCTTCAGATCATCCAAAGCCATCTTGGCTACATCGCCCATCTTCCGTGTGACGGTTTGGGCATATTCGATCTCCAGAGGATCGGTGGGGTTGGGGTTCAGGAAAGGACCGGTGTGGGTGTGGGTGGAGTGGATGTACACAGCCTCCCAGGGAAGACCGGTCACATCGCAGATCTGCTGACGCATAGGATTCAGCACGGATTTCACGATGCCGCAATGGTCAATGGCAATGAGGACAGCTTTGCTGTCGCCACAGGCAACGGCCAGGCAGTTGATCTCCAACTCATCCAGGACGCCGTCAGCATTCCGGCGGATCTGGTAACCGGCCATACCGATGCCCAGCATAGGGGTGACATTTACACGGGCAAAACCAACTTGCAATGTGTTCATAATTTTTATCCTCTCATTAAACGCTTTCGCGCGATATTTATAGGGCCGTCAGTCATACGGGTGATCCAGGCAAGGCTCTTGCCGCAGCCGTAAGCCACGCAGGCGGCGGGATCGTCGGCGATGGTGCAGGGGATGCCCACTTCCTTTTCCAGGAGCATATCCATACCCCAAAGCTGGCTGCTGCCGCCGGTGAGCACGATACCGGTTTCATTCAGGTCGCCAACCAATTCTGCGGAGGTATCCTCCAGCATGGCATTTACCGCCTCGGCGATTCGGAGAGCAGGCCGGTAAAGAACACCGCAGATCTCCGTGGAATTGACTTCAATACTTCTGGGTCTGCCGGACTTGGCATCTCTGCCCTTGACTTCCATAAACAATTCTTCGTTCCGGCGCAACACGGAGCCGATTTGGATTTTAATGTCCTCGGCGGTGGACTGACCGATAACGACTTGGTGGTTACGGCGGATATGCCGGGCGATGATCTCATCGAAATGGTCACCGGCGATCTTCAAAGAGGTGGCATTTGCCACGCCGTTCATGGAAAGCACAGCGATATCTGTTGTACCGCCGCCCATATCTACGACCAAATGGCCCTTAGGTCCGCTGATGTCAAGACCGGCGCCCAGGGCAGCTGCCAAAGGCTCTTCGATCAGGTACACACGGCGGGCGCCGGCTTCCAAAGCAGCATTGATAACGGAACGCTCCTCAACCTCGGTGATGCTGCTGGGCACGCAGATAATTACTCTGGGTTTGGGAGTGAAGAGGGAAGATTTGTTGGTGGCGGAACGGATCAGATGCTGCAGCATCTTCACGGTCATTTCGTGATCGGAGACCACGCCGTCTTTCAACGGGTGCATAGCCACCACATTGCCGGGGGTACGGCCCAGCATATTCCGGGCGGCAGCGCCAACCTGGAGGATCTTACCGGAGTTCTTATCCACGGCAACCACAGAGGGCTCTCTTGCGGTGATGCCCTGGTTTGCGGCATAGATCAAAACATTGGAAGTACCCAGGTCAATACCTAAGTCTTGGGATACAAATTGCATAACCTCACCTACTTATTCTTATCTTGATGGGCCGCTGCCATAGCGGCGCAGTATACTTCTTTTGCACCGGCCACCAGAAGGACTCTGGCGCATTCTGAGGCGGTGGCACCGGTGGTGATCACATCGTCCAGCAGAAGGATCCGTTTTCCCCGGATCAAGTCGGAATCTTTGATCCTGTATGCGCCCAGCACATTGGCACGGCGCTGGGATACATCCTTGAAGCCCGACTGGGGCGGTGTATTGCGGATTTTCCGCAAGGTGGGAGTGAGCCGAAGGCCCAACTCATCTGCTACAACCTTGGCAATCAGTTCCACCTGGTCATAGCTGCGGCGGAATTTTCGCAAGGGTGACACAGGGACATAGGTAAGCACATCGCACTTCTCAAAGCCCTTTTGCTGCAGGTGCATTGCCAACGCCCGTCCGTAGGATAGAGCATAATTGCGTTTCCTGCCGAATTTGAATCGGAGCAAGCTTGCGCGGACATCATCTTTATAATACCATAAAGCGGTCCATCCTGCAACAAAAGAAAGCCTGAATTTTGGTTTTTCTATTTCAGGGGTGATCTGCCGGCAACGATGGCAAATATCCGTCTCTTCCCGGGAAAGAAGACGCTTGCACAGCACGCATTTGGGTGGAAACAGCAAGTCAAGCAGCCAGGAAAACAAGGGTTACTCTCCTTTGTTCTGCAAGCGCAGTTTGAGGCCTGTGTAGCGGCGGCCGGTCTTGGCGTTTTGGGTCATAGTGGCCACGGTCTCCGGACGACCTGCAATGATCAGCAGCTCCCGGGCTCTGGTAATGGCAGTATAGAGAATGCTGCGGCTGAGCAGATAACTGGATGCATTCCAGGCGCTGAGGATCACAGCCCGGTACTCGCTGCCCTGGCTTTTGTGCACGGTCATGGCGTAAGCCAGCTCCAGTTCGTTTAACTGGGTGAATTCGTAGTCTGCCTCCCGGTCGTCAAAGACCACAGTAAGCACTTCCAACTGGTTGTCCACCTTGGTAACGATGCCCACATCGCCGTTGAAGATACCGGCGCCCACGGCGCTGCCGTCGGTCTTTTTCCACAGCAGGTCGTAATTGTTGCGTATCTGCATGACCCGGTCACCCACACGGAATACCGTATCGCCAACGGCTTTCTCCTGCTTGATGGGGGCGGCGGGATTTAAGTGGGCCTGGAGCAGCTTGTTCAGAGCCACAGTGCCCGCAGGACCTTTCTTGGTGGGACAAAGCACTTGGATTTGGTCGGCAGGAATGCCCATATTTTGGGGAAGCCGGGCAGCGCACAGGCCGACAATGGTTTGGGCCACCTGCTCCTCAGAACGGCCTTGCAGGAAGAAAAAGTCGCTTTTAGTGTTCCGTAGCTCCGGCATTTCCCCACGGTTTACCCGGTGGGCATTCATAACAATAAGGCTCTCCTGGGCTTGACGGAAGATCTCTGTCAGCTTTACTGCCGGGAGCATAGCGCTGCGGAGCATATCACTGAAGGGGAAGCCCGGGCCCACAGGGGGAAGCTGATCCGGGTCGCCTACTAAAATCAAGCGGGCAGTTTGGGGAACGGCCTGCAGAAGACTTCCCAAAAGCTGCACATCCACCATGGACATCTCATCCACAATGACAGCATCGGCCCGCAGAGGGTCGCTTTCGTCCTTGGCAAAGAAAAGCTTGCCGGTGTGGGGGTCAATGCCCGCACCCAAGAGCCGGTGAATGGTGGAGGCCTCCCGGCCAGTCACTTCCGTCAGACGCTTGGCGGCCCGGCCTGTGGGGGCGCACAGCAAAGTTTTCAGACCCATTTGCTCGTACAGGGACAAAATGCCGTTGAGCACCGTGGTTTTACCGGTACCGGGGCCACCGGTGATCAGCAAAAGTCCGGAGGTGGCGGCTTCCTGCAGTGCCAGCTCCTGCTGAGAGGAATATTCTAAGCCGCTACTTTGGGCGGCAGTACGAAGCTTCTTGCTGAAGGATGCCGGGGCAGGGTAGCGGGTGGCGGTATGAGCCAGTAACCGCTGGGTGCAGTAGGTTTCTGCCCGGTACAGCGGGGGCAGATAGAGGATTTGAATGTCGGCCAAATGATCCCGCACCAGCTGCTCTTCTTCCAAAAGCCGGGCAATGCCCATTTCTACGGTGGCATTGTCCACATTCAAAAGCTGGGCGGTGGCACCGATGAGCTTGTCTTCCGGCAGGAAACTGTGGCCTGCGGTGAGATTGTAGCGCAGCTCAAAGAGAATACCTGCGCTGACCCGCCGGGGATCGTCTCCGGCAACACCTAAGTCGATGGCAAAACGGTCCACAGCGCCAAAGGGCGCTTCCAAGTCTTCGTCCATCAGCAAATAGGGATCGTCATAGAGCAGGTCGATGGTTGCCTCGCCGTAAACTTTATAGGTTTTTACTGCCAGTTCTGTGGGTAGCTGGTGGAGCGTGAAGAACTCCATCAAATGGCGCATACCCACCTGCAGGCGGAAGGCCTCGCCGATCTCCATGGCTTTTTTGTCGGAGATGCCCACAACCTCTGCAAGGCGCTCCGGCTCCCTCTCCATAATCACCAAGGTTTGATCGCCGAATTTTTGCACGATCCGGTTTGCCATCACAGGGCCGATGCCCTTGATGACACGGCTAGAAAGATATGTAATGATTTGCGGGGCGGTTTGGGGCATCAGCCGTTCCAAAAACTCCGCCTCGAATTGTTTGCCGTAGCTGCTGTGGGTGGCCCATTTGCCGGTGACCATCAGCCGTTCGCCGATAGCCGGCAGGGGAATGGTGCCTACGACCGTGACGGTTTGACCGTCCTCTGACTGCAGGCGCAGGACGGCGTAGCCATTATCATAATTCTGAAAAACAACGGCGCCAATGGTGCCCTGTAAAATCTCCAATTCCTGCTGGTTCAAGCTACCGCCTCCTGTCTAATTTTGTCTTCTGTAAGTTTACTATATTTTTGGGAAATTATAAAGGGGTTTTGGGAAATAATTTAAAAAAGGCTACTTGCATAATATGGAAAATTTGGTATAATATAAGACAATATATAATGGGGTGGATTGTATGAAAAATTTGCACCTGCTTGTTTGGCTGACCCAGCTGGGATTAAGCACGGCAGTGCCCCTGGCAGGTTTCGTTCTGCTGGCTGTTTGGCTGAAGAACCGTTTTGATTTGGGCCTGTGGGTGATATTTGTGGGCATTGGATTGGGCCTGTTTTGCGCTGTTGACGGATTTGTCCGAAATCTGAAGGCGCTTGATGGGCTGAGTAAGGAAAAAGAAAAAGAAGATCCCCCTGTTTCCTTCGGGGAACACGATTGATTGGAGAGCATAAATGGATGTACGGAAAGAACTCCTCCGGCAGACCGGCATTGTGGCCTTGGGTGAAGCCTTAGGCGTGGCGGCAATAATGGGTATTTTTGCCCTGCTGGGGAAATTTGATATGAGTGTGCTTTGGGGCGGCATCGTTGGCGGTCTGGTGGCAATTGCCAATTTCTTTGTGATGGCCATCGGTGTGAACATTGCTGCGGACAAGGCTCAAAACCAGGATGTAAAGGGCGGACAGGCGGCTATCAAAGGCTCTTATGCGCTGCGGATGCTTGTAATGGCAGTGGTGCTGTTTGCCTTTGCCAAAAGCGGCATCTGCAATGTGATCGCCCTGGTGATACCGCTGGTGTTTGTGCGGTTTACCTTGACTCTTTGGGAATTTTTCAGAAGAAAGCCGGGTGATAAGTCAGTATGAATATAAGTGTTGACGGCGCATTTATCTATTTTACCATTCCCATATTCGGTGGGATCCCTATTACCCAGACCACAGTATCGTTTTTGATCGTAACAGTGATTTTGTGCTGGGCCTGCATTGCTTTGGGCAAGGGGCTGAAAAAACGCCCGGATGGCAAGCAGGTGATGGTGGAAAAAGGCGTGATGATGCTGCAAAATATGGTGGTGGAAACTATGGGCGCTCATAATGTCCATTGGACTCCCTTTATTGGCACCATATTCCTCAGCTCCATCTGCGGTACACTGATCGGATTAACAGGCTTTCTGCGTTCGGCAACAGCGGATGTAAGCTGTGTGATGGTATGGGCGCTGATGGTCACAGCGATCATTTGGTATAACAGCATCAAAAACAAAGGTTTTGGCGGCTGGCTCAAGGGCTTTACTGAGCCTATCGTGGTGATGACACCGATAAATATCGTGTCGGAGATCGCCCAGCCTTTGTCTATGGCTTTCCGTCATTTCGGCAATGTGGCAGGCGGCGGTGTTATTACCACCATTATCTACGCAGCGCTCAGCGCGGCCTCCGTGGCAATTTTGAATTTGATCGCATCGCAGGGATGGCTGGTTGGAACAGTGATGATGGCTGTTGGCGCAGGTCTTTGTTTCCTGTGGAAGAAAAAAGGAAAGAGAGCAGCATTGATGTTCGGTATCCTTTCTGGGATGCTTGGCTTGTTTGGCCTGTTGCAGGCGCTGGGTGTGCTTTCGGGTATTCCCATCCTGTCTTACGGTATTCCTGCTGTGCTTTCCTGTTATTTCGATCTGTTCTCCGGCTTTGTGCAGGCCTATGTATTCAGCTTGCTTACGATGGTGTATATTGCCGGATCTCTCCCGGAACCCCAAGAGAAAGAAAAAACTTAATTCATAAGTAATTATAAACAACAATATTAGGAGGAAATTATTATGGAATTAGCAAACGCAATCGCAATCGCCGGCAAGGCTATCGGTGCAGGTCTGTGTATGGGTATCGGCGCTATTGGCCCCGGTATCGGTGAAGGTAATGCTGTAGCTCACGCACTGGACGGTATGGCTCGGCAACCCGAAACTGCAGGTACTCTGCGTTCCACTATGGTCATGGGCTGTGCTATCGCAGAGACCACCGGTATTTACTCTCTGGTTATTGCGCTGCTGATTATGTTCCTTCTGTGATCTCCCAAAAGAATATTTGAAAGGAGTACGCAGAAGTGGGACGATTTGAAGCATTTGTAGGCGTAAACTTTTGGACTGCTCTGTTCGTTCTGCTGAACACGCTGACCATTTATTTCGTAGCCAAGAAATTCCTTTTCGGTCGGGTTATGAAGATTATTCACGACCGCCAGCAGGAGATCGATGATATGTATGCCCAGGCGCAATCCGCCCAGGACAGTGCGAAGGCTTTGGAATCGGAATACCAGACCAAGCTGGAAACTGCCCAGGAAACCAGTGACCGGCTGGTGAAAGAGGCCGTGGCCCGGGGCAAGAGCCGGGAGGAGGAGATCATCCGCCAGGCAAACCGGGAGGCCGATGCCATCCGGGAGAAGGCTTCTGCGGACATCGCCCGGGAGAAGAAACAGGCTGTCAGTGAAGCTAAAAATGAGATTTCCTCTTTGGCTATGGAGATCGCCGGCAAGGTGGTCGGCCAGTCTTTGGATGCGGCCCGGCAGGAGCAGCTGGTGGACAGCTTCCTGGAAGAATTGGGTGAGCAGCCATGAGCCAGGCAGGAACAGTTTACGGCCAGGGTCTTTATACCCTGGCGCAAGAGGAAGGCTTGGAAGAACAGATTTTGGGCGAATTGGCGGTTTTGCAGACCGCATTTGGCGAAAACCCGGAATTTCTGAAGCTTCTTGCCTCTCACAATATCCCCCTGCAGGAGCGGCTTGACCTTTTGGAAGAGAGCTTCCGGGGGAAGGTGCATCAGTATGTGCTGAATTTCCTCAAACTGCTGACGGAGAAGAACCATATCCGCCAGTTTCCGGAGTGCTGCAAAGCCTATCGGGAGCAGTACAATACTGACAAGGGCATTTTGGAGGTGCAGGTCTTTACGGCGATTGCCCTCAGCGATGCCCAAAAAGTCCGTTTGACGGACAAGCTCACTGCCCTCACAGGCAAGAAAATCTCTCTTCTTTGTAAGATCGATCCTGCCGTATTGGGCGGCGTACGCCTGCGCTATGACGGCTGCCAGGTGGACGGTACCATCCAGGGTCGCCTGGATGAAATGAGCAAGACTCTGAAAAATGAGGTAAATTATGGAACTTAGACCGGAAGAAATTACGAAAATCATCCGTAGTCAAATCAAGAACTACGAAAATAAATTACAGACCAGCGAAACAGGTACGGTGATCCTGTCCGGTGACGGCATCGCCAAGGTGTCGGGACTGGACAAGTGTATGGCCGGTGAGCTGGTGGAATTCCCCAACGGCGCTTATGGCATGGCGCAGAACTTAGAGGAGGATACTGCCTCCATCGTGGTTTTGGGCAGCGATAACGGCATCAAAGAGGGCGATACTGTTAAGCGTACCGGCAAGGTGGTGTCCGTGCCTGTGGGCAAGGGCCTCATTGGCCGTGTTGTGAATGCCTTGGGTGAGCCCATCGACGGCAAGGGCCCCATTGAGGCGGATGCCTACCGGCCTATCGAATCCCCGGCCCCCGGCATTATTGAGCGTGAGCCCGTCAATGTGCCTTTGCAGACCGGTATCAAGGCCATCGACTCCATGATCCCCATTGGTCGGGGTCAGCGTGAGCTGATCATCGGTGACCGGCAGACCGGTAAGACCACCATTGCTACCGACACCATTCTCAACCAGAAGGGCAAGGATGTCATTTGTATCTATGTGGCCATCGGACAGAAGCGTTCCACTGTGGCCCAGATCGTGAATGCCTTGACCCTGGGCGGCGCAATGGACTACACTACCGTGGTTTCCGCTACCGCATCGGAGCTGGCGCCTATGCAGTACATTGCCAAGTCGGATCGTAGCCATGTCGTTCTGTGACCCAAGGAGTTGTAGCCCCTAATTGTCTTCCTAAGACCGCTTGGCCTCCGACTTTATGAACTGGGACAGGCCGATTCTTACAGACAGTGGCGGATTTCAGGTTTTTTCCCTTTCAACATTAAGAAAAATTAAGGAGGAGGGCGTATATTTTTCCTCACACGTTGATGGAGCTAAGATTTTTATGGGTCCTGAAGAAAGTATGCAGATTCAGTCAAACCTTGCGTCAACGATTGCTATGGCATTTGATGAATGTATTGAAAATCCGTCCCCTTATGATTATGTCAAGGATTCAATCGAGAGAACAACTCGTTGGCTTGAAAGGTGTAAAAACCACCTTAATAAATTGAATAGTGAAGAAGGCACAATAAATAATAATCAACTTCTTTTCGGTATTAACCAAGGAGGAGTGTATTCAGACCTGAGAATAAAACATATG
>JAZNNO010000068.1:0-12045 GCA_045580345.1 Faecousia sp.
TAGGGCTTATCCCAGCCAGAGCGCTCGTAGCCCTCAGGGATCACATCCGCAGCGGTAAACTCATAGGGAATTGCACTTTCGCCATCTTTGACGATCATGCCCTTGAGCACAGTGCCGTCGGAATCTGCGAAGTAGACCTCATGGCCCTTCACATACTGGGCAGTAACGGTCAGTTCCTGGGTCACATTCTGGGTGCTTACATCCCAATGGTCAAAGACATAGCCCAGGATCTCCGGTGCTTCCGGTGCCACGGCATCTGCGCCATAGGCCACCAGCTGCTCTTCGATGGTTGCACCCTCTGCATCCACAAAGGTGACTTTCACCTTTTCTGCTGCCTCACAGACGGTGCATACATGGTTTACAAAGGTGTGGTCTTCCATTTCCACCACCAGGTCCTTGTGCTCACAGGTGGCATCCCGCCAGTGGCTGGTCTCGTCGCTGGACCATTCCTCCGCGAAGGTATGGCCTGCATTGATCACCGTATTGCTCAAAAGGATCTCGTACCTGCCCTCTACGTCTGCAAAGTACTTTTCACAATGGGTACACATCCAGTATTCGATATTACCGTCTTCTGTACAGGTAGCGTCCTTGCCGGGGGTATGTACCATATTGTGGTTGCATCCGATCTGGCCCGGGCGCAGAACCACATTGTAGCCATTGGGATCGGTCATCTTGCCGTCGGCAATGTAGCGGCGGATCAGTGTAATATCCATGGTGTTGATCTTGCTGCTGCCGTCCACATCTGCTGCGTTTTCATTAATGACCACGTTATAGCCATCGGGATCGGTCTTGCGGCCGTCAACAATGAAGCGGCGAATCTTGGTGATATCCATGGTGTTGATTTTCTTGTTGTCATCCGCATCACCAGGTATGTAGGAAATCGCCGTAGCATAGCCGCTTTCCACACTCACTTCCACAGGTTTCAGATCCCGGTCGAAGATGTTTCCGGATTCATAAGAAATGTTGACCGGAAGGTCACCTGCCGCATCTTCCGCCACAAGGAAGGTCAGGGTCAGGATGGTGCCGTCCTGAATGTCCTTATTTGCCACATTCAGAGAATCCCAGGCAAAAATCATAGGACTGCGGTAATAGGAAGGCGTTGCAAAGGTCAGCGCAGAGAAGGCTGCACCGGGTTCTGCTTTGATCAGGGTCAGCTTTTCATCGTAAGATACGATCAGTTCTGCGCCACCGATGCCGGGATTGTTTTCAATGACAATATCCATTGTCACTTCCGCATTCGGCTCGCAAACCACATTTTCGCCGCGTATTGTGCATGTCGTTTCTGCACTTACAACTACTGTAAAGCAGCTGCAAAGAATGCAGACACACAAAAGCAACAGCGGCAACACAGTTTTTTTCATATGTGCCTCCTTTTATTAAGAAATGGAAATATTACCGTTTTTGACACCGAAATCGATGGGTTGCAAATCGGCATCAATAATATTGCCATAACTATACATGATCTTGATCTCGTATTTTCCGGCAGGTGCGTCATCTGCAATATCAAAATACAGCTTCAAAAATGCACCGTCTTCCACCCAATTGGCATCCTGGAAATCCCACAGAAATGTGGTAGGATTTTTGTAATAGGCAGGAGCCGTATACTCACAGCCCTCCTTTTCCAGGACAGATTGCGCATCCACCAGAGTCATTACCGAGTCATCATAGTAAAGATCATAATCCATGCCCAGAATTCCCGGATTATTTTCTACATGAATAATGACCTCTACCTTTTGGTCGCCGGCTTTTGCCTTTGTGCCTTCCACCACCAAAGCAGGCTTTGTGGGAGGTATCGTTCCACGTATGTATACCTCCTCCGTCTCCGGTGTAGAGGTTGGCTCCTCATCATTAGGTCCGCGGGCCTTCATGATAAACATAGCGGCAACCAGCACGGCAAACAACGCAACAAGCGCCAACAAGAACGCCAGTGTTTTCTTATTTATCTTCATCTGTAACCATCACCCGACCTTCACCACAGCATCAATGACCACCAGGTCGATCGGATCACCGTTGCCATCAAAGACATCGGCAGGATCATAGGTCAATGAGATATTGTAGTCCCCTTCGGCTGCTGTAGAAGGAACGCTGAAGAAGAGGGTCAGAATGACACCGTCTTCGGTCCAGGTCATATCCTGTGCATCCCAAAGAAATGTGGAGGGGTTCTTGAACACGGAAGGCTTTGTAAAGGAGACACCTTCTGCGGAAACATCGCTTCTTGCCGCATTCAGCTTCAGTCCGGCTTCATCATAGGCAACCTGGAAAACCGCTCCCATAATACCGGGGTTGTTCTTCAGCGTTACAGTAACTTCCACCTCTGTTGCGCCTGCGAAGGTCTCCACATTGCTCAAAACAACTGCAGGACCGGTAATGTTTACAACATACTGTGCCGTTACTACCAGATTGCCGGTCACGTTGTCAAAGCTCTGATCCCAGCCGCTGAATGCATAGCCCTTTCTAGTGGGTGCTGCTGGTGCAGTTGCCGCTTTTCCTGACTCAACGATCTGGGTCTTCAGTACAGTACCGTTCCAATCCTTGAAGGTGACAGTATAAGTCGTTACAGCAGGAGGTGTGTTGCCGCCGGAGTTATTGCCACCGGTTTCCACGCCCACATAGCCTGCGTCGATCTCCTGGCCGTTGGTCAGCACAAGGATCAAGTGAAGTTGCTCGTTCACATAGGCATTGGCAATGCCCACGCCCTGGATGCCTTGTTCGCCCTTCTCGCCTTGCTCACCCTTCTCTCCTTGGATGCCCTGCTCGCCTTGTTCACCCTTTTCGCCTTGTTCACCCTTCTCACCCTGGGGGCCACGGATGTTGCCCAGATCCAGGTAGGTGTTGTCCGTCAGTGTCATGGTCAGCTTGCCGTCCGCAGTGACGGTGACCGTTGCGATGCCGATGCCGTCGGCACCGGTATCACCCTTTTCGCCTTGGATACCTTGTTCGCCCTGGTCGCCTTTTTCGCCCTTGGCGCCGTCACGACCCACGACCTTACCCAGGTCTACGGTTGCATTGTCGGTGTAGGTGATCACCAGGTGACCTTCTTCATTGATCTCGGTCTTGGCAATGCCCAGGCCGTCTGCACCCTTGATGTTGCCCAGGTTCAGCACTGTGCCGCTGGTCAGCTTCATGGAAAGCATACCGGAGTCAGAAATGGTGACGCTTTCAATGCCGATGCCGTCTGCACCGGTGTCACCCTTTTCGCCCTGAATACCCTGCTCGCCTTGCTCACCCTTTTCGCCTTGGACGCCTTGCTCACCCTTGTCGCCCTTGGCGCCGACGATCTTGCCCAGGTTAATGCTGGTGTTATTGGAGAAGTACAGCACCAGCTGACCGTCTGCATTGATTTCGGCCTGGGTGATGCCAACGCCATCCTGGCCATCCTGGCCGTCAGCGCCGTCCTTGCCATCAGCGCCGTCCTTACCGGCTGCGCCGTCCTGGCCATCCCGGCCGGCCGCGCCTACGACCACACCCAGATTATCCTGGTTGCCGTCGGAATAGGTAATAACCAATTCGCCCTTGGCGTTGATCTCGGTCTTGGAAATGCCGATGCCGTCCTTGCCGGGTGCGCCGGGGATTCCGGCCTCACCGGAATTGCTGACAACCACCTTACCAAGGTTCACGGTTTCATTGTTGGAATAAGTAATGACCAATTCACCGGCGGCGTTGATTTCGGTCTTGGAAATGCCGATGCCATTCTGACCGTCCTGACCGTCCTTGCCGGCAGTGCCTACCACAACGCCCAAATTGGCGGTGGTGTTGTCGGTATAGGTCACTACCAGTTCGCCCTTGTCATTGATCTGGGTCTTGGCGATGCCCAGGCCATCCTTACCGGGTGCACCGTCGATGCCGTCCTTGCCGGGTGCACCGTCCTGGCCATCTTTACCGTCTTGACCGGCTGCACCGGTATCGCCCTTGTCGCCCTTGGCGCCGACAACCTTACCCAAGTTGTCCACAGCGTTATCGGTGTAGGTGATCACCAGCTCGCCCTGTTCATTGATCTCGATCTGGGCAACGCCGCGGCCGTCTTCACCGTCCTTACCGTCTTCGCCGTCTGCGCCATCCTGACCATTCTGACCAGGTGCGCCCGCTGCACCGTCCTTTCCTACGATCACGCCCAAGTTGTCTAAACCGCCATTGGTATAATGGACGATCAGTTCACCTTTTTCGTTGATCTCAGTGGATGCGATGCCAACACCGTCCTTGCCGGGTGTGCCAGGAATGCCGACTGTGCCGCCCGATGTCCCCACGATTTGACCCAGATTCACGGAATTATTGTCTGTATAGGTAATGACCAGCTCGCCCTTATCGTTGATCTCGGTCTTGGCGATGCCCAGACCGTCTTTACCGGGTGCGCCGTCGACGCCGTCTTTACCGGGATCGCCCTTGTCACCCTTATCACCCTTGGCACCGTCGATACCGTCAGCGCCCTTGATGTTGCCCAAATCCAAGCTGGTACCGTTGGTCAGCACGATCTGCAAGCTGCCATCTGTGCCAATGGAGATGTTCTGAATGCCCACGCCATCCTTGCCGGGGGCGCCGTCGATACCGTCTTTACCATCTTTACCGGGGGCACCATCAACGCCGTCTTCGCCGTCCTGGCCGGCCGCACCGGTGTCACCCTTGTCACCCTTAGCGCCTACGACCACACCCAGGTTGTCTACAGCACCATTGGAATAGGTAATGACCAGCTCGCCTTTGTTGTTGATCTCGGACTTCACGACACTGATGCCATCTGCGCCGTCTTTACCAGGTGCACCATCAACGCCATCCTGGCCATCTTTACCGGGAGCGCCATCAACGCCGTCCTTGCCATCCTGGCCGTCAGCGCCGATCACCTTGCCCACATTAACCCGCTGGCCGTTGGAGAAGCTCAGCACCAGTTCGCCTTCGGAGTTGATCTGCGCTGCGGTAACACTGATGCCATCCTGGCCATCCTTGCCGGGGGCACCGTCAATACCGTCCTGACCATCTTCGCCATCTTTACCAGGGGCGCCATCGACGCCGTCTTTGCCGTCCTGGCCGTCCTTACCGTCTGCACCAACGATCTTACCCAAATTTTCGGTAGTCGTATCGGAGTAAGTCAGAACCAGTTCACCGGCCGCATTGATCGTAGCATTGGTAATGCTGATGCCGTCTTTGCCATTCTGACCGTCTTTGCCGGGGGCGCCGTCGACACCATTTGTGCCGTTCTGACCGTCAGCGCCGATTACCTTGCCCACATTGGCCTGCTGGCCATTGGTATAGGTGATGACCAGTTCGCCGGCATCGTTGATCTCCGACTTGGCGATGCCCACGCCATCAGCACCATTGATGCCTACCAGCTTACCCACATTGACATATTTACCGTTGGAATAGGTAATGACCAGCTCCCCGGCCTCATTCACAGAGGCGCCGGAAATGCCCACCGCGTCCTGGCCATCCTTGCCGTCCTTACCATCCTTGCCGTTCTGGCCGTCCTTGCCGGGAGCGCCTACCGCCTTGCCCACATTCAGCTCTGTTCCATCGGACAAGATCAAAATCAGCTCGCCCTTTGCGGAAAACTTTGCAGATGTGATGCTTACACCGGTCTGAGAAGCTGCCGCCTGGATTGCAATCGTCCACTCACTTTCGCTGCCGGTGTAGCCGTTTTCCACGGCAATCTCATAGGCAGACTTGCCATGCAGAGATTCCAACCATTCCTCGATGGTTCCTTCGTAACCATACTGCACAGCCAGCTCATAGGCGGACAGGCCATTTTGTGCAGATGTGGGCTCGTTGCCCGGCTTTGCGCCGCAACCGGCAATCAATGCAGCCACCATCACAATCGCCAGCACCAGGGCTGTGATCTTGTTAAACACTGCTCCTCTTTTTCTCATGTTGGATACCTCCTGTTATATCCTCTTTTAGCGATTATCATTATAGCAAAATAAGGAGACATTTTTGCTGAAAAGGTATGAAATGCACGATTTAGGGAATGAATGGTAATTTCCTCTCGTTGAATTGTTTTTGTGGCTATGCTATACTTAATTTGTCAAAAAACGAGCAAGGAGGTGGCGGCGTGATCCGAATCGCCATTTGTGATGATTCTTCTGCATTTTTGCAGCAAACAAAGTTCATGATTACCCACTGGGATGCGCCTGCTGCCCGCAGCATTGCATTGGAGCTGTTTGAGGACGGCGACTCCCTCCTGTCCGCCCATGCACAAGCGCCTTTTGACATTATTTTGCTGGACATTGTGATGCCGCTGCTCAACGGCATTGAAGCAGCCAGAGAATTGCGGGAAAAGGACAAGACCGTCAAAATCGTCTTCCTTACCTCCTCAACGGAATACGCAGTGGAAAGCTATACCGTAAAAGCAAGCAATTACCTTTTAAAGCCTGTGAATCCTGACAGCTTATTTGCCTGTCTGGACGAGCTGATCAGCCAGATGCACGGGGCCGCCAAAAGCATCGTTGTAAAGGGCATCGAGGCTACCCATCGGATCTTGCTTTCCGACATTGAGCACGTGGAAGCGCAGCTGAAGCATGTGGTCTTCTTTTTGAAGGGTAACCGGACAGTAGAGTCCGTGGAGCCTTTCTATACCTACGAAAATACACTGGCGCTCGATGACGGTTTCTTCAAATGTCACCGCAGCTATATCGTCAATATTCACCACATCGGTAGCTACTCCCATACCGAAATTTTCATGCAGTCAGGCCGCCATATCCCGATCTCCCGCAGCTGTCAGAAAAGCTTTGAAGCTTCTTATTTCCGCGTAATTTTCGAAAAGGCAGGCGATGATCTGTGATCGATACGATTCTTTTCTACATACACCACGCCCTGACGCTTCTCTGGGGTGTTACTTTGTCCGCCGCTTTCTGCGGTGTGCGTTTTTCGAAAAAGAACATTGGGATCACGGCTTTGATTTTCACCGCCTGCGGAATCCCCCAGTTGACCACACTATTTCTGTTCGGCGAGGACTTGGTTTGGAAGTTGTATCCTCTGATCGTCCATGCCCTGTTAGCCGTTCTGCTGTGCGCAATCTATCGCAAGCGGCTTTCTACCGCTCTGGCGTCGATCTGCTTGGCGTACCTGTGCTGTCAACCCTCCAAATGGTTCGGCTTGTTGGTTGATGCCTTGACGGAAAATCCCACAATTGGCTGGTGCGTACGGATTGCGGTGGCGCTCCTCACAGCCTTATTGATCCTTCGCTACTTTGCAAAGCTGATTTGCGAAATATTCAACAAGGATAACCGCAGCATACTCATTTTCAGTTGTGTGCCATTTGTGTATTACCTGTTTGATTACATCGTGGGCATCTATACGAACCTGTGGGATGTCCACTACCGTTTGGCTTCTGAATTTTTGGCATTTTTCCTTTGCGTTGCCTTTATGGTCTTTTGCATCGTCTACTATCGCGAATATGAGCTGAAAATGCAGGCCCAGCGCAAAAACGAAATAATCGAGATTACCGTCCAGCAGCAGTCGAAGGAAATCGAAACGATCAAAAAAAGTAATTTGGAAACTAGCATACTCCGTCATGATATGCGCCTGATGCTCAGCAATTTGGCACTGAGCATCGAACAAAACGATCTGGAGCATGCACGCAGCCTCATATCCGGCTATGTAGCCCAGGTCGATTCCGTTTCGCTGCACCGGTATTGCCAAAACGACACCTTGAACTACATTCTTTCCAATTACGAAAGCAAATGCCGTAACACAGGGATCTCGTTCCAGGCAGATATTGCCCTGGAGGAGATTTTCGTAGATGAGATTATGTTCTCATCCATCTTGTCGAACGCCTTGGATAACGCAGTCAATGCGCAAATCGGATTGGCGGAGGAATCCCGGCAGATCAAAGTGATGTTGAAAAATTCTGATGGAAAACTTCTGCTGTCGGTGAAAAACTCCTTTGGCACCGCTCCGGAATGGGATTATGTAAACCAAATGCCGATTACCTCGAAGGAAAACCACGGCTATGGTACCCAAAGCATCCTGTACATGACCGAAAAGCTGGGCGGCAAATGTCAGTTCTCCCTGCAAGATAATATCTTTATTCTGCGCGTGATCCTGTAAAAGCAACCATATATTTAGCAAACACCGGCAGTAGGCCGTGCAGAACCAAGTCGGTGTATCTGCTTGCCCCCTATTTTTACAAAAAAGCCTTGCTACCCAAAGTGTCCTGCTCCGCATAAAAATAACAGAGAGGCAAAAGCCTCTCTGTCGTTTTTATATTTGGGGGCGCCGAATAATGCAGGGAGGCAGTGTGCTACATCCGTGAAACTGCCAATTCTGTACAATGCGCCAATTAGTCCTCGTAAACCGTAGTGATGATCTCGCCGTTTGCGCAATCGAAGGTGACGGCGTCGGAATAGGCGTAATTGCCTGTCGCGTCCCACATCTCAAACACCATAGAATATCTGCCGTCAAACAGAGGCGCTTCGCCAAAGGCGGTATCCGCAGTCACCGTGATCTCCTCGGCGGCGTACATCTCAAAGTCATCTTCGCCGCTGTAGGAGGCTGCCTTCCAAATGGTGGTGATGACATCGCCCTCCTCCAGCAGCCGCAGCTCCTTGCCGGCCATGCCGGATGCATCCAGGCCCTGGGAGGCGCCCAGGATGCTCCACTCCTCGGCGGTAAAGTCATAGGCTACCTGCAGGTTGTAGGCTTCGTCGTTCAGCAGGATGGGTACGGAGTACAGGTTGTAGTCTTCGCCCTCAAAAGACAGCTCCATGTAGACCAAATGGCCGTCGATGGCACCCCATACGCCGCGGAAGTTGTCGTAGAACACGCCGTTTTCCCAATCGGCAGTGATATCATTGTCCGTTCCCAGCAGGAGCATCTGATCGTTCTGCTCGTCCACATAGTACAGGGAGAAACCGATGCCGGCCAAAATATTATTTGCCTCCGCGCCAAGCGTCAGGATCGCAGTGCCCTCCCCGTTGACATCCAGAGGCGCGCCGTCCCATTCCATATCTGCCAGGGTGATGATCTTGGGAAGCTCCTGAATATCCAGGGAAGCCAGGTATTCCTCACCGCCCTCCGCCAGCTCACCGGTCAGACCGTAGGCATACAGATGCTTGAAGGCGATGCCGGTGCCCACATTGGCGTAGCCGTTGAAGTCATTGACATCGCCGTTGTAGGAATAATAGCAGCTGAGCCCCGTGGCCTCGGCACGGTAGATGCCGCCCACCTGATAGATCACGCAATCGGCAAGCGCGTCGGAAACGCTCTGTGCCGAGGGAAGCATCCATGCGGTCTGCCGTGCCAAATGGCCCAGATCCACCATGTTGGTGTAGCCCTGCTCTTTGGTGTTGCCGCCGTAGTTTTCACTCTGAGAGGCGGCACGACCCAGCAGAGCAAAGAAGCCGGGATCCTGGGCTGCAGCCACAAAGGCTTCCTGGCCAAAGGACTCATAGGCCTCCAGCAGGGGAGTCAGCCTGGTCAGATCGGTCACGGAAAGGGTGGTCTGATCCTGAGTGCCTACGGCTTCACAGCCCTCATAATAGGTGTTGCAGATGGCGATACCCAAGTCGTCACCTTCCATGGAAGGATCCTCTGCCAGCTTCTGCAGCCAGCCGGAGTAAAGCCAGCCGTTGCCCGGCTCCACCTCCTGGGAGGCGACCAAATATTTGGAGAAAGCCTGGAAAACCGACGCCACATCCACCGTAGCCATCAGGCAGGTGTCAAAGCCGACCAGCTCCAGGGCGGGAGCGTCAGCGTCGGCAGGCCAAACGGCATCAAAGGCCTGATACATTTCTGCCAGATCCAGAGAATCCAGACCGTGGATCTCGTCAAAGGCTGCACCGGTCACAGAGCCGCCGCCGTGATTCCAGAAGGTGACGGCTACCTTGTCCGCCGGGTAATTGGTGTTGGCAAAGTCCAGGAACTCATACAGGGTCTGCGCGTCGCCCATATTGGCGGTGTCCTGCTCCTCCAGAAGCTGAAGACCTTCGCTGTTATACAGCCAGCGCTGCAACTTGGAAGGGTCCATATTCTCGTTCTGCCATACCCTTGCGCCGCCGGTTTGAATGACCACATTCACATTCTCGGGGAGCTGTACCTCCAGCATCTCCTGCAGGTCCGTGGTCGCGCAGCCGTGGTTGGTCTCCAGGTCACTGCCGCACAGATACCAGTACACCGACCAGCTGCCCTCGCTGGGGGCGGCGACCAACTGCGTGGAGGTTACGGGAGTGCTTTCCTCCCGGGGTGCTTCCTCGCCGCCACAGGCGGCCATGGACATACACACAGCAAAAGCCAGCATGAGGGTCAGTATCTTTTTCATATTTCTATCCTCCCTAAGAACAAAAGCGGATGCCAGGCACCCGCTTCCGTAAAAATTCAGTTACAGTACAGATTCCAGCTCGGCTTCAACGTCTGCAATCCAGGCATCGACTTCGCCGAACCAGTCGATCATAGCGTCCAGATCCTCCTGTGCCAGCTCCTTGTCACCGGACAGCAGCTCGTTATACTCGTTGAGCAGGTTTGCCATGTCGGTCATGGTGGTGACGACCTCCGCGTCGAACAGCTCGATGTTCTCGTTGATCTTGGCAGCGACTGTATTGAACTTGGTGCTGGTCTCGTTGAACTTATCAATAGCGGGCTGCTTGTCGGGGCCACCGCAGGCGACCAGAGTGAGACACAGGACCAGAGCCAGTGCCAGAGCGATCAGTTTCTTCATGTAATTGTTCCTCCTGATGATTCTTATGTTTTTGCCACAAACAGGCAGCAAAATGATGCTTGCTTCAAACCCGTTGTTATGGTACACTCATTATAAGTCGTACCTTAAGGTTCAAGTCAACACTTTTTTGAGGTTTTCTGCTATGAAAAAACACAATAAAACATTGTTCCAGATCGGAGAGATCACAAAGATACTGGGAGTCACGCGAAAGACCCTTCTCGTTTATGAGGATATGGGGCTTTTGACACCTGCTGTCAAGGATCCGGATAGCGGATACCGCTATTACTCGGCGGATAACATGACGCAGATCCGGTCCATCCGATCTCTTCAGGAGCTGGGCCTGACGCTGAAAGAAATAGCAGAGTATTATTATGACACGGACAATATCGATGCCCATCTGCAGCGTCTGACAGATCTGCGGAATCAATTAGACAAAAACATTCACATTCTTCAGGTGCGCGCAGCCAAGCCGGGTGATCTGACCGTCCGCAAAACCAGCCTGCCCCGGCAGGTCTGCTTTTGTCAGAGACATTCGTGCCAGGATGTATCCGAGGCTGCCAACAAGCTGCGGGATACCTATATTGCCGCGGCGCACACGGGAAAAATCTCTATGAACAGCCGCATGTTTACCATACGGCTGTCTCAGCCGACGGAAAAATTAGACCTTATGTGCTGTATACCGATAGACAGCAGCTACGACGGGCCGGAGCGGGTGGAATTTGCAGAAACACCGGGCCTGTGTATCTATTACCGCGGACCCTATGAAGGCACCTCGGCAGCCATCCGTGCGTTGATGGCGTATGTGAAAGAGAATAAGATCGAAACCGCAGGGCCGTTCCGTTCCATTTATTTGGAGGGCCCACCCAACCGTGGAGAGAACAGCGAGGATTATATCACCCAGGTGGTCGTGCCGGTCAAATAATCGTACCCCTGATCCGCAAGCTGCAATTACCTCCGCAGGGTCGGCAAGCTTGCTCTCCCGGAATCGTGAATAATTGTGGTATTTACGCACCGTAGGGCTTCGCCGACCGCAATTTGTGCCGCAAAAAGCACCCGCCGATGTTAGAGCGTCATCGGTGGGTGCTTCAGCTTTATTTCTTATCTGTTCTGCCGAGGAAATAGTCCGTGGTGGTTTTATATAGATCCGCAATTTTTGATACAAAAGTGTCTTGGTGCATTTTTGCACCACTCGACCATTTTGGTGCAAATCCGAAATGTTTGGTGCATTTAATCGTCAAAAGAGAAAACAACTTCTTCGTGTGTTTGAAGGATAGGAGCAGACCACTCCCAAAAGGAAAACTCGTTGTTGGGGAAATTGTTTTTTCCATCTGAAAGTACCATTTTATCTCTCCTTAAAATTTTTTTCAGACATAGAAAAAGCACGATAGTTGCAATACCAATGGTATCAT